>VSQE01000034.1 GCA_009775705.1 Prevotellamassilia sp.
CGGGCACCGGCCGAGGCGACGGGCGCGAGCGGCCCTTCCGTGTCCTCGACCAAATAGATTTTGCGCAGGGTCTCGTCGAGCGGCAGACCCACGGCGGTTCCGGCGGGCGAGACGTGCTTGAAGGAGGTGGCGGCGGGCAGGCCGGTGGCTCTTTTCAGTTCGCTTACGAGTTGCCAGCCGTTGAGGGCATCGAGAAAATTGATGTAGCCCGGGCGGCCGCCGAGTACCTGGATGGGGAGTTCGCCCTCGTCCATGTAGATGCGCGAAGGCTTCTGGTTGGGATTGCACCCGTACTTTAATGCCAGTTCTTTCATGTGGTTTGTATGGATTGTTTTTTTCTGACTGCAAAGATAGGATTTTTTTGCTTGTAATCAGAAAGGCGAGCCGGCTAATTGTCTTTCCTTCCGGAAGGTATGGAAAAGACAGACCTGTTTTTATTTCCCGAGTGCCGGTTGGCGAGGGAGCGTCCCGAAATTTTTTCAAAAAATTATGTACAGACTTTAACGTATCTCCGGAAAGTTTAACATCAAAGTTTTTCGGAAAAACTCCAGAAACGGACCTTTTTTTCACAAGATAGTATGTTTTTCAAAAAAGTTCCGACCTTTTTTTAAAAAGATCGGATGTTTTTTTCACGTTAAGTGACGAAAAAAACCGCCCGTCAGGCGGCTTTTCAGGGTTCTTCTACTTTGCTGATGCAAATATACAACGTCGGCGGGCGAAAAGCAAATGTTAATTAACCTACGTTTACATTAGGCCCGAAACAGCCTTTTGGCCTATCGCCGCTAAACGTGAAGCGACCAGGGCTCTTTTTAGCAGTTCCCGCCTGTCGGTCTGTCGGCTTCGTTTCTTCCCGTCCCGTGATGTTTTTTGGGGCGGGCAGACAAAAAATACCGATTTTGTTTGGTGGAGAAAACTATTTGCTCTACATTTGCAGTGTACTACATAACTGTTACACTATAATTATAAGATAAAATGTTGGAAATAAAGAATGTAACGTTTGGCTATGGACTCCGCGGTTCTGAGATTTTCAAGGATTTCAGTCTGCAACTGGCTCCGAACGGCATCTATGGCCTCTTCGGCAAGAACGGTACGGGCAAGTCTACGCTTCTGTATCTGATGAGCGGCCTGTTGCGTCCGCAGCAGGGGCGGGTGGAGATAGACGGGTTGTGTCCGCAGGATCGGCGGCCGGAACTGCTCCGGGAAATTTTCTTAGTGCCCGAAGAGTTTGAACTGCCCGACATTTCGCTGGAGCGGTACGTCTCGCTCAACGAAGGTTTTTATCCCCGTTTCAGCCGCGAGGTGCTGGCCGGATGTCTGGCCGATTTCGACTTGCCCGGCACGTTGCGCTTGGGGCAGTTGTCGATGGGGCAGAAGAAAAAGGTCTACATGAGTTTCGCTCTGGCGGCGGGAACGCGCGTGCTGCTGATGGACGAACCTACCAACGGACTCGACATCCCCTCGAAGAGCCAGTTCCGCAAAGTCATCTCGCGCCACATGGCCGACGACCGCATCCTGGTGATCTCCACCCACCAGGTGAGGGACGTGGAGATGCTCATTGATCACGTGGTGATGCTGGACGGCACGCGCCTGCTGCTGAACATGCCGCTGACGGACATCGGCAAGGCTCTTTGTTTTGAGGAGCGGTCGGCCGGAACGGATACGTCCGACGCGCTCTATGTGCAGCCTTCCGTTCACGGCAACAGCGTAGTGCGGGCCAATGCCGGAGAAGAGGACACACCGGTCGATCTGGAACTTCTCTTCAACGCCTTGCTGCAGCGGCCGGATCTGTTAGGGAAAAACGGTAGCCGTCCCGAATGAAATCTTAATTTTATCCAAACTGAAAACAATGAAAAATATGCCATCCTTTGATTTTCGCCGTTTCATGATGTTGCTGGGCCACGAGCTGGCGGGCAACTGGCGCAGGCACCTGAGGGAATTCCTCGTGTTCTATGTGGTGTTCCTTGCCTGCATAGGCTCTGTTTTTTATGTTCCGAGCCGTTATGGCATTGGACCCGATGTGGTGGATCACTGGACCTACCCCGATGAAGCGACCATGTTCGAGAGTGCCGTTTGGGCAGTCTCGATAGCGTTTTATGTGTTGCTGGTGTATGGCGTGAGCCTTACGTTCTCCCATCTTTACACCAGGCAGCAGCGCATAGCCTGGCTGATGCTTCCGGCCACGAATCTTGAAAAATTCCTGGCGCGGGTGCTTGTCTACAGTGTCTTGTGGTCCGTGGCCCTGCTTGTGGCCCTGGTGCTGGCCGATGTCACACGCATGCTGGTGTTTCCTCTGTTCGGCCACGGCTATTCCTCGCTGTTGCCGGAGCTGGAGAGCAGATGGAGAGCGTATGCGGAAGATTTCTTCTACTCAGGCCTCGGGTATCAGTCGCAGATCGTCCTTTCGTATGTGGCGCTGTTGACGGGCAGCGCGCTTTTCCGGCGTTACGCGCTGGTCAAGACCGCTTTCGGACTGTTCCTGGCATCCCTGTTGATATTGCTGATTGCCGACATGGGCCGGTTCAGAAATCTTTTGTTCCTGGACAACGTGACGGTGCAGGTGTGGAATGTGGTGCTGATAGCCGGCGGATTGTGGCTGTCGTGGCGGCAGGTGTCGCACATGCAGGTCATTCCGCGGCATAATTCCTTGTTGAAATTAAGAAAGAGAAAAGAAGCATGAAGTTCAAGGACGGACAACCTATTTATGTGCAGATAGCGGAGCGACTGTCCGACGAGATCATTTCGGGCAAGTACCCGCCCGACGGACGTGTGCCCGGGGTGAGGGAGTATAGCGTGATGTTCGAGGTGAATATCAACACGACGGTGCGGGCATACGACCTGCTGGCCATGCGCGGCATCATCTCGCAGCGGCGCGGGCTGGGCTATTTTGTCACCGAAGACGCTCAGCGGCTGATTCTTTATACGCGCCGGCGGGAGTTCTTCGAGGGCGACCTGCCCGAGCTGCAACGCCGGATGACCCTGCTGGATATCAGTCTGGAAGATGTGGTCAACGCATTGAAAAATAATAAATTGGGGGGGTGCTCTGTGGAAGATCAGGGTTCCGCGCCCCAGCTATGACATAGCAGTATATCACTAAAAAATAAAAAGAAAAGTAGTATGAAAAGATTGTGTTATTCCGTTCTGATGGCAATGGTTTTCATGTTGATCTCGTGTGCGGATTTTGTATCGGACAAACGGGTAAAGGGAAACGGGAAGATGGTGACGAAGAATGTCTCCGTGGGTGATTTCCAGGAAATATCCGTGGCGCAGGCCATCCGGCTGGTGTTTGTGCAGCAGCCTGGCCGGCCCAGGGTAGAGGTGCGGACGGACGAGAACATCCATCCCTTGCTGGACATCGCCGTGGAGCATGGAGAACTGAACGTGCGTTACAAACGGAACGTGCAGGTGAGGAATGCGAGAACTGTGGTCACGGTCTATGCTCCGGACCTGAGCGGAGTAGAGGCTTCGAGCGCATCGTCGGTGGAGCTTCACAACGGATTGAACCGCTATGGCAAACTGGAGATCGAGACTTCCAGTGCGGCCTCGCTGTCGGGTAAAGGTACCATACAGTGCAAGGAAGTGTCGCTGGAAGCGTCAAGTGCTTCCAGCCTTAAACTGAGCGGAGTGAAGACCGACATCCTGGACTGCGAGGCCTCCAGCGGAGCCGATGTGAAGGTAGAGGCGGTGAAAGCCGGCCGTGTGGATTGCGAGGTGTCGAGCGGCGCGGATGTTGACCTGAGCGGCTCCGCACGCGAAGTGGACTTCGATGCGTCGAGCGGTGCGGACATCAATGCGGGCGGTCTGAAAGCGGAAACCGGCCAGGCGAAGGCATCGAGCGGAGCCGATGTGAGATGTAATGTAACGGGAAGGTTTTCCCGCAAAACCAGTTCGGGAGGTTCGGTCGTCAACGGCTGACCCCCTGACGGCAAGAGTAAATGTCAGAGAAAATGATTCATCTGGAAAACATACACAAGACATACCATGCCGGAGCACCGCTGCATGTGCTCAAAGGCATCAGTCTGGACATCGGGGAAGGTGAGTTTGTCAGCATCATGGGAGCCTCGGGATCGGGCAAGAGCACGCTGCTCAACATCCTGGGCATTCTGGACAACTATGACGAAGGACTCTACACGCTGGGCGGCACGCCGGTGAAGAACCTGAGCGAGAGCCGCGCGGCCGACTACCGGAACCGGATGATCGGTTTCATCTTTCAGTCGTTCAACCTGATCCCGTTCAAGAACGCGATGGAGAATGTGGCGCTTCCGCTTTATTATCAGGGAGTGTCGCGCCGCAAGCGCAACGCGCTGGCATTGGAATACCTGGAACGTCTGGGTCTGAAAGAGTGGGCGCATCACATGCCCAACGAACTGAGCGGCGGACAGAAACAGCGTGTGGCCATTGCCCGGGCCATCATCACGAAGCCGAAGATCATTCTGGCGGACGAACCTACCGGAGCGCTCGACAGCAAGACTTCGGAGGAGGTGATGCAGCTGCTTACCCGCCTGAACGATGAGGGCATGACGGTGGTTGTCGTGACGCACGAGCGCGGCGTGGCCTACCGCACGCACAAGATTGTACATATCAAGGACGGACTCATCGGCGAGGTGGAGGAGAACCTCAACCCCTCGGCCTCTCCGTTCGGCGAACTGATGAAATGAAAAAAAGGAGAGGAGACAGCATATATGTATGATTCTTTGCTGGAAATATGGGCCGGCCTGAAACGCAACAAACTGCGCACGGCCCTGACGGGACTTTCGGTCAGCGTAGGCATATTCCTGCTCATCGTTCTGCTTGGGGCCGGCAATGGCCTCATACACGCCTTCGAGAACAACTCGGGACAGTGGGCCATGGACCTGGTGCGCGTGTGGCCGGGAATGACCTCGCGCCCTTACGGCGGACTGGAATCCGGTCGTGAGATAAAGTTTGACCGCCGCGACATTGAACTGTCGGGGCGCGACTTCCCGGACCGGGTGACGGCCGTCGGGGCGGAAAATTCGCAAGGCGGCGTGACCGTCGTAAACGGCACGGAGGTGCAGTCTGCCTCGTTCAAAGGTGTCTTTCCCGACTATCGGGACATGAGCCGTGTCAAGCTGGTGGCCGGCCGTTACATCAACCGGACAGACCTCGTGAACAGCCGCAAGGTGATGGTCATCGGCGAAAAGGCGGCCCGCGAGCTTTTCGGCGGTGTGGACAAGGCGGTCGGGAAAATGCTGAAGGCCGACGGGAACATGTTCCGCGTCATCGGTATCTATTCGGACCGCGGACAGTGGGGCAGCATGGAGGCGCATGTACCTTTCACGACGGTGCAGACCATCTATAACAAGGGAAAGGACGTGCAGTCGCTGATGCTCCGCGTGAACGGAGTGGACGGGCAGGAAAGCAGCGAGGCCTTTAACAAGGACTATCGCCGTGCCTTAGCGGCCCGTCACCGTTTCGATCCCGAGGACGAGAGCGCGGTGTGGTTGTGGAACACGTCTGTCGGCGCGAAGGAAAGCGCCATGGCGATGGGCATGTTGCGCAAGGCGCTCTGGATTGTCGGACTGTTCACTTTGCTTAGCGGTGTGGTGGGCATCTCCAACATCATGCTCATCACCGTCAAGGAGCGTACCCGCGAGTTCGGCATCCGCAAGGCACTCGGAGCGCGGCCGGCTTCGATATTGCGTTCCGTGTTGCTGGAAAGTGTCATCATTACCGCGTTCTTCGGCTACATCGGACTGGTAGCCGGCGTGGCGGCCACGGAGTATATGAATGTCGTGGCCGGCAGTCAGACCGTGAAGGTGGCGGGCATGGAAATGGAAGTGTTCAAGGACCCTACGGTGGACATGCCGGTAGCTTTGCAGGCGCTGGCAGTGCTGGTGGCGGCCGGACTGATTGCCGGTTTTGTCCCGGCGCGGAAGGCTGTGCGGGTGAAGCCTGTGGAGGCATTGAATGCCCGGTAAAGGAAGGAGGAAAGACATGATCATAGATTACGACAAGATACAAGAAATATTGCAGACGCTGTCCCGCAACAAGTCGCGCAGTTTTCTTACCGCGTTCGGCATCTTCTGGGGCATCTTTATGCTGGTGTTCCTGATGGGAGGCGGCGAAGGGCTGAAGCGCAGGATGGCCCGGAACTTTGACGGATTCGCGCAGAACTCCTGCTTCGTGATGGCCAATACCACCGGAAAGGCCTGCAAGGGTTTCCGGCAGGGGCGCACGTGGAGCCTGACGGACCGCGATGTGGACCTGCTGCGGCGCCGGGTGCCTCATGTGGCCACGGTCACGCCCATGCTGGCCCAGTGGGGAAAGGTGATGAAATACCGCGACAAGGCACGCACGGGAATTCTCAAAGGAGTCCGGCCCGATTATGTAGGGATAGAGGCTCCGCACATTACCGTTGGCCGTTTCATCAACGACGGAGACCTGCGTGATTACCGCAAGGTCTGTGTCATCGGCAAGCGCGTGTACGAGGAACTGTTTCCAGCAGTGGAGAACCCCTGCGGGCTTTTCGTGTGCGTGGACGATGTCTATTATCAGGTGATAGGCGTGAGCAAGATGTCATCGTCCGTGGGTGTGATGGGCAATGCGGAGGAAAGCATCATCATCCCCGCCACGACCATGCAGCGCATCTACAATACGGGCGACCGCGTGGAAGCCATCGGCATTACCACGGACAAAGGCACTACCGTGACGGAGATAGTTCCTCAGATAGAGCATGTGCTGCGCGCGGCCCATACGTTGGCTCCCGACGATACGCAGGCGCTTTTCACGTTCAACATGGAAGCCATGTTCCAGATGGTGGACAACCTGTTCCGCGGCATAGAGATTCTCGTCTGGCTGATTGGCGTGGGGACGTTGCTGAGCGGCGCCATCGGGGTGAGCAACATCATGATGGTCACCGTCCGCGAACGCACGGCCGAGATTGGCATCCGCCGGGCCATCGGCGCGCGGCCGTCGAGCATATTGGGGCAGATCATGGCCGAGAGCATCGTGCTGACCATTCTGGCCGGACTTTCCGGCATCACGCTGGCCGTGCTCCTGCTCGAAGGCATGCAGGCCTCCACTGTGGGCAGCGAAATCGGCGAAGTCAATTTTCAGGTCTCGTTCTGGATGGCTCTCGGAGCTGCGGCGGTGGTTGCCCTGCTGGGCTGTCTGGCCGGTCTGGCCCCGGGACTCAGGGCGTTGGCCATTAAGCCGATCGAGGCCATCCGTGACGAATGAATCCGTTGTTCAGTTATAGTTGGAAATCAATAAGAATTAAACCAAACAGATAGTATGAAGAAGACAATCAGAATCATTGCCATCGTGCTGATGGCATTTATCTTCGTCGGCACCTTTGTGTTTCTCTGGCGCAAGTCACGGCCCGAGGAGGTGCGTTATGAACTCCTGTCGGCCGTAACGGACAATTTGGAGCGCACCGCCATCGTGACCGGAACGGTAGAGCCTCGCGACGAAGTGCTTATCAAACCCCAGATTTCGGGCATCATCTCCGAGGTGTGCAAGGAGGCCGGCGATCTGGTGAAGAAGGGGGAAGTCATTGCCAAGGTAAAGGTCATTCCCGAGATGTCGGCCCTGAATGCCGCCGAGAGCCGCCTGCGTCTGGCCCGTCTGAATGCTGTGCAGGCCAAGACGGATTTCGAACGTATGGAGAAACTGTACGGGGACAAGCTCATCAGTGCCGAGGAATATGAGAAGTCGCGTTTGGCCTACCGGCAGGCCGAGGAAGAGAAGAATACCGCCGATGACGCCCTTCAGATCGTGAAGGACGGTGTGTCTGCCAGTTCCGCCAATTACAGCACGACGCTCATCCGCTCCACCATTGACGGTCTCATTCTGGAGGTGCCCGTCAAGGTGGGCAATTCCGTGATCCAAAGCAATACGTTCAACGACGGCACCACCATCGCCTCCGTGGCCAATATGAACGATTTGGTTTTCAAAGGAAGTATCGACGAGACCGAAGTGGCCCGCCTTGCCGAGGGCATGCCCATGAAGATCTCTGTGGGAGCCTTGCCCGGAAAGGAATTTACGGCCAGTCTGGAATATGTGGCCCCGAAGGTGTCTACCGGTACTAACTCGGCCAACCAGTTTGAGATCAAGGCCGCCGTGCGGGTGCCTGCCGGAGTGAGAATACGTGCCGGTTACAGCGCCAATGCCGAGATTGTGCTTGAAAGGGTGGCCGGTGTCACGGCTGTGCCCGAGGCGGCGCTGGAATACAGTGGCGACAGTGTCTTTGTCTATGTCCTCCAGACGGAACAGCCGCAGACCTTCGGGCGCCGGCAGGTGCGTACCGGTCTGAGCAACGGCGTCAACATCGAAGTGAAGAGCGGCCTGAAGAAAGGCGAGCGGGTGCGGGGCAATCAAATTCAAAAACTGTAAGCCATGAAACAAACCGTTCTTTATGCTCTGGCCCTGTTGGGCCTGCCTGCCGCGGCGCAGCAGCCCATGACGTTGCGCCAGTGCATCGACTATGCCGTGGCACGCAACGTGCAGGTGCGGCAGTACGAGACGGCGCGCAAGAGCCGCGAGGTTTCTCTTGACGATGCCCGCAAGGCCCGTCTGCCCGAGGTATCGGGCTATGCCTCACAGCAGTTCAACTTCGGTCGCGGACTGACGGCGGACAATACCTACGTCAGCCGCAACACCAGCAGCACCGGTTTCGGCGCCAACGCCTCGATGCCTTTGTTCACAGGTTTCCGTCTGCCGGCGCGTAAGGAGCAGGCCCGGCTCGACCTTGAAGCCGCCACCGCCGATCTCCAGCGCGTCCGTGAGGATCTGGGTATCCGTGTGGCCGAGGTTTACATGCAGGTGCTCTACCGGCAGGAGTTGCAGATGCAGGCCCGTGAGCAGTGCGAACTGAGCCGCAGCCAGCTCAACCGTGTGGAAAAGCTCTTTGCCGTGCAGAAGGTATCCGGTCTTGAGGTTTCCGAAGCCCGTAGCCGTGTGGCTCAGGACGAGCTGTCGCTCACCGAGGCCGATAACGCCCGCCGGTTGGCTCTGCTCGATCTGAGCCAGCTTATCGAGATGCCCTCGCCGGACAGTCTGGCCGTTGTCCCGCCCTCTGCGGCGGAAGTGCCCGTCAGTGTGGCAGGCAGTCCGCAGCAGATCTACGAGCAGGCCGTCGGTGTGCGTCCCTCCGTCCGTGCCCTCCGGTTGCGGGCCGAAAGTGCCCGGAAAGGCATTGACATAGCTCGTAGCGGCTACTGGCCTACGCTCTCGCTTGGGGCCGGACTGGGATCGTCTTTCTATTCCACGAGCGGCATGGACCATAGTCCCTTCGGGCGGCAGATGAAGGACAACTTCAACCGCAGCATCAGCCTGAGCCTGAACGTGCCGCTGTTCGACCGTTTCCAGACGCGTAATGCCGTCCGCCAGGCCCGTCTGGAGCACGAAAACAGTCTGTGGCAGCAGGAGCAGGCCTGCAAAGATCTGTACAAGGAGATACAGCAGGCCTGGTATAACGCTGTGGCGGCGGAGCGGAAATATGAGCAGAGTGGGGTGGCGGAATCCGTGGCCGATGAGGCTTTTCGGCTGATGGAGAAAAAATACGAGAACGGCAAGGCCGGCTCTACGGAGTATGACGAGGCGCGGATCAAGCGGCTCAACGCTGTCTACGGGCGTATTGCCGCCCGCTACGAATATCTGTTCCGTGCCAAGATTCTTGACTTCTATCGTGGCCGGCCTATCGGCTGAACCCGGTACGTCTTGAAACAAGTGAGGGCACCTTTCCGGAAATATGTATCGGTTCCGGAAAGGTGCCTTTGAAATGCTGCGCCACATTGTGATATACAGTTACAGTCTGATATTGGCGTGACTGCATCGCGGTATCGCTTAATTCATAGCTTCATACAAGGCATATTTATCCCGAACTCGCGTATAAAATGAAAGATGGGATGCGACAATGCGGCATCTCATCCTCCATAATTTTCATTTGCAATACTATTTATTCAACGAGTTCGTATCTTGCCCCGAACCACTCATCGAGGATGCTTTCCACCTTCAGTTCGATTTCTGGTGTTATCCTCTCCTTCACTTTCTTATATACGTATAGTATAGCAGCACCTTCATCCAGAACCCCTAATAGCTTATATAGAGAACTTGATATCAAATTGACAGGTGAGATAGTGTAGAATATAGCAGCATATATCAGCACCTTATCCAAAGTCGGGGTTGCTTCATTTACCATGACATAGTAGAACTGCAACAAAGGTCTTGCCGTAGCACGTCCTACGGTCTGAGCGTATGGTTTTATCTTTTCCATCAACTCTTCTCCTTTTCCTTTCCAGTCAACATCTTTCACTTTCTTTAAAAGAGAACGTATGTCTTTGCCCATAATGCAATAGACCAGAATCGTCAAACATACAATCGTTGTCATAATCTTTTCATTTTAGAGTTAATATTATATGATTGTCACTGATGTGCGAAAAACTGTGCTTATTTTAGTCTGGCAGAAATTCCGACATGGTTATCATGAAGTGAGATCGTTTCTAATTCCACGTATGATAATGGCTTATCTAAGATGTCTATTTGATCGAGGTGCAATACTACACGTTTGTTTGGTGTGTTTATTTCAAATCCTTGGGGTATCTTGTTTCCCAAATGACCGATGGCACCGGAAATAATCATAGACATGGGCACACTGCACTCATAAGAGAGACATACCACATCTTTTCTGCAACTGTCAATGTGAACTTGTATTGACATTGCTGGCAAGAATCTGTTTGGCTTATACTTGATGTCAATCGTTCTTTCATCAACATACATCAATTGCGGGCGAATCAAGAAGTTCTGTTCAACATAGTCGATGATTTCTTCATAAAATAATTCTATTTTCATATTGATCTTGTTTGGAGTATATACGTGAATTCGGGATAGGAACGTAGTTATGGAAGTTGGTGATTTTGCAAATCTTTTGTATTTTTTATATTTTGATATTCAGTGGTTTATGAGCAATATAAGCGATGGCTGCCGAAGACAAAGTTATAGATATTTTCTGTATTAAGGATGGGCTTTGCAATAATTTTTATTCAAACAACATCTGTTAATATTGCATTTACCCTTGGACTCTGCACATGGGTTTTGTACGACTGTTTAGGGCTGACTCCTGCAATAGGTGACAGCCCTAATTTTTCAAATAAACAAAATTTTAGCGGACAGTAATAAATAAAATTCCGGCATTCCTGATTTTTGTATAGAAAGAAATGGCAAAAATGTCTTTTCTGCTCTAAGATTCACACGGGTTATAGACTATCTTAGTCGTAAATATTCAGGATAGTTGTTCGGTTTTCGGTAAAAGCCAATAAGACTTGGTGCCCTGTTGATTCCTTTGTATGTGTACTTTTTACGTTCAGCGGTGTCGTTTCAGCAGTTCACGTTCGATGTCTTCGGGTGAAAGGCCTATCTCTTCGAGCAGTACGAGCAGGTGGAATACCAGATCGGAGGCCTCGTAGGTAAAGCGATCGCGGTTGCCGTCTACGGCTTCGATGATGCTCTCCGTGGCTTCTTCGCCCACCTTCTGGGCAATCTTTTTCACGCCTTTTATGAACAGACGGGTGGTGTAGGAGCCTTCGGGCATCTCCTGGTGGCGTTGCCGTACCAGCCGGGCCAGGCTGCGGACAAAGCCTTCCGACTCCGGAGTGTCGAAGCAGGCCGTGGTGCCCCGGTGGCAGACGGGACCTGCCGGACGCACCTTGACGAGCAGAGTGTCGTTGTCGCAGTCGGGATAGATGCTGACAACGGTGAGTCTGTTGCCGCTGGTCTCGCCTTTGGTCCAGAGACATTGGCGGGTGCGGCTGAAGAAGGTGACCTGGCCTTCGTTCATAGTTTTGTCAAAGGCTTCGCGGTTCATGTAGCCGAGCATCAGCACACGCAGGGTGTCGGCATCCTGTATGATGACGGGCAGCAAGCCGTCCGGACATTTGGAAAGGTCGAAATCGGAGAAGTTCATAGGGTGAAAAGTTTTTTGTGGTGTGAGGAGGAAGGGGCTGGGTCAGATGCGTACCTCGATACCTCGGGCGTGCAGTTGCCGTTTCAGAGAGGCGATGGTGGTGTCGTTGTAGTGGAAGATGCTGGCTGCCAATGCGGCATCGGCTCCGCCAATGGTGAACACCTCGGCGATGTCGTCCGTGTTACCGGCTCCCCCTGAGGCTATGACGGGGATGTGCAGACGTTCGGACAGCCGGGCATAGGTGGCGCAGGGGTAACCTCCGCGTGTTCCGTCGTGGTCCATCGAGGTGAAGAGAATCTCGCCGGCGCCGCGCTCCTCTGCTTCGGTGGCCCAGGCCAGCAGTTCCCGGTCGGTGGCACGAGTTCCGCCGTGAGTGACGGCGTACCATGTGCCTTGCTCGTTGCGTCGGGCATCGATGGCCACAACGATGAACTGGCTGCCGTAACGGCGGGCGATGTGGTCGATAAGTTCCGGGGTGCGGATAGCGGCGCTGTTGACGGTGATCTTGTCGGCGCCGGCGTCGAGCAGCCGGGCGGCATCGTCAGGGGTGGCAATACCGCCGCCAACGGTGAACGGGATGTTGATGCCGTCGGCTATGCGTTCGACCAGACGGGTAAAGGTGGTACGTTCTTCACCAGAGGCGCTGATGTCCAGATATACCAGTTCGTCCGCCCCATTGAGGGCATAGAACCGTCCCAGTTCCACGGCATCGCCCACATCGGTCAGTCCGGTGAAGCGGACACCTTTGACCGTGCGGCCGTCTTTGACGTCAAGGCAGGGAATGATGCGTTTGGCTACCATAATTCTGTATTCTGCTATTCGGTTGATTTTTGTGGGTTCCTTATGAAAGCGACCGGTCCAGTCCTGCGGCCCATTGTTCCAGCTCGTTCAGCGTGATGTAGCCCTCGTAGATGGCTTTTCCCACGATGACCTTGCGCAGTCCCTCCTTGTCGAGTCGGCGGATGTCGTCCATCGAGGCGATGCCTCCCGAGACGGTGAAGTCCACCTGGTCATAGCTCTGTTGCAGCCGTTTGTAGAGGCTGACAGACGGTCCTTGCAGCATCCCGTCGCGCGAGATGTCCGTGCAGACCACCTGACGCAGTCCGTGTGGGAGGAATCGTTCGGTGAGTGTCTCGATGCTCATATCCAGGTTTTCCAGCCAGCCGCTAACGGATACTTTCCCCTCCCGTATGTCGGCACCGAGCACCATGCGCTCCGCACCGAAGCGCTCCAGCCAGTTGGCAAAAAGTGCAGGCTGCTTTGCGGCGGTGCTGCCGACGACGGCGTAGGAGGCTCCGCTCTCGAAAACGGCGTGTAGTGAAGTCTCGTTCTTAATGCCGCCGCCCCATTCGATGGAGACTCCGCTGATAAGCGCCATTTTTTCCAATAGGGCCAGGTTGCGGGGAGTGTCGGCTTTGGCGCCGTCCAGGTCTACCACGTGGATGCGGTTCAGACCACAGTCGGCATAGCGGTGCACCATCTCGACAGGTGAGGAGTCGTAGGTCTTCCGGCGTTCGTAGTCACCTTGAGACAGGCGTACGCAGCGGCCGTCGATAATGTCGATGGCTGGCAGGATCTCTATCATAGTTCCAGAAAGTTTTTAAGGATTTGTTCGCCCGTGTCTCCGCTCTTTTCGGGATGGAATTGCGTTCCATAGAAGTTTTCATATTTCAGGGCGGCACTGAACAGTTCTCCGTGGCGGGCGGTGGCGATGGTGTCAGGGCAGAGGGCCGGATAGTAGGAGTGGACGAAATAAACGTAGCTGCCGCCCGGAATGTTTTCAAAGAGCCGTGTCTCAAGGTTGCCGATGCGGTTCCAGCCCATGTGGGGCACTTTGACACCGGGCGAGGGATGGAAACGTCGTACACGGGCGTCGAACAGGCCGAGACATTCGGTGTCGTCCTCTTCGGAGTGGCGGCACATTACCTGCATGCCGATGCAGATGCCCAGTACAGGGCGGCGCAGGTCGCGGATGATTTGCGGCAGTCCGGCGCGGCGCAGGTTTTCCATGGCCTCGCCCGCACTACCCACTCCGGGCAGCAGGACACGGTCTGCAAGACGGATAGTGTGTTCGTCGGCCGTGACGCGGAACTCGGCGCCCAGCCGTCGCAAGGCGTTTTCCACGCTTCTCAGGTTGCCGGTCTTGTAATCTATAATAGCTATCATAGGATTCCTTTACTCGATGGAAGTTCGTAACTGAAGACATCGCGGCGGATGGCCATGCGCAGCGAGCGGGCGAAGGCTTTGAATACGCTTTCGGCCAGATGATGGTTGTTCTCGCCCTGTGCCCGGATGTGCAGGTTGCATTGCATCGCTGTGCAGAGTGTGTGGAAGAAATGGCGGAACATCTCAGTGGGCGTGTCACCTACGTACTCGCGGGTGAAGGGCACATCCCAGCAGAAGTCGGCACGTCCGCCGAAGTCGATGAGCACCAGGGCACGGCTTTCGTCCATTGGTAGTACAAAGCCGTAGCGGTCGATGCCGATTTTCGTTCCGAGTGCCGTCCGGATGGCCTCTCCCAAGGCGATGGCCACGTCTTCCATGGTGTGGTGTTCGTCCACTTCAAGGTCTCCGCGGCATGTGACGGAGAGTGAGATGCCTGCATGGTGGGGAATCTGGTCGAGCATGTGGTCGAAGAATTTCAGTCCCGTGTCGATGTGGCTTTCCTCTTTTCCGTCCAGATCGGTCTCTACGCAGATGTCGGTCTCGCGGGTGGTGCGTACTACCACGGCCCTGCGTTCCGCACGGCGGATATGTTCCGCGATGGCGGCCCATGAGGGCGTGATCAGCGCGCAGTTCTCTTCCAGCCGGGCGCGGACAACGGCTTCATGGCCCGGTTCGGCCTCTTGCAGGAGGATGCCTTTGGCTCCGAGGTTCCGTGCCAGTTCGATGTCTGTCAGGCGGTCGCCGATGACGAAACAGGCCGATAGGTCGTAGGAGCCGTCCGTGTATCTGTGCAGCAGGGCGGTGCCCGGTTTGCGCGTCGGTGCGTGGTCCGAGGGAAAGGTGCGGTCAATGAGTTGGTCATCGAAGCGGATGCCTTCGCCGGCCAGTGTGGTCAGCATCTTTTCGTGGGCGGGCTGGAAGGTTTCTTCCGGAAAACTCGGTGTGCCCAGACCGTCCTGATTGCTTACCAGCACCAGCTCAAAGCCTTGTCCCGTCAGCAGGCGCAGGGCGGAAATGGCTCCCGGAACAAATTCCAGCTTTTCCAGCGAGTCAATCTGCTCGTCGGCAGGTTCTTTGATGATGGTGCCGTCCCGGTCAAGGAATATGGCTTTCTTTTTTGTTGTCATGGAAAACGGTGGATTGAATTCTTATCTGAAATCTTGCAGAAGCCCTATCAGCCGGCTGTTCTCTTCAGGAGTGCCGACAGTCAGCCGCAGGCATCCCTTGCAGCCGCAGACGTTGCTGCGGTCGCGTACGATGGTACCGTGGTGCACCAGATACTCGTAGATGTCTGCGGGCCGGCTGACTCGGATCAGGAGGAAATTGGCGTCGGAGGGGTAGACCTTCTGCACGCACGCCGCTGAGGCGAGAGCCCGGGAGAGGTGGTCGCGCTGGCTGATGATTTCCTTTATCTGCGGTTTCACGTCACTGTTTCCGATGCGCCGTATCACTTCCGCCTGGGTGGGCCCGTTTACGTTGTACGGATATTTGATGCGGGCATAGAGTTCTGCCACAGCGGGGGCCGCGAAGGCCATGCCGAGCCTCAGACCGGCCATACCCCAGGCCTTGGACAGTGTTTGCAGTACGATCAGATTGGGATGGCGGTCCAATACGGGGAGCAGCGAACCTTTCGGCGAGAAGTCAACGTATGCCTCGTCTACCACCAGCATGCCGTCGAAGGCCTCGGCCAATGCTTCCAGCCGGGAGGTCTCGAAGGCGTTGCCCGTGGGATTGTTAGGTGAGCATATCCACATCAGTTTGGTCCGTTCATCGGCAGCCTGGAGCAGACGTCCGGCGGGCAGGGCGTAGTCAGTGTCCAGCTGCACTTCGCGCAGGGAAATATTGTTTGTGGCGGCCGCAACCTTGTATACACCGTAGCTGGGAGCGATGGCCACAGCATTGTCCTTGCCCGGTTCGCAGAAGATGCGGAATGCCAGGTCTATCGCTTCGTCGCTGCCCGCTCCACCGATGAAGATCTGTTCGGGACTAATGCGTTTCAGGGAGGCGATACAGGCTTTCAATTCTTTCTGGTGGGGGTCCGGATAGCGGTTCACCCCGTTTTCGTAAGGATTTTCGTTTGCATCGAGCCAGATGGAAATATCGCCTCCTTTGAACTCATCACGAGCCGTGGAGTAGGGGGACAGGGCCAGAATGTTGGGACGTACGTATTGTAGGGGATTCTTCATGGGGTATGGGGTGTTGTGAGGGTCAGCCAGCCGCAGGGTCCATTCTCACTTTGACGGCTGCGGCATGGGCGTCCAGCCCCTCGGCTTCAGCCATGGCGATGATGGTCGGTGCCAGCGATGCCAATCCGTCGCGGCTCAGTTCCTGATAGGTGATCTTGCGCATGAAACTGTCTATGTTTACTCCGCTGAAGGAGCGGGCCCATCCGCTGGTGGGCAAGGTGTGGTTGGTGCCGGAGGCGTAGTCGCCGGCGCTTTCCGGTGAATAGTTACCGATGAAGATGCTGCCGGCCGCCGTAATCTTTTCTGCCGTCTTCCACGGGTCTTTCATGGAAATGATGAGGTGTTCGGCGGCATACGCGTTGGCGAAGTCTGTCATCCGGTCCGGATGGCCGAAGACAATGATGCGGCTGTGTGCGAGTGATTTCTTCACCGCCTCACTCCGTTTCAGCAGTGCGGCCTGGCGTTCCACCTCGTTGGCCACCTCTTCGGCGAATGTCTTGCTCCGGCATACCAATATCGCCTGACTGTCCGGTCCGTGTTCGGCTTGCGAGAGCATGTCGGCCGCGACGAAATCCGCCCGGGCCGTGTCGTCAGCCATGACGAGCACTTCGCTCGGTCCGGCCGGCATGTCGATGGCGGCGGTGTCCGTCACCAGTTGTTTCGCCTTGGTCACGTAGCGGTTGCCCGGACCGAAGATCTTGTCCACCCGGGGAATGCTTTCCGTGCCGTAGGCCATGGCTGCCACGGCCTGTGCTCCGCCAATGCGGAAGATGCGATCTATGCCGCACACGTCTGCGGCATAGACGATCTCGGCGGCAATGTGCCCCGCGGCATTCTGCGGGGTGCAGAGAACCACTTCTCCGCACCCCGCAATCTTCGCGGGCAGGCCGAGCATCAGCACTGTCGAGAAAAGAGGGGCTCTTCCGCCCGGAATGTACAGTCCGGCGCGGCGGATGGGCACGGCGCGCTGCCGGCATCTGACGCCTGGCTCCGTGGTCACGTCTATCGTCTTGGGCAGCTGGGCACTATGGAATGCCGTGATGTTTTTTGCGGCCTGCATGATGGCGGCCTTCACTTCCGGTCGCACTCCCTCTGCCGCGGCGGCGCGTTCTTCGGATGTCAGTTCCAGTCTTGTGAGAGCGGCCCCGTCAAACTGTAGCGCGTAGCGCCGGACGGCAGCATCGCCTTCGTTGCGTACATCGCGGACAATCCGTTCCACGCTTTCGGAAATGGCGGCATCATCGGGGATATTACGTTCTGTGAGTACGTCCCACGTGCTTGTGTCGGGGTTGTTGATGATTTCCATTATCGTATCATGTTTTCGAGTGCCAGTACCAGAATGCCTTCCGCACCGAGCGCTTTGAGTCTTTCAATCTTCTCCCACAGTTCATTTTCGTGGATTACCACGTGTAGCGAGCACCAGCCCTCGGCGGCCAGCGGCAGCACGGTCGGACTGCGCATTCCCGGCAGCAGGGCGGCCGCGGTTTCAACGTTTTCGGCGGGTAGATTCATCAGCACATATTTCATGTCGCGGCTGTCTACGATGGAGCGGAAGCGGAATTGCAGTTTCTCGATATCGGCCAGTTTCTCCGCATTGAGGTGCCGGTTCCGTACGAGGACGGCTTCAGAGCGGAGCACCTGGACCACTTCCTCCAGCCCATTTTGGATGAGAGTGCCGCCGGAGGACACGATGTCGAAGATGGCATCGGCCATGCCTACGGCAGGGGCAATTTCCACCGAGCCGGCTATCTCGTGGATGTCGGCGGCGATGCCTTGCTTTTTGAAATATTCTCTCAGAATGTTGGGGTAGGAGGTTGCGATACGCTTTCCTTCGAACCATCCGGAGCCTGTATAGCCGGCGTTGCGGGGAACAGCCAGCGAAAGGCGGCAGGATCCGAAACCGAGCCGCATCACCTCGGCGATGTCGCAGTTTTTCTCGGCCACTTCGTTCATTCCCACGATACCGATGTCCGCCACTCCCGTTTCCACGGCTTGCGGAATGTCATCGTCACGCAGATAGAGCACTCTCATCGGGAAGCCAGTGGTCTCGGCCACCAGTTTGCGTTTTCCGCCGGCCACGCTGATGCCGGCATCGGCAAGCAGGGCCATGGTGTCTTCGTTCAGCCGGCCTTTGGCCTGGATTGCTATTTGCAACATCTCTTCTTTTCTTTTTAGGGGTTAGGATAGACGATACAAATATACGTATAAATTACGTGAAATGGTAGAAAATTGGTGTAAAAAGTAAATTTTTGATAGGTTTTAATATTCTTTCCGTGAAATTTGTATTGCGGTGTGCCGTTTGTCGTGCCCAGGTGGATAAAGTGTGGCGGGGTGCTTTTCTTTGCCGGAACGATCAATCTGCCGGAATTTGTCGGGCGGAAAGGAAATTAATTGTTACTTTTGTTCCTGTAATCAGATTAACGGAGAGGCGATGAAACTTTTTATCATAGTACCCTGCTACAATGAAGAAGCCGTGCTGGCTGAGACGACGGTCCGTTTGCAGGCGGTGTGCCGGCAACTTGAGGAAGCCAAAAAGGTGGCCGAGGCACATTTATTATATGTGGACGACGGGAGCAGTGACGGTACCTGGAACCTGATCGGACAATGCTCGGCCCGCAGCAGCATGGTACACGGGTTGAAGCTCGCCCGCAACGTTGGTCATCAGAAAGCGCTTTGGGCCGGACTGGAATGGGCGGCGACACGTTGCGATGCCGCGGTATCCATCGATGCCGACTTGCAGGATGATGTGGCGGCGATACCGGTCATGGTCGACAAGTTTCTCGGCGGAGCCGACATTGTCTACGGAGTGCGGCGCGACCGGCCTACCGACACTTTCTTCAAAAAGCACAGCGCCCAGTTGTTCTACCGTCTCCTTCAGCGGCTGGGCGGCGATGTTGTCTATAACCATGCCGATTTCAGACTGATGAGCTGGCGTGCCCTTGAGGCGCTTGTCCGTTTCCCGGAGCGCAGCCTGTTTTTGCGCGGACTGGTGCGCTCCCTCGGATTCAGGCAGGAGTATGTGTATTACGACCGCAGCGAACGTTTTGCCGGAACTTCCAAGTATCCCCTGCGCAAGATGATCAGTTTTGCGCTCGACGGTATCACGTCGTTCTCAGTGCGTCCTCTGCGTTTCATCGTCCTGTCGGGATTGCTTTTCATCCTGATCAGTGTCGGCGCCATCCTTTATGGATTGTGGTCCTATGTCTGCGGCAAGGCCTTGCCGGGATGGACTTCTCTGCTGGTTTCCGTCTGGTTTATCGGCGGATCCATCCTGACGGCAATGGGAATCATCGGAGAGTATGTGGGAAAAATCTATTATGAGGTGAAACGCCGGCCGCGTTATTTCATAGAGGAAGAGACCGGAGAGAACGATCCTTGATATAACGGTTTTATTCAAAAAATAAGATGATGAACTCTGCTTGGCCCTGTAAAAGAACTGGACTGAGCAGAGTTTTTTTGCGGGTAGATTGAAAAGCATGAATCTTGGTTTCCGAAAGTTACAATAACATAAAATTATTTGCACGAAAACTTGTTTGGTGTGCAAATAAGCAGTACTTTTGCCGAAGTTTTTACCAATCTATAAGAAAAATGAGAAAATTCAAGACGCTTGCAGCGGCATTTCTTGCCGGTTCCGGTGTGGCTTTTGCCGGAGGCTACCTGACCAACACCAACCAATATTCGGCCTTTCTGAGGAATCCGGCCCGTCTGGCTACTTTCGAGTTGGACGGTGTCTTTAGCAATCCTGCCGGTATGGCTTGGTTGGGCGAAGGCTGGCATTTGGGATTCAATTGGCAGAATGCAGCCCAGACGCGTACCATCACTTCCACATTTGCTCCTTTTGCCGGACAGATAGACCAGCTGGGCAATCCTGTCCGCACGTTCAAGGGCGAGACTTCGGCTCCGTTCGTACCTTCCGTGGCGGCAGCCTATCAGAAAGGTCCCTGGACCGTGACGTTCCATTTCGGTATTACGGGCGGTGGCGGGAAGGCCACTTTCAACAGCGGACTTCCCATGTTCGAGGCTCCTGTGGCCATGCTTCCGGCCATGCTGGGAGCGGCCGGGGTGCAGGCTGATGCCTATAAGGCGGAGATGTATATGAGCGGCCGCCAGTTTGTTTATGGAGCCCAGGCCGGACTTACCTATAAGGTGTTCGAGAACCGTGGTGACCTGAAACAGGGGCTGGCTGTACATTTGGGAGCGCGCATGAACTTTGCCAGCAACCGCTATGAAGGCTATCTGCGCAATATCAGTGCGAGAATAAATGGCACCATGGTGCCTTTGAGTCCGTATTTCAAGGAACAGTCTGAGGTTTATACCGGAAAGGCCATTCAGGCCGCGGCTGCCGCGCAGCAGTATACAATTCTGGCAGCCGAAACCACTGATCCGGTTTTGAAGGCGCAGTACGCGGCCGCGGCCCAACAATATCAGGCCGGAGCCCAGCAGGCTACAGAGGCTGCCCAAACCTTTGCCGCCTATTCGCAGAAAACTGCCGGTATGGAGTTGGACTGCGACCAGAAAGGGTGGGGTATCGCTCCCATTCTGGGATTGGATTACCGCATCGGCAATCTCAATCTGGCCGCCCGTTACGAGTTCAAGACCAGCCTGAACATTGAGAACAAGACAAAGGTGAACACCACGGGAGTTGCTGCCTTTGCCAACGGTGTGAACACGCCGAACGACATTCCCGCCATCCTGGCTTTCGGCGCACAGTATTCCATAACGCCGAAATGGCGTGCCATGGCCGGCTGGAACTGCTATTTCGACAAGCAGGCGGGCATGTCCGGTGACAAACAGAAACTGCTGGCCAAGAATACGATGGAGATAACGGCAGGCATGGAGTATGATGTGCTGGACCGTCTCACGGTAAGTGCGGGCATGCAACGCACCGATTACGGTACTACAGACGCCTTCCAGAGCGACCTGAGTTTCAGCTGCGATTCCTATCTGGTGGCGCTCGGTGTGAAGGTGAAGGTGACGGAGAAGTGCTCGGTGGATGCCGGCTATATGTGGAATTACTATTCCGACTACACGAAACCGTCAGACAATTATAACGGAACCGGTTTGCCCGGCACCGATGTATATTCCCGCACGAACAAGGTGTTCGGACTGGGAGTGGCCTATCACTTCTGATACCTGTTCGGGAAGAACTGAAACATTGGGAAATGTGCCCGGGATTGCCTCTTGCAGGGAAATCCCGGGCACATTTTAACAGATTGGATGTTTCGTGGGAACCGCTTCGTCCGTCACACCCGACAAAATGAGGGGCTAAGTGTTTCTCTTTCTTGTTTTTTTGGTTAACTTTGCGGCCAAAATACTTATAAAAGCATGTTTGATAATTTGAGTGAAAGACTGGAACGGTCTTTCAAAATACTGAAAGGTGAGGGCCACATCACCGAGATCAATGTGGCCGAAACGCTGAAGGATGTCCGTCGTGCCTTGCTCGATGCCGACGTGAACTATAAAGTGGCCAAGACATTTACCGATACGGTGAAGCAAAAGGCTTTGGGGCAGAATGTCCTCACGGCCGTGAAGCCCGGTCAGCTCATGGTGAAGATTGTCCACGACGAACTGGCGGCCCTGATGGGAGGACATGCCACCGAACTGGAACTGAAAAACCGCCCGGCGGTGATCCTTATGGCCGGTCTCAACGGTGCCGGTAAGACAACGCTTTCGGGCAAGCTGGCCCTGCTGCTCAAATCCAAGAAAAACAGAAAACCGTTGCTGGTGGCCGCCGACGTCTATCGTCCCGCCGCCGTGGAGCAGTTGCGTGTGCTGGGTGAGCAGATCGAAGTGCCGGTCTACATGAATCCGGAGAGCAAGGACCCCGTGGCCATCGCGCTCGAGGGAATCCGCGAGGCCAAGGCCAAGGCCTGCGACACGGTGATTGTCGATACGGCGGGCCGTCTGGCCATAGACGAGGAACTGATGCGGGAGATTACGGCCATCAAGCAGGCGGTACAGCCTGACGAGACACTTTTCGTGGTAGACGCCATGACCGGTCAGGATGCCGTGAACACGGCGAAGGAATTCAATGACCGCCTGGACTTCGACGGCGTGGTGCTCACGAAACTGGACGGCGACACCCGTGGCGGTGCCGCGCTGTCTATCCGCACGGTGGTGGACAAACCCATCAAATTTGTCGGAACGGGCGAGAAACTCGATGCCCTCGATGTGTTCCATCCCGAACGTATGGCCGACCGTATTCTGGGAATGGGCGATATTGTCAGCCTGGTGGAACGAGCCCAGGAGCAGTATGACGAGGAGGAGGCCCGCAAGTTGCAGCGCAAGATTCAGAAAAACCAGTTCGACTTCAACGACTTTCTTTCCCAGATCCAGCAGATCAAGAAGATGGGTAACCTCAAGGAACTGGCTTCGATGATTCCCGGCGTGGGCAAGGCTCTGAAGGATGTGGAGATTGATGACAATGCCTTCAAGGGTATTGAAGCCATCATCCTTTCCATGACTCCGAAAGAGCGTCAGCATCCCGAAATCCTGAACACCAGCCGTCGCAACCGCATTGCCAAAGGTTCCGGAACAACGGTTCAGGAGGTGAACCGTCTGGTCAAGCAGTTCGACCAGACACGCAAGATGATGAAAATGGTCACCGGCAGCAGCATGGGGCGCATGATGGGCCGTATGCCCAAGATGCCTAAAATGCCGGGCGGCATGCCGAAAGTATAATCACCCCCCTTATATTAAAGTATAATCACCCCCCCTTATATTATAGAAACGGAATGCAACTGATTGACGGAAAAGCAACGGCGGCGGCCATCAAGGCCGAAATAGCCGGCGAGGTGGAACAGATGGTATCGGCCGGAGGCAGGAGACCTCATCTGGCCGCGGTTCTCGTGGGCCATGACGGCGGCAGCGAGACGTATGTGAAAAACAAGGTGAAGGCCTGTGAGGAGTGCGGGTTCCGCTCAACACTTGTCCGTTATGAAGAGGATGTAACCGAAGAGGAGTTGCTGGATTGTGTCCGGCGTCTGAACGAGGACGACACGGTAGACGGCTTTATCGTGCAGTTGCCTTTGCCTCCGCACATCTCGGAGCAGAAGGTGATAGAAACCATAGACTACCGTAAGGACGTTGACGGTTTCCATCCTGTCAATGTGGGACGGATGGCGATAGGGCTTCCTTGTTACATCTCGGCAACTCCGAAAGGTATTCTGGAGTTGCTCAGGCGCTACGGCATTGTTACGTCCGGAAAGAAGTGCGTGGTGCTCGGACGCTCCAACATTGTGGGGAAGCCCATGGCCCAGCTGATGATGCAGAAGGATTACGGCGATGCCACCGTCACCGTTTGCCACAGTCACAGCCGCGACCTGAAGGAGGAATGCCGTGCCGCGGATATTCTGATTGCTGCCATCGGCCGGCCGGGTTTTGTGACGGCGGACATGGTGAAGAACGGGGCTGTGGTCATTGATGTCGGTACTACGCGCGTTCCGGATGCCTCCCGGAAGAGCGGCTACCGTCTCTCCGGAGATGTGGACTTTGAGAACGTGGCTTCCCGTTGCAGCTATATCTCCCCCGTTCCGGGCGGAGTGGGGCCCATGACTATCTGTATGCTCATGCTCAATACGCTCGCTGCCGGAAAGAAAGAATACTACGGATAGGGAGCGGAAAGCCATTATAAAAAAAACGTCATTGCCTTACAGTTCAGTGTGTGAAAGCAATGACGTTTTTTTTGTGCAATTTTATTCCAGTGCGCCGATTTCCCTGAACCAGTCTTCGGCTCTTTGCGGCCATTCATCCACGGCGGTGCCGGTTTTCCTCATGCCGAATCCGTGGCCTCCGGTGCTGTACAGATGCATCCGGGCGGGGACTCCGGCTTCTTTCAGTGCATAGTAGTAGAAAAGGCTGCTGTTGATATAATATTTGTCGTTCTCGGCCTGTATCATCATGGTCGGCGGCGTCGAGGCGGAGACCTTTACCTCCGGTGCCGGCTGGAAATTATTACCGTCCAGATAGGCCGGATAGACCAGCAGGCAGAAGTCCGGCCGGCAACTGGCGCTGTCGGCGGCATCAATGGCGGGATAGGTGCGTTCGTCGGAACTGTTGCCGGCCATTGCCGACAGATGCGCGCCTGCCGAGAACCCCATCACCCCGATCCGTTGCGGGTTGATATTCATCTCCGTGGCGTGTGCGCGCAGGTAGCTTATGGCTCGCTGAAGATCTTGCAAGGGAGCTGCGTGCTTGGCGCGTCCCTCTCTGCGGGGAACCCTGTACTTCAGTAGCACGGAGGTAATACCCAGACTGTTCAGCCATTCGCATACCTCGCTGCCTTCCGAGTCATAGGACAGGAATTCGTATGCTCCGCCGGGGCATACGATGACGGCGGATTTCGTTGCGGTGGGCCGCATCGCCGGATATACTGTGATGGACGGTTCGCTGACGTTCCGGATGTAGAGAACGGTTTTCCCGCCGTTCAGTTGCTTGCTGTTTTCCTCGGTCTCCGTCAGTATGCGTGTTTCGCCCGGAGCGTTTTCGGGAAACAGTCGGACCGGTAGGTTTTGTGCTGTGGCGATGCCTGCCGTGCAACATACTCCAAGGAGCATAAGTTTGCATGTTCTTGTCATGTCGTTTGTCTGAATATCTGGTAATGGATTGCAAAGCTAAGATTTATCATCCTTTGGAGATATTTATTTCGGGAAGAAGTGTTCTTTATATGGAAAAAAACACGGTGTTTCTGAAAAAACTTCTTGAAAATTTGGTGCGGAAGGAAAAACATCGTATCTTTGCATCGCTTTCCAAAGGGGAAGACGATGGTGACTATAGTTCAGTTGGTTAGAGCGTCAGATTGTGGTTCTGAATGTCGTGGGTTCGAACCCCACTAGTCACCCTGAAAGGAAGAAGGATTTCGATCTTTCTTCCTTTTTGTTTTGTATGCTTTTTGCGGTCAGTAAAAAAAGGGCCCAAGCCGAAATGGCGGTGCATGGATTTTGAGAAAAGTGTTAAATTTGTGGCATGAAAACCGCAGATGCAATA
>VSQE01000035.1 GCA_009775705.1 Prevotellamassilia sp.
CAGCCGCTTGTGCTGGGCTATATCGTTGCCGGTTTTCTGGCCGGTCCCCACATGCCCTATACCCCTTCTGTGGACGACACTTCGAGCGTCAGCACATGGGCCAATATCGGAGTCATATTCCTGATGTTCACGCTGGGGCTGGAATTTTCTTTCAAGAAGATCGTGAAGATGGGCATAGGCCCCATCATCGCCGCCTGCTCCGTCATGTTCTGCATGATCAGTGTGGGGAGCGGGGTGGGGCATCTCTTCGGATGGTCCAGTATGGACAGCCTTTTCTTAGGAGGCATGTTGGCTATGTCCTCCACGACTATAATATACAAGGCATTCGACGATCTGGGTCTGCGGCAGAAGAAGTTCGCGGGCGAGGTGCTCAGTGTCTTGATTCTTGAAGACATCCTCGGCATCCTTCTGATGGTGGTGCTCTCGGCTTTGGCCGTCTCGCGTAATTTTCAGGGAACGGAACTGATAGGCAGTTTTCTGAAACTCGGTTTCTTCCTGATACTCTGGTTTCTTGTGGGTGTATATCTGGTGCCCCAGTTTCTGAAGCGCAACAACAAGTGGATGAACCGCGAGACCCTGCTCGTGGTGTCCGTCGGCATGTGTTTCGCATTGGTGGTCATGGCGGCCCATGCCGGTTACAGTGCGGCTTTCGGAGCCTTTATGATGGGTAGCATTCTGGCCGAGACGGTGGAGGCGGAAAGCATAGAACGCCTTGTCGGTCCGGTGAAGGACCTCTTCGGAGCCATCTTTTTCGTTTCGGTAGGCATGTTGGTCAATCCTCAGATTCTGGCCGAATACTGGTTGCCGGTCTGTGTGATCACCCTTGCGATACTTTTGGGACAGGTCCTGTTCGGGACCGGTAGTTTCCTGCTCTCGGGACAACCGCTACAGGTGGCCATGCGCTGCGGCTTTTCGCTGGCGCAGATCGGAGAGTTCGCCTTCATTATCGCTTCGCTCGGTCTGACGCTGAACGTGACGAGCGATTTCCTCTATCCGGTGGTGGTGGCCGTCAGCATCATCACGACGTTCCTCACTCCCTATATGATCCGGGCCGCCGTGCCGGCGTATGCTTTCGTGGAGCGTATCATGCCCCGGAGCATGCGGCACGCCCTGACGGAACGGGGTGGACACCGGCATCAGGTCCGCGAGAGTTCCTTATGGAAAAGTCTGGGGACGGCTTTGATAGGCCAGGTGGGAGCTTATGTCACGCTCAGCATTGCTGTCATCGGCATTTCGTTTGCCGCGTTGCTGCCTTTCAGCCGGGCCACGTTCGGCCATTGGCCGGGCAATGCCGTCTGCGGCATCCTGACATTGCTGACAGCCTCTCCCTTTCTGCGGGCCATTGTTATGCGTAAGAACCATTCGGAAGAGTTCAGGCAGCTCTGGAACAAAGGGCGCTGGAACAGGCTGGGCCTGCGGCTGACGCTTATCGTCCGTTTTCTGATTGCCACGGCGGCGGTGTATTATGTGCTGGATTTTCTTTCTCCTTTCCATTGGGCCGTCCATTGTGTGTTGGCGATGTTCCTGACCGGCCTGATGATTCTTTCGCGCCGCATAAAATTGATAAGCATACGTATGGAGCGGACATTTCTGCAAAACCTGCGTTCGCGCGAGGTGCGTGACCGTGCTGCGGGAAAGCACGGTCCTGCATACGCCGGCCGGTTGCAACGCCGTGACGTGCATATCGCGCGGCTGGAGATACCGGACAATTCGTTGTGGGGAGGACAGACGTTGCGGCAGCTGGATTTCAGCCGCCGTGACGGAGTGATGATCGCTGCCATTCTGCGCGGTTCCGTCCGTCTGAATATTCCGGATGGAAACACACAGCTTTTTCCGGGCGACCGTATCGAGATTATCGGAGACGATGCGGGACTTGAGGCTTTTTCCCGCCGGATGGAGACGGACGTGTATGAGGCCGTCACGGCAGACAGTGCCCGCAAATTGCTGTTGCGCAGGGTTATCCTGGGAGGCAATTCGCCGTTCATTGAAAAGACGCTTGGAGAAAGCGGCATCCGCGAGACTTTCCAGTGCATGGTTGTAGGTTTCGAGGAAACGGACGGCACGCTGTCCATTGCCGCAGCCGACCGTCCGATTGTGGCGGGCGACACTCTCTGGCTCGTGGGCGAGGAGGAATCCTTGCGGCGTTTGTCCGAGGCAAGGAACGGTCCGGAGGTTTCAGAAAGTTGAAAGGAGACATCAATGGGTGGCAGACGGGTAGTCAGGGTTGAATGGCATGACTATAACGAAGGCATACATTTTGATAATAACGTTTCCAGCTGGAAGTCTGACAGCTTTGACGAATGACAGGAAAGGAAAGTGATGTTGCAATTTTATGTAAACTCTGTTTTGCAAATTAAATAGAAGTGCTACCTTTGCAGGTAGTAAGCCTGTCCCGATGCGGAAGTCTGCGACAGACGGGCTGAGATGATTGTAGACAACAACAAATTTAAGTTTCAAACCACATAACTAAAACCATCATGGCAAACAAAAAATTCATTACTTGCGATGGTAACCAGGCCGCAGCGCATGTTGCGTACATGTTTTCGGAAGTGGCTGCCATCTACCCCATTACGCCCAGCTCGCCTATGGCCGAGCATGTGGACGAATGGTCGGCACAGGGCCGCAAAAATCTCTTCGGCGACACGGTACACGTTCAGGAAATGCAGAGCGAAGGTGGCGCTGCCGGTGCCGTACACGGCTCGTTGCAGGCCGGAGCGCTTACCACTACGTTCACCGCTTCGCAGGGACTCCTGCTGATGATCCCGAACATGTACAAGATTGCCGGCGAACTGTTGCCCAGCGTTTTCCACGTGTCGGCACGTACCCTCGCCACGCATTCCCTCTGTATTTTCGGAGACCATAGCGACGTGATGGCTTGTCGCCAGACAGGTTTCGCCATGCTTTGCGAAGGTTCCGTTCAGGAAGTGATGGACCTCAGTGCCGTGGCACATCTGGCAACCCTTGAAAGCCGTGTGCCTTTCATCAACTTCTTCGACGGCTTCCGCACCAGCCACGAATATCAGAAAATAGAGGTGATGGACCAGGAAGACATCCGTCCGCTCGTCCCGATGGATAAGGTGGCAGAGTTCCGCAACCGTGCCCTTACGCCCGAGCATCCCGAAGCGCGGGGTATGGCCGAGAATCCCGAGACGTTCTTTGCCCACCGAGAGGTCTGCAATCCCTATTACGATGCCGTTCCCGCCATCGTGGAGAAATATATGGGTGAGATTTCCAGAATCACCGGCCGTGAGTACAAACTGTTCAGCTATTACGGAGCCGATGATGCAGAACGTGTCATCATCTGTATGGGCAGCGTGACCGAGGCCGCCCGCGAAGCCATCGACTATCTCAATGCCAAAGGCGAGAAAGTCGGTATGGTCAGCGTTCACCTCTACCGTCCGTTCAGCGTGAAGCACCTGTTGGCTGCCGTTCCCGCCACGTGCAAGAAGATTGCCGTGCTCGACCGCACGAAGGAACCGGGTGCCAATGGAGAACCTCTCTATCTTGATGTGAAGGATGCCTTCTACGATGTGGCAGAGCGTCCCCTCATCATCGGCGGCCGTTATGGTCTGGGATCGTGCGACACCACGCCGACGATGATCATCTCCGTTTATGAGAATCTGGCTCTGCCCGAACCGAAAAACCATTTCACACTCGGCATCGTGGACGATGTTACCTTCCGCTCCCTTCCGCTCGAAAAGGAAATGGCGCTGGGAGGCGAAGGCATTTTCGAGGCCAAGTTTTACGGACTCGGCGCAGACGGTACGGTAGGAGCCAACAAGAACTCCGTGAAGATCATCGGCGACAATACCGACAAGTATTGTCAGGCTTATTTCAGCTATGACTCCAAGAAGTCCGGCGGCTTCACTTGCTCCCACCTGCGTTTCGGCGACACTCCCATCCGTTCCACTTACCAGATCAAGACCCCGAACTTCGTGGCTTGCCATGTCCAGGCTTATCTGCACATGTACGATGTGTTGCGCGGTCTGCGCGACGGCGGTACATTCCTGCTCAACACCATCTGGGAAGGTGAGGAACTGGCCAAGAATCTGCCTAACAACGTGAAGCGTTATTTCGCCGAGCACAACATCACCGTATATTACATCAACGCCACCAAGATCGCACAGGAGATCGGCCTCGGCAACCGCACGAACACCATTCTTCAGTCTGCCTTCTTCCGTATCACGGAAGTCATTCCCGTAGAGCTGGCTGTTGAGCAGATGAAGAAATTCATCGTCAAGAGCTATGGTAAGAAAGGCGAGGATGTAGTCAACAAGAACTATCAGGCGGTAGACCGTGGCGGCGAATACAAGCAGCTTGCTGTAGATGCCGCTTGGGCCAGCCTGCCCGAGGACGAGAAAGTGGTGCGCGACGAACCCGCTTTCATCTCCGAACTTGTGCGTCCTATCAATGCACAGAACGGCGACTTGTTGCCCGTTAGTGCCTTCAACGTGAGCGTGGACGGAACCTGGCAGCAGGGAACTGCCGCCTACGAGAAGCGTGGTGTGGCCGCCTTTGTGCCCGTCTGGAATCATGAAAACTGCATCCAGTGCAACAAGTGTTCTTATGTATGTCCCCATGCCGCCATCCGTCCGTTCGTGATGGACGATGAGGAAGTGAAAGGCATCGAGGGTGCCACGCTCGAAATGAAGGCTCCCGCCGCCATGAAGGGCATGCACTTCCGTCAGCAGGTTGATGTGCTCGACTGTCTGGGTTGCGGCAACTGTGCCGATGTCTGCCCGGGCTTGCGCGGCAACAAGGCCCTCACGATGGTTCCGCTCGAAGGCCAGGAAGCAGAGATTGGCAACTGGGAACACTGCGTGAAGAACGTCAGGAGCAAGCAGGATCTTGTAGACATCAAGCTCAATCCCAAGAACTCTCAGTTCGCACAGCCTCTTTTCGAGTTCAGCGGCGCATGTTCCGGTTGCGGGGAGACGCCCTACGTGAAGCTTGTCAGCCAGCTCTTCGGCGACCGTCAGATGATCGCTAACGCCACCGGTTGCTCCTCCATCTATTCCGGCTCAATCCCCTCAACTCCTTATTGCACCAATGAAAAGGGACAGGGTCCCGCATGGGCCAATTCCCTCTTCGAGGATTTCTGCGAGTTTGGTTTGGGTATGGTTATGGCCAATAAGAAGATGCGTGCCCGCATCACGGCGTTGCTTGGTGAAGTGATGGCGTGCGATGAAGCCCCCGCCGAATACAAGGAGGCCGCACAGGCTTGGATCGAGAGTCAGGATGATGCCGAAGCCAGCCGTGCCGCAGCTCTTCGTCTGGAACCGTTCATCAAGGAAGGCGCCGACAAGGGATGCCCCACATGTGGGCAGTTGGCAGAGCTCAGCCACTTCCTTACCAAGCGCAGCCAGTGGATCATAGGTGGTGACGGTGCCTCCTATGACATCGGCTACGGCGGATTGGATCACGTATTGGCCAGCGGTGAGGACGTGAATATTCTCGTGCTCGACACCGAGGTGTACTCCAATACCGGCGGACAGGCTTCCAAGGCAACCCCCATCGCCGCTATCGCCCAGTTTGCCGCTGCCGGCAAACGCGTCACCAAGAAGGATCTCGGCCTTATGCAGGCTACTTATGGTTACGTCTATGTGGCACAGGTGGCTATGGGTGCCGATCAGGCACAGTGCCTCAAAGCAATCCGCGAGGCCGAGGCATATCACGGACCTTCGCTCATTATTGCCTATGCTCCGTGCATCAACCACGGCCTTAAGATCAAGGGTGGCATGGGCCGCAGCCAGGAAGAAGAGCGTCGCGCTGTAGAGTGTGGTTACTGGCACCTGTGGCGCTACAACCCCGCCCTGGCCGATGAAGGCAAGAACCCCTTCACGCTCGATTCCAAAGAGCCGCAGTGGGATAAGTTCCAGGAATATCTTGATGGCGAAGTGCGCTTCCTTTCTTTGAAGAAGGCGCTTGGCGAAGAGGCTTCCGCCGAACTGTATGCCGCCACCAAGGCCGCCGCGCAGAAGCGTTACCGTTCCTATATCCGTAAGACGCAGGAAGACTGGAGCCTCTGAGTTTCCATTCTTGACTGACAGAATATTTACTTTTTTTCGGTCGCGGGCCTCTTCATAACAGGGCCGCGACCGATTTTTTTCGTTTTCACACGTTCTTTTGTCCGGAAGGAATTTCACAGAAGATTGTGAAAATGATGACGAGAATCTGAAATTATTTCTTAAAAAAGTTGTAAATTTGCCGCGTTTTAAAAGGGTATTATAATTTATGAGAATGATTGTCAGTTCGATAGTGGCTATTTTGATAGTCGCGGGAACTTTATTTTATCCGATAGAGATGAAAGCCCAGCGTGTGGGCATAAAGACAAATGCCTTATATTGGGCGGGCATGACTCCTAACCTCGGATTGGAGGTCAGGCTTTCGCGTTTTTATACGTTGAATATGGAGGGGCATGTCTGCGTTTTTGATGTGAGCGGATATAAACTGGACCACGCCAATTTCATGCCTGAGGTGCGTTATTGGTTTTCGGGTCGTCCGCAGACCCGTCATTTTGTAGGCGTGATGGGAATTGCCAGTGCATACAACATGCAGCTGAAACAGACCGTTCGCAAGGGTGAGGGAGTAGGTGTTGGACTTACTTACGGGTATGCTTTCGTGCTGGGGCGGCGCTGGAGTCTGGAGACCACCATAGGCGTGGGAACCATTTACCACATTGAGAAAAAGTATGAGGTGAGCCAGCCTTTGAGCCATGATTTTGTCAACCATCGGGGTTTTGCCGTCTCTCCCCTGAAACTGGGAGTCAGCTTTACATATCTGCTAAAATAAACGGACGTATAGGATGAATATGATATTTGAAAGATACAGGAAAGGGGCGGTGCTCAGCCTGTTGATAGCTGTGTTGATGATGTTTCCCGCAGTGTTGTGTGCGGAAATCATCCGTGTGACGGGAAAAGTGGTGTCCAAGGAAAAAAAGACTCCCGTGTTCGGTGTCAATATCTCCCTTGTGGGCGAGAACCGTCTGCTGGCTACGACCGATGCCGATGGACGTTTTGCCTTCGACGTGCGTTCGGATGCCCGCCTGCGTTTCTCTTCGGTCAGTTATGAGCCGGTTACGGTGAAGGTGAACCAGAGACAGTATATAGAAGTGGAAATCAAGGAGGTGGAGAATCTGCTGGGAGAGGCCGTGGCCGTGGCGAAGCGCATAGAGAACAAGATAACGGTGGACAAGACGGCCATCGTGCAACGGGGTGACACGTTCGATGTCAATACGGTGGTGCGTTTCCCGCTGGAGATGTTCCATCGCAACTGTAGAGTCGTGGTCCAGCCGGTTATCTACAGGGTGGACCGTGGTGACAGCGTGTTTATCCGTCCCATGGTGTACGATGCTTGGGAATACAGCAAGACTCAGGACCGTATGTATAATTTCGAGCTGAAAGGGGAGCATGGCGACCCGCTGGCGAAATACATTGTGGTGAAAAACGACAGCCTGCGCGACAAGCAGACCCTCAACAAGGACGCCTTGCCTTATTCCGGATCGGCCATCCTGCCCAATTCCGGTCCCCAGCTCTCATGCAAGTTCTATATCGCGATGGAGGATTATCACAAGATCCGCTTCCGCGACACCACGACCGTGGCCAAAGGTCGTATTTTCCCGCTCCAGTACATGGAATATAATTTCGGGCCGGCACGGGAACTGACTGACGCGTCTTATTATCCCACTCCTGAACAGCAGCCCCGCGAGACAAACGGAGCCATCAATCTGCGCTTCCAAGTAGGAAAGAGTACACTGGACCTTTCCGATCCCGGCAATGCGGCGGAGGTGGCCTCCCTGAACAGGTTGCTGAAGAGTGTGGCCGAAGACTCGAACTGTAGCATTCAGGAATTCAACATCAGTGGAACGGCATCGCCTGAGGGATCGTATAAATCCAATGCGAAACTGGCGGAAGACCGTATGAAAACTGCGTTGGACCTGATTGTCGGACAGCTTGACGAGAGAACGCGCCGCGGTATGAAAGTCAGCTCCACTGCAAAAGTGGAGGGATGGCAGAAGGTGGCAGACCTGATGCGGAAGGATTCGTTGCAGACCGAGGCTGCCGAGGTGGAGCGGATCGTGCGCCGCTTCAAGGGCATTGACGAACAGAGCAGGCATATTGCCCGCCTGTCTTATTACAAAAGCGTCATCAAGGAAAAATATCTGCCCCGTCTGCGCCATGTGGATTATAAGATGTCATATACCGTTTATCGCCCGCTGACGGTGGAGGAAATCAGGGAGCAGTATGAGAAGGATTACCGCCTGCTTTCGCGCTATGAGTTTTTCTCTCTTTACCGTGGGGAGTCTGACACGTTGAAACGGGAGAAGATATGCCGGCAGGCTCTGGAAATGTATCCCAGTTTCATGGTGGCGGCCAATGACCTGGCAGCCGCTTTGATCAACCGTGGCCAGTCTGATTACAGGATTCTCCTTCCTTTTGCTGGTCGGAAAGCTCCGGAGGAAGTCAACCGGAATCAGGTGGTGGCTTTGCTGGATAGTGCTTGCTATGGGGGAGCCGATACGTTGAGGACCTACCTGACGGATGAAGGCGAGGGCCGGCTGATAAAGGCTGTTGTGTCGGCCTACAACGGTCGTCTGGCAGAGAATGCCGAACTTTTGTCGGCAGCCAGTCCGCTGAATCGTGTGCTGGTGTTGCTGGCGATGAAGAAAAACGAGGAAGCTTTGGAAAAGGCCATGGAACTGCCGGACGGAACTGCCATGACGCATTATGTGAGGGCGATTTGCCTGAACCGCATGAGCAAACCGGTGGAAGCTGAGACTGAACTGAAAAAGTCCTTCAAACTGAAGCCGGAACTGGAAAAGAAGGCGGAAGTGGACGGAGATATTAATACTTTGATATTAAAGGATTTCGAATGAGAAGAGCTATATACATATTTTTGATTGCAGGTATGCTCCCGGCGGTTTTGTCCGCTCAGGTGGAAAAGAATGCGATGGATTATCTTTTGCAGCATCCTCGTGTGTCCAAGTGTTTTGCAAATAAGCATTTCGGTGATCGCCTTTTTCTGGAAGGAGGCGCGGGGTTGACATTTTCTGGCACGGAATCCACTTCAGATATTTCGGTACCTACTCCCGGACTGATGTTCAACGTGGCGGCGGGCGATTGGCTGACACCGGAGCATGGAGTGCGAATCGGGGTAGAAGGAGGCTATTTCAATAAAATCGGTTTCCGGTCAAAGTTCGGAGGCATTTCTGTCGATTATCTTCTGAATTTTACAGCCCTGTGCCAATATCCGGAATATGAGAAAGCTAAGCCTTTCGAGATTTACGGCGTGGCGGGTATGAACTTGTACGGAGTGCGTAATGCCGGAAACAATGCGTTTGCTTGGGGGACGCACCTCGGACTGCGCGGGCAGTTGCGGTTGTCCGATTACACCTATCTGTATGTGGAACCGCGGGCCGGTCTGTATTCCGAGAATCTGTTCCGGATGGATACTTGGCGCAAATACCGGTTGGCAGCCTCGTTGTCTGCGGGGGTGGGCTATCGGTTGCAAGGACACAGGCCCGGAGGGGAGAAATATGAGGACAGCGGTTCGTTTTTCGATGATATGTTTTTTTCGGTTGCCGGAGGTCCGGCGGCGTTGGTCGGTTCTTCACTCTCATCGGTAAAGGACAATCTGGGAGCACGTGCTTCCATCAGCATAGGAAAATGGTTCGACCCATATAACGGCTTGCGTTTGGGAGCCAATGCGGCAGTGCATCGGCAGAAAGGCGAGTCCTCGAACAAAGTGGTAGGTCTGGGACTGGAGTATATGCTCAATCTCCACAATCTTTTCGGAGGCTACAACCCCGGACGCCGTTTCTGGATAGACGCATTGGCCGGTGGCGCGATGAGCTATTCCGGGTGTGGAGTCAATAAGCAGAAACTGTCATTCGGCCTGTCGGCCGCCATGCAGGCAAACTGTGCGCTGAACGATAACGTAAATCTTTTCATCGAGCCGCGGGCGGAAGTTCATCAGGAGGATTTTGCCCAGCTTAGTTCTTCTGTCGGCAAGTGGGATGTTTTTCCTTCGGCCATGTTGGGAGTGACGTTCCGGAACGGCCGGAATACGAAACGTTATATGGAAGAAGCCGAAGAATTCAGCCGTAACGGGTGGGAGGACCATCTCTTTGTAGAGGGAAGTTTCGGTCTCCGGATGCCAGTGACGAGCCATACGATCAATTCTCCGAAGGAGTATATCAGATACGAAGGTCGTGCCGGAATCGGCAAATGGCTGTCTCCCTCTTCCGGTGCAAGATTGTGGGGGGAGGCCGGACGTATGCGCACCTATAGCCAGACGTGGAACACGATTTCTATCGGTGCCGATTATGTTTGGAATGTGCTCAATACATTCCGCGGATATAAATCCGACCGGCATTTTGAGGTGGATGCCGCGCTGGGCTTTAATGTGATGCGCCGTACCGCCACCCGAAGGTTTTTCCCGGGCTTCCAGGCCGGATTGCAGGGAGTATGGAATATTAACAGGACGTGGGGACTGTTTGTGGAGCCGCAGGTTCGCTTTTACCACAAGGATTTTCTGGCACTTCCCGGGAGCGCAGCCTCGATTGACGGTTTAGCATCTCTTTCTGCCGGTCTGAGATTGAATGTTTCCTCTTCCGCAAATCCGGGAGGTGGCAGATTGGCAGAAGATGAAGTCAGGAACGAAGCTTTTGTTTCCGGTGCTTCGGGAGTTTCTGTACATGCCTCTCATTTGCGGACAGCCTGTATGTACGGACCGGCTGAACGTATCAGTTACGGCCGTTGGATCAATCCTTTCCGCGCTTGGCGTATCCATGTGACGAGCCGTACCCATAAAGGCAGGAAAGAGCGTTTTGTGCGTATGGCAGTCGGAGCTGATTACATAGCGGACATCAGTGCCTTGACCCGTATGTACGACCCCATGCGTAAGGTTAGCCTGAGAGCATATACAGGTGTGGATATGGGAGTGGATAAACTGAAGAGGAGCAGTGCGGTTTTTGCTCCGGATATTCATTTTGGCGGAGATGTGGCTTTCCGCATCTCTCCGGAGTTGGAGATTTATGTCGAGCCTCAACTTTCCTATCAGTTCAACAATGCTTTTGACAGTTCCTTGGCTGGATTTGTCCCCTCGCTGATGTTGGGTGTCAATTATAAGTTGCCATTGAAAAAGAAGCCCGAGGCGGCGGATTTGTTGCGTTTGTAAGAGCGCTTCATTCCCTTTTTAGGGGACGTGTCCACGGAAGTCTTCGGCTGATGGAAATGCGGGCTCGGGACAAGACGTAGCTTAGGGCTGCCGTGATGCCGACTTCTTTTTTCAACAGCATGTCGAGGCAACCTTTCCAGTTTTTTCCGGGATAGAGCCTGAAGGCGAATTTCTGCGAAGCCAGTCTTTCGTATATTTCCTTTTGCTTTTCTTCGGGCTGTTGGCTGATGAGGGGCCGGAAGGTATCGATGAACGTTTGGGTGATACTGTCGAAGTCTATGGCATGTTGCATGAAATGCAGGTGCCGGATCAGGCCGGTCCGATTACAGTAGGCTATTTTGTATTTCCTGAAGATTTTTACGAGAATCTCAAGATCCTGATTCCTCTTGAATGCTTCGTCGAAACCGCCTATTTCATTGAAAACACTGCGCCTTATTAAGAGGTTGGAGCTTCCCATTATCCCGAATTCTCTTTTCAAGGCTTCGGTCAGCAACTGTCCTTCGCGGGTGTCATTGTCTCCCTCCTTGACAATTCCCAAAAATTCGGTCCTGCATTTGCAGTAGCAGGCGGCCCAACTTTCCGGCAGCGATTCCATCCGGTTTACCTGATCCTCTATTTTGTTGGGAAGGAATTCGTCATCGTCATCCAGCAGTGCCAGATATTTGGCTTTTGAATGCCGGGCGCCCGTGTTTCTTGCAGCGGCTCCGTTTCTGTTGTGCTTGTGCTGTATGTACCGGATGCGTCGATTGTCTGCGAATTGCCTCATTTGAAGTTCTGTAGCCCGCCGTTCCGCGGAGCCCGGCTCATTGTCGTCAACCACGATGGTCTCTACATCCGGATAGGTTTGGCTAAGAACGCTCCGGATGGCTCGTACCAATGTGTCAGGGCGGCCGAAAGTAGGGATAATGACACTTACTATGGGGTGGTTCATGATGGATGTTTTTTGTTGGAGGAACAGGAGTATGCGAATTTCCCGGACAGTGTGGTCACGAAATGTCTGATGTATTTCAAAGTGATAGACTTTTCATGATTGTTCAGGCCTACAAAGAATATAACGATTATGCAGGTAAATAATGAATAGACAGACAGGCCGAGACGGCTGAAGCCGGATTTCTCCGTCTGGGAGTAGAAGGACAGGATGGCCAGCAACGAAAGCAGAACGGAGCAGAACAGGGGAACGATGACATTCCGTATGAAAAGGCGGAGAGAGAAAAATGGCAGTTGTTTGCGGGCGAAAAATATTCTTGTCTGGACAATGAGGATGTTGAAAACAAATTTGGTGCCCGGCCCCCATAAAGGACTCATGCCGGCTTTGAACAGTACGTATACAACGATAATGTCCAGAATATAAAGTACGGAGGATGCCGTCTGAAGTTGGCGGATGGAGCCTGTTGCGAATATCGAGACCCACAGAGGATTGCTGACGGAATTTATCAGAGCCGATGAAATGAAAATCAGGCAGAAGCCATTGGTGTAGGCCGGAACTTTTTCGAGCCAGATGCCGAGCAGCCAGTCTATGTTGATGAGAATGGGTACTGCCGGGATGTAGATGAGAACAAAAGAGAATTTGGAGGCATAGTTAATCAGATTCCTGAGATAGGTAAGGTCCCCCGCCGCGTATGACTGGGTGATCCGGGATTGAAAGGCCGTAAAGAAGTTTCGCGACAGGCTGGCAATGATGCTCTCAATTTGTATGGCAATGCCAAAAGCTGCGTTAGCTATCCCCTCTATCGGGTGAAATTTATTGATTAACAGCGCGGTACCTTGATTTGCCGTGATTTGGGAGAATTGTCCAAGCAAGGTCCAGCTTGAGAATGTGAAGATGTTTTTCAGTTGATGCCCCTTGAAGGAACAGCCGGATTTGCTTTCCGCGAAATTTCTGTTGCAATAGAATTTGTAGAGTGCAAGGTTTATACCTGCTACCACTGTTGTCATTGCTCCGTACAATATCATTCGGTCGCCCGAAGCCTTGTATGCAAGCAAGGCGGTGCATAATTTCAGCATGGTGTCGAGCACAGTGATACCTGCAAAAACATTCATTTTTCGTGTGCGATGATGCAGGCCGAATAGGGAACTGTCATGACGTTCAGACACAAGGCTGCAACGGAGAACTGATAGACGTAATGTGTGGCGGTATAGCGTTCCGGTGGAACAGATAGCTCTTGACAGACAAACCACAGGCCTGCACTTTCTGCCAGTATCAGTATTATTCCGGCTATGATGAGATGGGTGGCCATGCAATGACCGAATGTCCGCCGGAGGGCATGGCTGTCATTGTTTCCGATGTAAAAGGACAGAAACCGTTGTGTGGAAGTAGCCATGCCGGTCATCAGGAACGAGAACATTGCAGCCAGTCCGCAGACAGTTTGATACAGGCCGTAATCCTCTATGCCTAATGCCGATAATACGATGCGGGATGTATAAAGCACGATGAGCATGGTAAACAACATCCGCAGATATAAGATCAGGGTGTTCTTGGCTATTCGTTTGTTGTTCCCGTTAATAGGCATTTTTTCTCAGAGGATAAGTGTTTTTTTCCGGTGCCGGTATTTATGTGCAAAAATACGATTAAAATGCAGACTGCTACTATTGGAGTACGAAATTTTGGAGTTCTGCTTGTTTCTGGGAAATGCTGTCTTATAGGGAGCAGAAAAAGGAGACAAGGAACGGGACCGAGAGGTCTACCGTGATTCCGTGGAACACGGCAATCATGGTCATGTCTTTTCCAGAATAGCGGATGATGACGGGCAGAGTGGTGTCCATCGTTGTGGCACCTCCTGCGCAGATGGGGGCCAGTTTTCCAAAATATTTTGCGATCAGCGGGGCGAGGAGCAGGGTAGTGATCTCGCGTATGATGTTTGCCATTAGGGCGATTGTTCCCAATTCTGCGGCCATGTCGGTCCCTACAGACGTTTCCTTCAGGCGTGTGATAAGTATGGACGAGAGGGAATAATAAGCAAAGCCGCTGCCTACGGCCATACACTCCGGAATGCTCCAGCGGCTCATGCACAACCCTGCCAAGGCGGAGAATGCCAGTGTGCCGGTGATGGTTGCCGCGGGAATCCAAAGCATTTTGGGGCTGACGGTGTGTGCGATGTCGGAGAGTTTTCGGTCGCCGCCTATGCTTACCCCGACCAGGAACATGAGCAGATAGAGAACATACTCTGTTGCGTTGTTCCGGACAATAAAGGTGGGCAACAGACCGAAGTAGCCTGACAGGCATCCCATGACAAAGGAGGCGGTGATGATGCTTCCTTTCATTTGCTATTCTTGTTGGGGTTTCTGATTGCCATTTCTGAACAGCATGTGGTATACCGCCCATCCGGCAAGGACGCTTCCCGTTGTGGCAGCCAGAGAGAGGAACAGGGCTTGCCTGCCAAGAGTGGCAAGATGGGCGGTGATATTCTTGTCCGTACCGATGGATATTCCGAGCAGAAACAAGAGCAACAGGATCGTGTAGGATATGGGTCGTCCCATCTTGCCGGGAATCCCCGTGTTGCGCAGCAGCCGTCCGATGACGGTGCCGGCAAACATGATGCTTATTACTGTGAACATGGTTAAAGCCTGTTTGAGGTGAAATGTGCGGATACTCAATCCGCCGGCAAAGGTATGCAATTTGCGCTGGACTGCAAAAAGACTGAGATCCGGATTTGTTTTTGTAGAATGGCCGGTCACAGACTTTTGTCCCTTTTGTTCGTTGTTCCGGAGAATTATATGTAAATTTGCTGGAATTTATTCTCCCATCTTTCCTTTTGCCGATAATAATAATATAAAAGAGAACTCAGAATATGAAAGAATTTATACGATCCGAGGCCCGCACGGAGACAGCTGTGCTGGTGGCACTCATCACAAAAACACAGGACGAACGCAAGACTGCGGAGTATCTCGACGAATTGGAATTCCTGGCCGAGACGGCCGGAGCCGCAACAGTGCGCCGCTTCACGCAGCGGATGGACGGACCCAGTGCCGTCACTTACGTGGGAAAAGGAAAACTGGAGGAGATACGTCAGTTTATCCTTGACGAAGAGGAGGCTGAGCGTGAGGTGGGCATGGTGATCTTCGACGATGAACTCTCCGCCAAACAGCTCCGTAACATTGAGCGGGAGCTGAAGGTGAAGATTCTGGACCGTACCAGTCTCATCCTCGATATTTTTGCCATGCGGGCCCAGACCGCCAATGCGAAGACGCAGGTGGAACTGGCGCAATACCGATATATGCTGCCGCGCCTGCAACGGTTGTGGACGCACCTGGAGCGGCAGGGTGGAGGCTCAGGAGGCGGTGGCGGAAAGGGCAGTGTGGGTTTGCGCGGACCGGGCGAAACACAGCTCGAAATGGACCGCCGCATCATTCTGAACCGCATGTCGCTGCTCAAACAGCGTCTTGCGGATATCGACCGTCAGAAAGCCACGCAGCGCAAGAACCGCGGCCGTCTTATCCGTGTCGCGCTGGTGGGTTATACCAATGTGGGAAAATCCACCCTCATCAATCTGCTGGCCAAAGCCGAAGTCTTTGCGGAGAACAAACTCTTTGCCACGCTTGATACGACGGTGCGCAAGGTGATTGTAGGCAATCTTCCTTTTTTGCTGGCCGATACCGTAGGCTTTATCCGAAAGTTGCCGACAGATCTTGTGGAGTCCTTTAAGAGCACCCTCGATGAGGTTCGTGAGGCCGATTTGCTGGTGCATGTGGTGGATGTCTCCCATCCTGATTTTGAGGAACAGATCGAAGTGGTGAACAAAACGCTGTGTGATCTCGGCTGTTCCGACAAGCCGCAGTTGATGGTATTCAACAAAATAGATGCTTACAGGTGGACACCGAAGGAGGCCGACGATCTCACGCCAGCCACCCGTGAGAACCTTTCCCTTGATGATCTTAAAAACACCTGGATGGCCCGTTTGGGCGGAGACTGCATTTTCATTTCCGCCCGTGAGCGCTTCAACATCGAGGAGCTGAAAGAAATGTTTTATAGCCGTGTACGTGAGTTGCACGTGCAGAAGTATCCTTACAACGATTTCCTTTTCTCCACCTATTCCGAGGAAGGAGAGGAACTGTAGGACGTTTCTTTTTGCGGAAAGCCTCCGGTTTCTCCCCCCCCATACAAAAGAACAGCAGACCCGTAACGCGCGGGTCTGCTGTTCTTTTGTATGGGGAGGAGCGGCGTAAGGAATGCGCCGCACGGTTTTTATTTCAGTACAGCTTTGTAGGATGTTTTCTTTCCGCTTTTGTCGCATACCTGCAACAGAGCCACCGGACCGCAGGATTCGGGCACTTTGAACGTGGCACGGTTCGTTTTCAGCACTTTGCGGCCGGCAGGGTCGCACACCACGATGCTTTTGACGTCGGCGCCTTCAATTCTGACCTTGCGTCCTTCGAGCGAGAGAACGGCAGCTTTGTCCGAGTTGGCTTTGGCAATGCCGGTTCCCAGTTCTTCCATGAACACTTCTACGGTCTGTCCTTTTTCCAGCGGAATGTTTACAACGTCCTCGCTGATAGCAGTCACGCCCACTTCCTTTCCGTTGATGCAGAATTTTCTGGTAGCAATGCCCGGGCATTGTACGAAACAGGGCTGTCCCAGGTTAGAGGTGATCGTCACTTTCTGCGCCTTGCTTTCGGACCAGGCAATGTCTACGGTGAAGTCTCCAATGGCTTTCAGGCCGTTGATGCTTCCTTTCTTCCATACATCGGGCAGGGCCGGCAGAATCTGGATGGTATCCGTATGGCTTTGCATCAGCATCTCGGCGATACCGGCGCAGGCACCGAAGTTGCCGTCGATCTGGAACGGTGTGTGGGCGTCATACAGGTTGTAGTATACACCGCCGCCGCCTACACTGTGATGGCGCAAGGCTAGTTCGAGGATGTCGTGGGCGTGGTTGCCGTCGAGTACACGGGCCCAGAGATTAATCTTCCATCCCATAGACCAGCCGGTAGAGGCATCGCCGCGCAGTTTCATGGAGTTGACAGCGGCGTCGAAATACTTGCTGCCTGCTGTAACCTGACTGAAGGGATAGATGCACATCAGGTGGGACATGTGGCGGTGTCCGTTTTGACCTACGGTATAGTTACTTGTCTTCCATTCGCGCAGGATGGTGGTTCCCGTCTTGATTCCGTTGACGGAGGCGCCCCACTGTCCGGTATATGTTTCCGTAGCGAGACCGCGGTCAAGTTTGTTGAAGCGGTCGTTCAGTTTGGTCAGGTCGGCCTCGGAGATGACTGCATCTTCTCCCAGGATCTCGATGGCCTTGAGCGTGTTGTCAAAGAGTTCGTAAACCAGCTGCTGGGCATGTGCCACACCGTTTTCCGTGGGGCCGTGCTCGGGTGAATACTCGTTGGGACATACGTATGTGCCGTCCTTGTCAAGCCGCAGGCGGTCCATCCAGAACTGAGAGGCGCTGAGCATGGTGGGGAATGCGTTCTTCAGGAATTCCTTGTCCAGCGTGTAGCGGTAGTGCTGCCACAGGTGGGTGCAGTACCATGCGTTGGCAATCACATAACTGTGCAGGAAGGAACCTACGCCGCCGAAGATGTTGTTTTCAGTGTAGCAGGTCCATCCGCGTGTCTGGCCGGCATCTTTGGCATATTTTTTCCATTCGTTATGGTTGGTGGCCATGTTCGTGATGTAGTTCAGGAAGGGCATGTGCATTTCGCTGAGGTTAGTAGGTTCGGCGGGCCAGTAGTTCATCTGCACGTTGATGTTGGCGTGGATGTCGCCGTTCCAGGCCGGTTCGCTGGAGTTGTTCCAGATACCTTGCAGGTTGGAGGGAAGGTCCACACCGCGAGAAGAACTGATTTCGAGATAACGTCCGTAAGCAAAATAGAGCTGTTCGAGGAAGAGGGCATAAGGTTCCGTTCCCGTGCTGCGGCGGGCATACTGCCGGATCAGGTCGTCCGTAGGCAGTGTGTTCTCGGCACCTTCCAGATGGAAGTTGCAGCGGTCGAAGTAGTTTTTATAGTCGAGCAGATGGGCATTGTAGAGGTCATTCCAGGTTTTGCCTGCTGCGGCATCCACCATACCCTGCACTTTGGCTGCGAGGCCGGAGGTGTTGGACACGTAGGTGCTTTTGTAGGCGTCGAAGTCAGTGGCTCCTGCCAGGATGAGCAGAACTTCGTCCGCTCCTTTGACGGTGATGCCTTCTTCGGTGGTCTCGATGGTACCGCCTATGGGTACTACCTTGAAGCGGGCGTTGTAGCTGACGGTCTCAAGTTTTCCGGAGAAAGTGGCTTCACCCTCGGCGTATGTCGTGGTGGCTCTGATACCGGGTTTGCCGCTGACAAGCGTGAAACGCAGGTTCAGGCTGCCGCTTTCGGAGCCTGTGTAACGGGCTGCCACAACGCCGTCGGGATAGGATGCGATGTATTCGCGCGTGTAGGATGCGGTCTCGTCGGGATTGCTGAAGCTGACAAAGGCTTTGGAGTTCTGCAAATCCAGACCGCGTACGTAATTCTTTGCGGCTTTCGTGCTTCCGAAGCCGAACTCGTCCGAGAGATTCTCCACAAAGACGGAGCCGAAGTTCTCGTAGTCTCCGTATTCAACCCCGTTATCGGTGTTGCGGCCGCTCCAGAGGGTCTTTTCGTTGAACTGGATCTCGTCTTTATATATACCGCCGAAGATGCTGGCGCCGAATTGTCCGTTACCGATAGGCAGGGAATATTCCATCCATTTGTTGCCGGCATTGGTGGTTGTGGCGGGCTGGGTGTACCACAGTGTAAGCAGGTTTTCGGGAACAAAATTGCTGATTCCCGTAACTTTGTAGTCCGGATAAATCATGTCTTCGGGACGGACAAAGTTGAGCGCATTATTGTTGTCGTTGGCGTTCCAAAGTCCGATTTCCGCTCCCGTTTGTGTGCTTGCCCATTGGTTGAAGGCAACGCGGCCCGATTTGCCGTTGACGTGGATCTCCCATGCCGGAGCATATGACGAACCGGTTTCCGCCAGCTTAAAGCCGGAAGCCGAGGGAGTGGCCGAGGTACGTATGCGGGTGTTTTCGCCGGTGCCGTTGACAACGGCATAGTTGCCACTTTTGCTGACAAGCTGGAAGTTATCCTGCGTGCCCATCAGTTTCCACATCTGTGTGTCTATGGGGTCGGCTGCGGCAGTGACTGCGTTTTTCCCGGTTCCTGCATCGGCCAGCGTATTGCCTGAGCGGCAGAATTTCAGAAAATACCAGGTTTCGCTCTCCTCAGAACTGAATTCAGGCGGGGCAATGCTGGTTACAAGGAAGGTGAGCGGATTATTGTTGTCGCCTGCGTTCCATTCGCCCAGTTCTTTGCCGGCACCTGCGCCACCCCACTGGTTCATGCTCTGTGCGCTGTTTTTGCGCTGTATTTCCCAGTATTCGTCAGCTCCGGCGGCTGTGCTCTGCACAATCTTCAGTTCCACCGGAGTGGCCGAAGTGGTGAAGCGTCCGTTGGAGAAGTTGATGTAATTGCCGCTTTTGCTCTTCATCGTAAAACCGTCCCGGGTGCCCTTGAGCATCCATTTCTGGTTGTCCGAATTGGCGGCTGCCGCGGTTTTCAGGTTTTTCCCGCTTCCCTGGTCGGCCAGGCAGGCCCCGCCCGTTTTGAAGCGGACCTTGTACCAAACGGGATTTTCGTCTGTCGAGAACTCCGGCAGTATGCCCTGGGCTTTCACTGCGGTGAGTACGAACAGAACTGTCAGAAGCATGTAAAGTCTCTTCATGTTCATGATGGTTTGATAAACTATTGAGTTAAACGTTTTTCATGGTAGGTCTGTCTTCCGGTTTTCTGTTTTTGGCAGAGAGTCTTGGGAGAGAGACGATTCAGGAGCAAATATAAGTATTTTTTGCGAATCTCGAATAATTGGAGAAAAAATTGATCGTTATCCGGCCAACTTCCGCCTCCCGCCGTTGGTGAGCGGCAGGTGGCGGCAGGTGGCGGCAGGTGGTCGGATTGACGTGACGGATCAGTTTTTTCTTCGGTTGCTTGTTGAGCTTGCAGATGATGTGCAACATGCCGTAGTGCGGAATGACCTGGTGCCCCCCCCTGCGTGTGGACCGGAGTCTCAGTTCTGGATGACGAGGGTGTTTTGGGAGTAGGTCACTCGGTAGCGCAGCAGTTTCCGTCTGCTTCCGGCACCGTCGGAGGCCATGCCGTCGTTGTTCAGGTCGTAGTTTCTGTGGCAGCGTCCGCAGGTCATGACAGTGGGAGAGCTGAAGGTTAGGGCACGGGTGATGGAGTTGTCGTTCCAGCAGTTGGGACAGGCCAGATCGTATGCCGCGATGCGGAAGTTTCCGCTGAGGTCGGGCAGGGCGGGAGTGCCTACAATGAAGCCCGCGATGTATTCCGGCTTGCCGTACTGGTCAATTTGCGTGGGGCTGTAGGGAACGCTTGTCCCGTCCGAAAGGGTGAAGTGGTACTGTCCGCGTGCGAAGGTGACGGTGCAGAACATCCCCGGATTGTTCAGGGCCGTGTTCAGTGGCGGCGCGGCGGTGACGGGGGTGAAGCGGAAAAAGGCCCGTACCCCCGAATACAGGTTCTCCACGTCTTCGCCACAGGCAGTACTGAGCAGGCCGGCGACAATAAGCCCGCCGGCTGTCAGGAGATGGTGCAGCCGCTTTTTCATGGCTCCAGCAGTTTTGCTTCGGCACGGCGTATCTGCTCAAATCCAAAGCGGTCCCACGTCTGTTGCATGAGCCGGGCTACTTCCCCGTTGCACAGGTTCCCGATGCTGCCGCAGTGGGTGTGGCGGATGTTCTTGTCGGGAACGAAACAGTTTTTCTCAATGTCCAGTCCCACCTTCCGGTAAGCGTCGCGGAAGGGCATTCCGGCGGCCGCCAGACGGTTCACCTCCTCTACGGAGAACATCAGGTCGTAGCGCGGATCGTCCAGGATGTGGCGGTTTACGGTCATCCGTTCCACAATGTAGGAAGCCATGTCCAGACAGGAGATAAGCTGGTCGAAGGCGGGGAGGAACACTTCTTTAATTTCCTGCAAGTCGCGGAAGTAGCCGCAGGGCAGGTTGTTCATGATGAGCGTGATCTGTTGCGGCAGGGCCTGGAGTTTGTTGCAGCGGGCACGGATCAGTTCGAATACATCGGGATTCTTCTTGTGGGGCATGATGCTCGACCCTGTGGTGCATTCGTCCGGCAGTTTGACGAAGCCGAAGTTCTGCGAGTTGAACATACAGGCATCGAAGGCCAGCTTGGCCACGGTGCCCGCTATGCCGGCCAGCGCGAAGGCCACGTTGCGCTCGTTCTTTCCGCGTCCCATCTGGGCATACACGACATTGTAGTCCGGCGAGTCGAATCCCAGCAGGCGCGTGGTCATCTCGCGGTCCAGCGGGAAGGAGGAGCCGTAACCGGCGGCCGAGCCGAGCGGGTTGCGGTTGGTCATGCGCCAGGCGGCTTCCAATAGCAGCATGTCGTCGGCCAGACTTTCGGCGTAGGCGCCGAACCAGAGGCCGAAACTGGAGGGCATGGCCACTTGCAGATGCGTGTAGCCCGGCATCAGTACTTCCTTGTATCGTTCGCTCTGTGCCTGTAGTTTCTCGAACAGCGACCTTACGGCCTGTGCCACATCGGCAATGCGGGCGCGGGTGAAGAGTTTGAGATCCACCAGCACCTGGTCGTTACGCGAGCGGCCGCTGTGGATTTTCTTTCCGACGTCTCCCAGCCGTCGCGTCAGCATCAGTTCCACCTGCGAATGGACATCCTCGATGCCGTCCTCAATGACAAAGTCTCCGCGTTCGGCCACGGCGTAAATCTCTTTCAGCTCTTTCTTCAGCATCGGCAGTTCTTCCTTTTCCAGCAGCCCGATGCTTTCCAGCATGGTGATGTGGGCGATGGAGCCCAGTACGTCATACTTGGCCAGATAAAGGTCCAGTTCGCGGTCGTTCCCAACGGTGAAGCGGTCAATCTCTTCTGCCACCTTCGTGGTTTTCTCCCAGAGTTTCATAGGGCAATGTGTTGTTATGAGTGTTTGTGTTGAAGGTTCGTACGGAATTTTACCGGATGGTGGAGAGGATGTCGGCCAGTCCGTCGGCGGCCTGTTGCAGCGGTTTGCTCACCATGCCCTTCATGAAGAAGCTGATCTCGGCCCCCACCGTCACACGCATGGCGCAGGAGGTTTCCGTCTGGGGCAGCAGCTGGATCCATAGGTAGAGTTGCAGGGGGGCGCCTTCGCTGGCGAACTTGATACACTTCGGGGCTTCGCGCTCCACGATGCGCAGCAGCAGGTTGCCCATCGGGGTGGTCAGGCTCACGCTGTTGCGGTCGAAAGTCATGCCGTTCAGCTGGCGCCGCGCTTCCTCTATCTTGTCTTCGGGCAGGCGTTGCGTCAGTTGTTCCTTGATGGCAGGATCGTCGAGCCGCTCCCGTAGGCTTTTCAGGTTGTTCATATCCGCGAAACGCTCGTAGACACTTTCCACATCCTGCTGTATCAGCTTCACTTCGCTTTCAAATTTTGTCAGGCTCATAATATTACTATCTGTTTTCTCTTGGTTGTGATGTTTTCTGTTTGATCATTGCAAAGTTAGGATTTTATTTTGGAATGTGAGGAACCGGTGGGGAGTGCCTGCCGGTTTTTTCGTCCGGCCGGTGAAGCAGGCTCGCGATTTTTGCGTAACTTTGCCGTCAGAACTGATTATAAAAACAGGTGTGATATGAGTTTTAACGTACCCAAGACAGACAAAAAGCGCGTAGTGATCGTCGGAGGCGGCTTCGGCGGTTTGAAACTGGCCAACAAACTCTGCAAATCGGATTTTCAGGTGGTGCTCGTTGACAGAAACAATTACCATCAGTTTCCACCGCTGATTTACCAGATCGCGTCGGCCGGTATCGAGCCGAGCAGCATCTCGTTTCCTTTCCGCAAGATCTTCCAACGGCGGAAAAATTTCTATTTCCGCATGGCGGAGGTACGTTCCATTTTTCCCGAACATAAGGTGATACAGACTTCCATCGGCAAGGTGCAGTACGATTATCTGGTGCTGGCTGCCGGAACCACGACCAACTTCTTCGGGAACGCCCATGTGGAGGATGAGGCCATGCCCATGAAAAACGTGAGCGAGGCAATGGGGTTGCGCAACGCCCTGCTGGACAATTTCGAGCGGGCGCTTACCTGTGCGGGCGAGCAGGAACGTCAGGAATTGCTCAATGTGGTCATTGTGGGCGGTGGCGCCACGGGTGTCGAGATTGCCGGTGCCCTTTCCGAGATGAAGAACTTTGTTCTGCCGAAGGACTATCCCGATCTGCCCAACAGTCTGATGCACATTTACCTGATTGAGGCCGGTCCCCGTCTGCTGGCCGCCATGAGCAAGGAATCGTCAGCCCATGTGGAGAAATATCTGCGTGCCATGGGAGTGAACGTTCTGTTGAACAAGATGGTGACGGACTATAAGGATCACCGTGTACATCTGAAGGACGGCAGCTCCATCGCCACGCGCACCTTTATCTGGGTGAGCGGAGTAGCGGCGCAGCCTGTAGGCAATCTCGGTGAGGAATTTCTGGGACGCGGCCGCCGTATCAAGGTGGACGAATTCAACAGGGTTCCCGGTCTTGACGGTGTGTTCAGCATCGGCGACCAGTGCATCATGGCGGAGGGAGATCCTGCCTGGCAGGGCGGTCATCCGCAGCTGGCGCAGGTGGCCATCCAGCAGGGAACTTTGCTGGCGAAGAACCTGAAGCGTCTGGAGGCAGGGAAGGAAATGAAACCTTTTCGTTATCGCAACCTCGGCACGATGGCCACGGTGGGACGCAACCGGGCGGTGGCAGAGTTCAGCAAGATCAAAATGGCGGGATTCCTGGCTTGGCTGATGTGGCTCGTTGTGCATTTGCGCTCCATCCTGGGGGTGAGAAACAAGATCATCGTCCTGTTCAACTGGATGTGGAATTATGTGTCGTACAGTCAGTCGCTGCGTATGATCATCTATGCCAAGAAGGCGAAGGAGGTGCGGGAACGCGAACAGCGTCTGGCCTCGACACACTGGGGAGCGGATCTGATGAGCGAGGGCGCGGACGACCCGAGGAAAGCAGGCGAGGCATAGGTGCCGCGTCGGCATGTATTCCCGCGGAAATGTTCTGCCGGCGTTTCACGTTCAGCGTCGATAGGCAAAACGGGAGTTTTCGGCCGAATCCGAAAATAGGTTAATTAACATTTGCTTTTTGCCTGAGGAGGCAGTATATTTGCACTACCGAAGTAGAAGACCCTTGAAAAGCCGCCTAATGGGCGGCTTTTTTCGTTGCTTAACGTGAAAAAAACATAGGATCTTGTTGAAAAAAGGTCCTATCTTTTTTGAAAAACATACTATGTTGTGAAAAA
>VSQE01000036.1 GCA_009775705.1 Prevotellamassilia sp.
CGATTCAATCTCCTAACCCTTCCAAAAACCGAATTTTCCGCCGAAAGCACCCTTCGGACGAACAACGCCAATCTCTCTTAACTCTCAACACATTACTTTATTCCACATTTATTGCCATAGTCTCGCGAATTCTATGTATCTTTGCATTCGGATGGAGACACCTCCTTCCTATACATACCGAAAAAACGAAGGAGCGTTATGCTTATCTTGTAAGTTGAAAACCTGAGAAACTTTCAAACGTGTACAAGGATAGCATAGTGGTTCTCGCGCTTGGCGTGGGCTACTATCACTACATCTGTACACAAGGTTTTCTCAGGACCGTCAACTTAGGACGTAGCATTAGTAGTTCCACGCTTCGTAATTTCCAAGAACCTAATAAACGTCATTCAGGAAATAGAAGGGCACTGAAAAAGTTATGAAAAAATCAACTTGGCAACATCGGATATTACCGATAGCTATAATTCTCTGCTTTGCCGCATGTGGAAAAGAGTCCGAATACAATTCGGATATCTCTACCGTTCCCGGAACGGAAATCGAGCCGGGCTGGGGAGCCGGAAAGACCGATGTTTGGGACGGATCTTCGGACATTTCATGGTATGATCCCACACTGAATTTATTTCAGTTACATTCGGCGGCCCAGTTAGCCGGACTTGCAGAACTCGTAAATGCAGGAACCAATTTCCGTAACAAGACGGTCACTCTTGAAGTAAACGTTAAAATGAACGAGGAAATTTCTTTTGACAAGAACCATAACATAACGAACTCCAATTCATTGCGAGAGTGGACTCCGATCGGGAACGGATATCCGAATATCTTTAACGGTACATTCGATGGCAAGAAACATATTATAAGCGGAATGTATATCAACAACAAACAGGAATACGCAGTCGGCCTATTCTCGCAAATCGGAAAAGGTAGTGAAAACAAGACAGGGACTTCTGTTGTGAAGAACATTGGCATAGTAAATTCGTTCATCTCAGGCAGAGAATATGCCGGAGCCATCGCAGGCTATTTGTCAGAGAATTATTCTCCGACATGGAAGTCTCTAGTATCAGACTGTTATAGCGACTGTACCGTCAAGGCCAAGTATGCCGGCGGGATAGCCGGATGTGGCAAGATTGAAAGGTGTTTCAACAAAGGATATGTAGAAGGAGAAGAAAGTGCCGGAGGTATTGTCGGCACCGGAAGCACAATAGAAAAGTCATACAACAAAGGCCTTATCTACGGAAAAACATATTCTGGAGAAATAGCAGGTCAAAGCCAAGGTGTGAATGACTGCTATAATCTCGGGGCTGTAACCGGGAACAACTATTGTGCAGGAATATCCGGTTTTGCAAGCCATTTGTCAGATTCTCCCGCTATTGCATTTTGCTACAACAAAGGGTTAATCAAGGGCAAAAACATATTGTGCGGAATTGCAGGCAAATACTACGGAAATATCGTCTCGTGCTATAGCTACTGCGACTTCGAGATAGATTTACCGGTCCCTTATCGCACAAAGATCTGCGGAATAGCCGGAGTGGGACATGAAGGTTTGACCACATACGGTAAGGTCTATAACAGTTACAGCATTGTGAGCTGTAATACGTACAACTATAAAGAAGTGGAAGGACATGCGATAAAGCTCACAGGGACCTATACTAATTGCTATTCGAAATACCACGCAAACGCCCAATGGAACAATAATGGCTGGTGCGCAGCTACATTCAAGGACAATTCAGGGGTTCTTTCTTTATGGAATTGGGGAGACCCTGGATTTGGGCAGGGCATACCAAACGGTTGCGAAACTTTGATAGAGGCCTTAAACATATACAATCCCGGAAGGTGGAAAATTGACGCTGACGAGAACGACGGTTATCCAGTACTTGCGCGTTGATATTATGCAAAAAGCTAACAAACGACTCTTTATATAAATTCTCAAAATAGAGATGGCTTAATAAATACGCTAAGCCCATCACTATTTAAGAAAAGCTAAAACTCAGAACATAACTCCGAAATTTTAGAAAAGTTTCGGAGTTATGTTTAGAAGAATAAGCACTCCCTCCTTTCAACTAACAGAAAATGCCATACTATTTTTGAAATCAGACATTAAATAAAGAAAGAAAAAAACACGCAGCCAATTTTATCTCAAACCTTGTCCAGGGACGGCATTGCGGCACATGCCGGGATAACTTCTTTTAATCTTGCATTAAGCTAATTTAGGCTGCAAGCGGGTACAGCTTCGGGATTTATTCCCTATTTTCGCGACCGTACAGAAACTATATGAGCTTATGAAAAAACTATTCCTTTTCGCGGCCGCCGTATGCGCCAGCCTGCAAACAGGTATGGCCTGCACGGGCATTTCCCTGTTTGCGGCCGACAGCAGCTATGTGCAGGCCCGCACCATAGAATGGGCGCAAAGCGCATTAGAAAGCCGGTATGTGATTATTCCGCGCGGACATTCCTTTACTTCGCAAACGGCCGACGGGAAAGGCGGAAAAACGTTTACAGCCCGCTACGGCGTGGCCGGGCTGTCGGTGGTGAGACCGGAATTCATCGCGGAAGGCATCAACGAGGCCGGACTGTCGGCCGGGCTTTTCTTTTTTCCGGGCTACGGCGGTTATCTGCCTTTCGACGAAAAACACCGGCATCACTCGCTGGCCGACCTTCAGGTGGTGCAATGGATGCTGTGCAACTTTGCCACGGTGGACGAAGTAATCGCGGGCATCGGACAGATCCGCGTCACCGGTCTGGTGCCGGAGGCTGTGGTCCACTGGCGCATCGGAGACCGGTCCGGACGGCAGGTCGTTCTGGAAATCAAAAACGGCATTCCCGAATTTCACGAAAATACCGTCGGCGTACTAACCAACGCGCCGGGATTTGAATGGCACTTGGCAAACCTCAAGAACTACGTCAACCTGCATCCGGGCGACGCTCCGGGCATGAGGCTGGGCAGCGTCACGCTGCGGCCGTTAGGCTCCGGATCGGGCATGCTGGGCCTGCCGGGCGACGCCACCCCGCCCTCCCGCTTTGTCCGGGCTGCCTTCTACCGGGCCACGGCTCCGCAAAGGGCCACGGCAACCGAGACGGTGATGCAATGTTTCCACCTGCTGGACAATTTCAATGTGCCCGTCGGTATCGAGCATCCGGAGGGAAAGGCTCCCGACATCCCGAGCGCCACCCAGTGGACATCGGCCATCGACCTGACGCACGGCAAGATATATTACCACACCGCCTACAACCGGGACATACGCTGCATCAGCCTGGAAGAGATTGATTTCGGCACCGTGAAATACCAGTTCCACCCGATGGACGACTCGCAGGTGCAGCCGCTGAAACAGATCCGTATCGAATAAGGCTTTGCGAAAGGCCCCCCAAAAAACGACGGGCTCCCGCCGTAGCCGAGCCCGTCGTTTTTTGGGAGGGGGGTCGCCTGACACATCAGAGTTCATAGACCTGACTGCCGGGACGGATGCGCAGGGTGCGGCGGTTCACTTTCAGACGATAGGGCTTGTCGGAAGTGATTTCCAGTTTCCCGGTCTTGTCATTATAAAGAATATCCGTGCGGATGTCGCCGAACTTGAAGTTGCGGATGCCATGCGTACCGTTCCGCGGGTCGAGAGACCAATACAGGGTTCCCGAAAGGGCGTCGGCACGACGGAAGCCCAGCACGTTCTCGATGAAAAGGGAAATGGGGCCCAAGGCCGACCAGCCGCAGAACTCGGGACGCACCCTCCGGCCGTATTCGGTGGACGGAGTGTCGGAGCTCGGGCTGTAGCATTCCCATATCGTATGGGGCTCCACCTCCTTATAGGCATTCGACTGCTGCCGCAGCACCCGCCGGGCCAGCGTGTCCGCCAGTTCGGTATAGCCGTAACGCTCCAATGCCTTTGTGCCCATATAGACGATGGGAAGCCATACGCCTCCGCGCCAATACTCGCCGGTGACGGCATCAAAACCGGGATCGGTGCGGGCAAGGGAAGGCCAGGGATGCTCTCCGCCCAGACGCGAGGGATCCGTCAGGCTGCGCACCATCGCCGCAGCCTGCTTGCGCGAAGGGATGTCCGCGAGCAACACCCAGAAAGATGCCGGAGTCATGATGCGGCAGGGCTTTCCGTCGGAAACGGCAATGTCGTAATAATATCCGTCGCGATCGTCCCAATAGAAACGGTTGACGGTCCGGCTGAGTTCCTTGTAGCGTTTTTTCCACTCCCGCGCCTGCTTGCGCTGTCCCGTCATGTTCAGGAGGTCGGAGATGCAGCGGGCCGAAAGCGCCTGCTGCGCAATGGCATCCACCCAAAGGATGCTGTCGTAGCCGCCGGCATCGCGGCCGCGCACAGTATTGTCCATGCCGCTGGAGCCTCCCACCCAGGTATATCCTCTCAACTGTCCGCCGGCATCACGCACAACGCCACGGCGTATCGGATTCGGCGAGATTTTCGCAGCTACATCTCCTTTAGGTATGGTATCGAAGTACGCAAAATGCTTCTGCAAATATTCCTTCTCCAGCAAAACGCGGCGGACATGGGCTGTATCGCCTGTAAAGAGAAAATTCTCATACTCGGCCCACGCGAACAAGGGCGGGTTGTCACGCAAATGGATGCGGAGCGATGTTCCGGACGCATCATGGATGGGGGCATACAGATTGAGCAACGTTTCCTTTCCGGGATATGCCTTCGGGGCATACTTGGAAAAAAGGACCATGAAACAACTGTCCCAGATCCATATCTGGTCATCGTAGCAATTCTCGTCCAGATAAGGGGAAGCGGGCAAACCGGCAGGACCGGTACGCACCCTGTCGGCCGCCGTTTTCCAGGCTTTCTCGTACAGATCCACCCAATCCTTGTTCGGGTGCACCACGCGGGGAATCTCTGTTTCCCAGTCAATATCGGCCGCATCATAGGGACGCGAGTCAAACTGTGCCGCGGCAGTAACGAACGGGCCGAAAAGCGAAAGCGTCAGGCCCAGCTTGCGCGTCCAATGCAAAAGACGGCGGTTTCTTCTACTGTTCATGTATCGGATTTTTATCGGTTTAATGTGCACAAAGATACGAAAAATCCTCTGCCATGCCACAAAGCACCGCAGAGGATTGCTATAAATTTTGTCAAGTCCGAGAACTACACCTTGATCTCCACTTCCACACCACAGGGAAGTTCCAGTTTCATCAAGGCATCAATGGTCTTGGTGGTGGAACTGTAGATGTCGATGAGACGCTTGTAGGTGGAAACCTCAAACTGCTCGCGCGACTTCTTGTTGACGAACGTACTGCGGTTGACTGTGATGATACGCTTACGGGTGGGAAGAGGGATAGGACCGCTGACAATGGCACCGGTTGCCTTCACGTTCTTCACGATCTTCTCGGCGGATTTCTCCACCAGCGTGTGATCGTAGCTTTTCAGCTTGATTCTGATTTTCTGATTTTGACTCATGTTGTTTTTCCTTTTCCGTACGGGCGGAACGGGCTAAGAGTCATTCATTAGCCCGCCTTCCCGCACAGCTTGATTGTTTTATGTTATATGATAGGATTTACCTGCTTGCTTATTTCACCAGGTCCACACGGCCCTTCACCTCTTCAAGCACAGCCTTGGCAATGGAGCTGGAAACAGGGGCGTGATGGTCGTACTGCATGGAAGAGGTGGCACGTCCGGAAGTGATGGTACGCAGAGCGGTAACATAGCCGAACATTTCGGCCAGAGGCACCAGAGCCTTCACAATACGGGCACCGCTACGGCTGCTTTCCATACCTTCCACCTGTCCGCGGCGCTTGTTCAAGTCGCCGATCACGTCACCCATGTTCTCCTCGGGAGTTACCACTTCCAGTTTCATGATGGGCTCCATCAGCACGGGGCCGGCCTGGGAACAAGCGTTCTTATAAGCCTGCAATGCCGCGATCTCGAAGGACAACTGGTCGGAGTCTACGGGGTGGAAAGAACCATCGAGCAACTCTACCTTCAGGCTGTCGAGCGGATAGCCGCCGAGCACACCGCTCTTCATGGCATTGTCGAAACCTTTCTGTACGGAGGGAATGAATTCCTTGGGAATGTTACCACCGGTCACCTTGTTGACAAACTGCAAACCGCCTTCCTTGAAATCCTCGTCCACGGGACCTACGTTCACGATGATGTCGGCAAACTTACCGCGACCACCGGACTGTTTCTTATAGACCTCACGGAGATTGACAGTCTTGGTAATGGCTTCCTTGTAATTCACCTGAGGCTTGCCCTGGTTACATTCCACCTTGAACTCGCGCTTCAGACGGTCGATGATGATGTCGAGGTGAAGCTCTCCCATACCGGAGATCACGGTCTGGCCGCTCTGCTCATCGGTACGTACGGTGAAAGTAGGATCTTCCTCGGCCAACTTGGCAAGGCCGTTGGAGAGTTTGTCCAGATCCTTCTGGGTCTTGGGCTCTACGGCGATACCGATAACGGGATCGGGGAAGTCCATGGATTCCAGAACGATCGGTGCGTCCTCATCAGCAAGCGTGTCACCGGTACGGATGTCCTTGAAACCTACTCCGGCTCCGATGTCACCGGCTTCGATCGCATCGACGGGATTCTGGTGGTTCGAGTGCATCTGGAAAAGACGGGAAACGCGTTCTTTCTTTCCGGAACGTACATTGTAGATATAGGAACCGGCTTCCACTTTTCCGGAGTATACACGGAAGAAAGTCAGACGGCCTACATACGGGTCGGTAGCGATCTTGAACGCCAGAGCGGAAGTCTTTTCGTCCTCGCTGGGCTTGCGGTCTTCCTCCTCGCCCGTTTCAGGATTCGTTCCCACGATGTTGGGAGTATCCAGCGGAGAGGGAAGGAACATACATACGTAGTCGAGCAAGGTCTGCACACCCTTATTCTTGAAAGAAGAGCCGCAGGTCATCGGCACGATGTCCATAGCGAGAGTTCCCTTACGGAGAGCGGCTACGATTTCCTCTTCAGTGAGGGAGTTGGGATCCTCGAAGAATTTCTCCATCAGGGTCTCGTCCTGCTCGGCTGCCATCTCAATCATCTTGGAACGCCATTCTTCGGCCTCGTCCTTCAACTCGGCGGGAATTTCCTCCACATCGTATTCGGCACCCATCTTCTCATCGTGCCACAGGATGGCCTTCATCTTGATGAGGTCTACGATACCTTTGAACTTTTCTTCCGCACCGATAGGAATCGAGATGGGACAGGGATTTGCACCGAGAACGTCCTTCATCTGACGTACCACTTCGAAGAAGTCGGCACCGGAACGGTCCATCTTGTTGACATAACCGATACGGGGCACATTGTACTTGTCGGCCTGGCGCCATACGGTTTCCGACTGGGGCTCTACGCCACCCACGGCACAATAGGTTGCCACGGCACCGTCAAGCACACGCAACGAACGCTCCACCTCGGCCGTGAAATCCACGTGTCCCGGGGTGTCGATCAGATTAATCTTGAACTGCTTGTTGTCCCAGTTCCAGAAAGTCGTAGTGGCTGCGGAAGTAATGGTGATACCGCGTTCCTGCTCCTGAGCCATCCAGTCCATCGTAGCGCCGCCATCGTGCACCTCACCGATCTTATGGGTTTTTCCGGTGTAGAAAAGGATACGCTCGGAGGTTGTGGTCTTACCGGCATCGATGTGCGCCATGATACCGATGTTACGCGTCAGCTTCAAATCATGTTTTGCCATTTCTTGGTTCCTCCTGTCAATTTAGAATCTGAAGTGAGCAAAAGCACGGTTGGCCTCGGCCATACGGTGCATATCTTCCTTACGCTTGAACGCACCACCCTGTTCGTTGTAGGCATCCATGATTTCGGCAGCCAGTTTGTCAGCCATGGTCTTTCCACCACGTTTGCGGGCGAAGTTTATCATATTCTTCATGGACACAGACTCTTTACGGTCGGGACGGATTTCGGTAGGAACCTGGAAAGTGGCACCACCGATACGGCGCGACTTAACCTCTACCTGAGGCGTAATCTTATCCAATGCGGTCTTCCAGATTTCAAGAGCGGATTTCTCCTGATCTTTCATCTTCTCACCTACGATTTCGAGGGATCTGTAGAAGATTTCATACGAAATATTCTTCTTGCCATCATACATCAGATGGTTAACGAACTTGGAAACCTTCTGATCTCCATAAACGGGATCGGGAAGGATCACACGTTTCTTAGGTTTTGCTTTTCTCATTTGTTTGTTGAAATTTGGTTTTGAACGGCTGCATCCAGTTCTTCAACGTCTCCGGAGACGGAGAGGTTTACTCAACCCTGCGAACCAATTTTTCCTTTCTTACTTCTTTGCCGCTTTGGGACGTTTCGCGCCATACTTGGAACGACGCTGGGTGCGGTTGGCCACTCCGGCGGTATCGAGCGTACCGCGAACGATATGGTAGCGCACACCGGGGAGGTCCTTCACACGACCGCCACGAACAAGAACAATACTGTGCTCCTGAAGGTTATGACCTTCTCCGGGAATATAGGAGTTCACCTCCTTGGAGTTAGTCAGACGCACACGAGCCACTTTACGCATTGCGGAATTAGGCTTTTTAGGAGTGGTGGTATACACACGCACACATACTCCGCGACGCTGGGGGCAAGCATCCAGTGCCGGAGACTTACTTTTGTCTACAGCTACCGAACGGCCCTTTCTTACCAATTGCTGAATAGTAGGCATTTGTTTGATTTTTAATTTGTTATATATTTTGATTTTCTATTTTTCTTATTTTCACAGGTATACACTACACCTTTTGGGCTGCAAAGTTACAAAGAAAAAATCGAACAAACAAGATTTTCAAGGAGTTATTTACCAGGCAAAAAAAGGAGAAAGAACATTACGCACTTTTTCCCTTGCTTCTGAACTTATTGTCCTAAATTTGCGGTCTATGACACTCCAAGAAAGAAACGACCCGATGGGAGCCGCCATCCGGGACTACTTCACTACAGGCAGGTGCGGCCGGCTGCGCGTATTGTCACCGCAATTTGAGGAAGACGAACTGCCCGTTCCCCTGCTGTTCCGCGCGGAGACGGAAATGCCGCCGCTGGAACGGCTGGCCCTCGACAAAGCACGGGGCCGTGTGCTCGACACCGGTGCCGGAGCCGGATGCCACACACTGGCATTGCAGCAACGGGGCCTTGACGTTACGGCCATAGACATCTCGCCCGGTGCGGTCCGCACCATGCGCCGACGCGGCGTGGAAGATGCCCGTCTCTGCGATTTTTTCGAGGACGATTTCGGCGGGCCTTTCGATACGGTACTGATGCTTATGAACGGCATCGGCATCTGCGGCCGTCTGGAACGGCTACCGTTTTTTTTCACCCGCATCAACCGCCTGCTGGCACCCGGCGGCCAGGTGCTGGCCGACTCGTCCGATCTGGTCTATCTCTTCGAAGACGAAGAAATTCCGGCAGAGCGTTATTACGGAGAGGTAGGCTACCGGATGCAATACGGAAAGGTCAGGAGCGGACATTTCGACTGGCTGTATGTGGATTTCCTTACCCTTGCGCACCATGCCTCCGCAGCCGGCTTCAGGGCCGAGCTGCTGCACAAAGGCAGCCATTACGACTATCTGGCACGGCTGACGAGGGCCTAAAACCCTCCCCCCCTCTTTCCGAACCAAAAGAAAGGAGCATCATCCGGAACAGATGACACTCCTTTTATAATTATACATCATACAGCCCTTTCGGCCGCCGCCCGGATCAGGCGTTACCTTCGGGAGCGCCGAAAGGTGTGGCGGTGCGGCCGCCCTGAGGTTCGGAACCCGGCAGATTGATGGGACCGAAAGCCTTTTCATATTTCATGATATTGTCCTGAAGGGCGAAGAGCAGACGCTTGGCATGTTCGGGAGCCAGCACGATGCGGCTTTTCACATTGGCCTTGGGCACACCGGGCAAAACACGGATAAAGTCCATCACCACCTCAGCGCTGGAATGGGTGATAATGGCCAGATTGGAGTATGTTCCTTCAGCCACCTCGGGAGAAAGTTCGATTTTCAACTGGTTCTCGTTGTTGGGATTCTGATTGTCCATAAGAAATTGAGTATTTTTTTACGATTAAGAATTACACTGTTTAAGGTTTCAACCTTTTTCCGGACAAATTTACGCCTATTGGGCGGATTGGCAAAACAAAAATCTTCATTTCTTCAAGAAAAAAAACATCCAATACTTAAAAGATAGAAAATCAGATTGATAGTATCGCTAATTGTTGTACCTTTGCAACGTCAAGAAGAAAAACTCTATGTTCTACGTAGAGAAGATCTATGTTTAATTTTATAATTCGTTTTATGAAAAAGATTTGTACTCTTTTCGTGATGGGCGCCGCAGTCCTCACCGCAGGTGCCCAGGTTGTTGAAGGCAACAAGTTCTTCGATAACTGGTCTATCGGTGTTTTTGGCGGAGGAGTAGCTCCTACCGTGCACCACAGTATTATCGGTGACACCCGCGGCGTGGCCGGCCTTGAGCTGACCAAGAAGATCACCCCCGTTGTCGGTGTCGGTGTTCAGGCCGTCGGCGGTTTCAACACGCTGGGCATCCATCAGAAAGGTGCCAGTGATATTATCGACAATGTGAATACCACTTTGTTCGGTACGTTCAACCTGAACAACCTCTTAGGAGGCTACAGGGGCACACCCCGTGTCTTCGAGGTAGAGGCATTGGCCGGTATCGGCTTCAACCATTATGCCTCGGTAGAAGGCTCCGGCTCCAGCAACAGCATGACCTCCAAGCTGGGTCTGAACGCCAACTTCAACCTCGGAAAGGCCAAAGCATGGACCGTATCGCTGAAACCGGCCATCGTATACGACCTTGAAGGCGACCGCGGCAACGCACAGTATAACGTCAACAGCAGTGTGCTGGAGCTCACTGCCGGTGTCACCTACCACTTCAAAGGCAGCAACGGCGCCCACCACTTCACGCTGGCCAAACTCTATGACCAAGGCGAAGTGGACGGCCTGAACGCCAAAATCAACGACCTGCGCGGCGAGCTGAACGACGCCAACGGGCAGGTGGCCACTGCCAACAACCAGGTCCGCTCCCTGCAACAGCAGTTGAACGAGGCCCGCAACAAGAAACCCGTCGTGGAGCAGGTGGTAAAGGTAAACAACAAGCACTCGCTGGAATCTGTCGTCACCTTCCGTCAGGGCAAGAGCGTGGTAGACGCTTCCCAGCTCCCCAATGTTGAGCGCATCGCCGTCTACATGAAGAACCACAAGGGATCCAAGGTTGTCATCCTGGGTTACGCTTCGCCCGAAGGCAGCAAGGAGATCAACGACCGTCTGGCTCTGGCCCGCGCCGAAGCCGTACGCTCCATCCTGGTCAAGAAATACCGCATCGCCTCCGAACGCATCACCGCCAAGGGACAGGGCGTAGGCTATATGTTCGAGGAACCCGACTGGAACCGTGTCAGCATCTGTACGATCAACGACGCCAACAAATAACATTCCCTGACCATGTCCGGAAGGCCTGACGCCTCCGGAACCGCACCTCACCGAAAGAGCCGCACGAATCCATTTCCGTGCGGCCCTTTCCGCTTGTTACTGCAACCATCGTCCGTCCCTTCGGACCGACGTCATTCCTTGCTGTCGGTTTCTCCGGCGGCCTTTTCGTCCGTCCGTCCGAATCGGACACCCCTCGCGCCGGATTTCAGCGACATGCGCAGGCGGCTTCCGGAGGTGAAGCGGACGCGGATCCGTTTGATTTTCTCCGCCGATACCTCCTCACGCGTCTCGCTGGGATTTCCCTGCATGGTCAGGCGGAATGATCCCAGGTCGCCCAGACGGACACTGTTCCCGTTGCGCAGGGCAAAGACAATCTGCTCCTGCAAGGCCGAGAGCACCGCCTTGATGTCGTGTTCCGTCACGGTACAGGTCAGGGAAATCTTCTCCGCGATGTCGTCAAGGTTCAGGGCCTCCACATGAGCCGCCTGCGGATACCAGGCCACAGCTTTCGTCACGGGATTCTTTCTGGTTTGTGCGATGTACTTGATCATAGCTTTTTCTTTTTTTAAGTGTGTGTGAATAATAATAAGGACTGTTTGTTTTTCTCTCTGTGTCCCCTCTTCCCCGGGTCTTGCGGAACACAATGCAAAGGTACGTTCCCCGCCGTCCCCGCTTCACGTTAAGCACCGATAAGAACACCCGATTCCGGCCGGCGCAGACTGTCTTCCGCTTTCTAACCATCTGGTTAAAAGACCGGTAAGAAAGAATTTGAAAAAAACTTCACTTCTTTCCTGTATGACGGGTATATCATACGGAAAGCAGGTCGGAAAACTCTTGTTTCCCGACCTGCCCCGTCAGTTACCGTTCCTTGCTCTTAACAGGCCGTAGCCCGATATATGCGCGTGTAACGGCAATCCGTAGCGCCCCGCGGACATTTACCTGTTCGCATGCTGTTTTGCATACTGTTGCTGCTTCTGGAACTCATGATATGTTTCGAGATAGTCCTCGACATACCATCCCTTCCTGCTGTATTCCACCCGATAATACCTTCCGGCCATAATCTTGCAGTCATCCGTGTAGTAAGGTCTGAACAGATGGGGTCGCAGCTTCCTGACCACACGCCGGACCTTCTTGAACAGATCCGTAGTCTTGCTGTCCGGAGATTCCGGCAACAGCAAGGCAAGGTCATACCGGCCCGCGCCGTCATCATAGAGAAGCACGGAAAAATTGCAAGCATCCTTTGCCGGAATATTCCGGGGCGGACAGTTTTCATTGAAGACATTGCCCAGATGGAAAGCGCCACTCTGCACACGGGAACTCCACGCCCCGTCCGCACCATGAATGCCGATGGTACTGAAATAATCCGCCGGTCCCTCATACCATGCAAAGTTCACCATCTTGCCATCTATATATGTACGGAGGGCGGGATGGGCCGACACCACATATCCCATATACCGTTCCGGCGAGCGCAGCATCAGCACGTCGCCGGTATATCCGGACAGGGGCTGCCCGTAGGAATCCATCAACTTGCCGAAGCCTTTTTCGTCCGGTTGTCCCTCGGGGCCGAGAAGCGCCTTCAGCTCCAGCTTTCCCGCATCGTTCCATACGCCGCGGCAGTTCCTGACAGCTTTCAGGGGAGACTGTTTCATCGAATAGTTCAGGATGACGGAAGGCCAGATCTGCGCCACCGAATCCCGTCCGGCATACGGAGAAACTTCCGGGCGGTCCTTATGATGCTTGTAGAACGCCTCTTTCATCTCTCCCACACGCACACTGTCGCGAAAGAAACGCCGCAAGGCACTATGCTCTTCCATGCTTTGCTGATAATAACCGTACACGCTTTTGCTTAACTCGGGAATTCCTGGGTCCTCCATAAATGCAGAAGGAGACTGGGAAAAAGAACACAGGGGAAACAATACTCCTATGCTTACTGATAGTATACTTTTCATAAATATATCTTGAAAATAAAAATTTTAAGGTTCTCCGTCTAATCTATAACCTAATTGGTATGCTCTTTCTTCCATTGTGGTGGAGCCGTTTACATATTGAGAATACTTATCCTCATCTTGAGATATCTCATTGTATATATAGAACATTTTATAGTCATAGTCAGGATCTTTCCCCAGAGCGTTTAATTCTCTTATATCATCTCCACTCGGATATCCATAGATGTCTCTCATATCACAATATATATTGTCCTGCGGATAAGGATCCCACATTGATTCTGACAGGCCGGTCAGAGACAACAGGAATATTTTCATGCAACCACAATGTCTCGTCTTCGTCATAAATATCTACAGAGCAGTTGTACAACGGAGTTCCCGCCTGGATGATGACTTCCCCTTTGTCCCTGTCGTAAGAGACAGACAAATCCTGCCTGGTGCGGGACGGAGTTTTTTTTCTTTTATGCAGGTCCTGTTTGCTACTGCCGTCGGGTTCGTCGGGAATCGTGTTATTCTGTGGAATAATTCCGTAAGAAAAGGTGGATAACATTCCTGTACATAACAGGACAATCAGTTTGTTTTTCATAATATTTTGCGTTTTAGATATTGCAAAAATAAAGAACTCTTTATTAATATATCTAAAAAAACAGTCTCAATGAGTCTCACTTTTCGGAAAAATATCGGTACAAATTGCAATACCGATATTACTTGCTATATATTAAGCATTTAAGTGCATAAAAATCTTTCAGTTTTTATCGGTCTGAAACAAGTAAAATTGTTAAAAATGAGACTGATTGAGACTGAAAATGGCATTTTTTGTCGGTTGTTCCGGAAAGTAGCGGAGACGCCGTGTGAGACGCCGTGGCCGATCTGAAAAATATTCCGGCCTGCATCCTGCCTATAATTTCAGTTTTTTATAACTTTGAAAGAAAATAGCAAAAACATGAAGAGGTACCGTTTGCTCATCCTCTCGGGCACAGCAGTCCTTGTAGCGGTCTTCGCTGCGCCGATACTGAAGCCGCTGCTGTGGAACTCACATCATCTGTTGCCTGATGTGTTGCAACAGATCGATTCTCTATGCAGTACTGATCCGCAAAGAGCCATGCACATGCTGGATTCCGTGTCGCCTCTCCTGAACAAGAATGACAAGTATGTACAGGTGAAATTCGATCTGCTGAAGGTGAAGGCCCGCGACAAGGCGGACCTACCGCTGGAGCAAAACCCGCGTATGGAGAAGGTGGCCGCATTCTACGACACGCACGGCACGGACAACGAGCGGATGGAGGCCCGTTATTATCTGGGAAGCACATTCCGCGATGGATATGACTCTCCCAATGCCGTGAAGAACTATTTGAAAGCCATCGACATAGCGGAAAAATCTGAGGAGAGCATCGATACGGTGCTGCTGGTGAATGTATATTCCCAGCTGTTCCTGATTTTTGAAGGACAGTCCAACTATGAAATGGAGCTGTACTATACGAAAAAGAAAAACGAGATTCAGGAGCAGGCCGGAGCTACGGATGCCCGTGATCTGATGGATATGGCCTCCGCCTATTATCTTTCAGGAAAGACCGATTCCACTTTTTTATATTACGAGAAGGTTCTTGACTGGCTCAGAGAGCACGATGTCGTCCGCGACAACCTGGACCTGATAGCCGAGCAGGTGAGCATCTATTCCATCAAGGGACGGCGGCAGAAGGCGAAGGAATGTTTCGACCTGTTGGAGAGGCATGTGGACGGCCGGAACCTCCCCTATAACTATTATGCCGTAAAAGCCAGATACTATATCTATGAGAACCAGCCGGACTCCGTCATCCGCTACTATCTCGCCATGCTCCGTTCGAAATGGTCGGTCATGGACAGGCCGGTGGCCTACCGCGGACTGACAGAGGCGCACAAGGCCAAGGGAAACAGGGACAGCGCCCTGAAATACGCCGAGTGCTACATGGCGGCTCAGGACTCCGTCAACCGACTCATCAGGCTGAAACAGACGGCTGATGCCTATAACGAATACCGCTACCGGAGGGACATAGAGGAAGAGGCAAGCGTATATGAACGCTCGTACAGGCTGTGGCGCAGGAGTATGACCGCTCTGCTTGGCTCGCTTCTGATCATACTGGTCGCAACGGTTCTTTACCGGAAGGGTAAGAAACGGCTTCACGGCGTGGCGGAAGATAATAAGAACAGGTTGATGGAACGCGACCTGATGCTGGTGCGGAGCAATGAGCAGCTTGAGCAGAAGAACCGGGAACTGCGGAAGGCTGCGGAGCAGAATGTCCGTCTGACAAGGGTGAGGCTGCAAAACGAATTGGGAGCAGACATGAAAAAGATACTCCAAAAGGTCAGAACTTCAAGAGAAAATGCCATACTATCGGACAGTGACTGGTCAGACCTGTACGAGGCAGTCAACCATGAAGACAAAGATTTTCTCGGACACATACAGGAACGTGTGCAGCCTCTCGATACAAAAAAAACGAGAATCTGCTATTTGCTCCGGATGGGCCTGAGAACTTCCGAAATACAAGCCGCTACGGGACTTCCTCGTAGCACGGCATTCCGTCTGGTAAAGGAAATGTCTGAAAAAATGAGAGACATACTTGTTTCGGAACTGCTGGTTCCCGAAGAGGCAAGGAGAAAAAAGACCTGAGGAAGGTGCTCCTGGAACTAACGGGGCACCCTGCGAAGGCGGAGAAACAGCGGGGGGGAACGGGTGTGGAAAAACCGTAGCAGGCTCAGTTCGGAATCTAAAAGTAAGTTAATTAACATTTGGATTTCGCCCGCGGATGCAGTATATTTGCACTGTCAAAGTGGAAGACCCTTGAAAAGCCGCCTAAAGGGCGGTTTTTTTCGTCGCTTAACGTGAAAAAAACATAGTATCTTTTTTTAAAAAGGTCGGAACTTTTTAAAAAAAGATCGGATGTTTTTCAAAAAAGGTCCGTTCCCGGAGTTTTTCCGAAATTCCTCGGAGTTAAACTTTATCTTAAACTGCTAAAAAGACAAAAATCGCAAGGCGGCGGTTTGGAGGCTTTTCAGTTTGGCACGGTTTTTGTATAGGTCGGCCTCCCGGCCGTAGCCGAAGCAACCGGGCAAGCGGAAAAAACATCGTCCGGAGGCCGACGGCATAACGGCGGCTTCCGGACGACGGACGAAAAGTTACGGACTGTGAAAGAACCCGGAACGCGGGATCAGGGCAACAGGATCTTCCTGCTTTCGGCCCCGCTTCCGGTGACGACGGTCAGCAGATAGACACCTGCCGGACAACGGCTTGCCGGACAGACGTAGGTTTCGCTCCCGGGAGAGACGGAGAACACCACACGCCCCGACATGTCGCAAAGCGTGAGCGACTGCATGGCTTGCCGGGCTGTCACCGTGAGCTGGCGGCCCTGAAGGCTGTATTGCAGACCGGCCCCGTCCTCACGATCGAGGGAAACGATGCCCGTGGGGGTGTGCATGACGAAACCGGTACCGTTGATGGACATCGGCTCCAGATAGGTGGAAGCACCGTCGGCAATCTGGTAAATGCAAACCTTATAGCTGCCCGGATCGAAATCCCTCAGTTCGGAGAAGGTCAGTGTCTGGGTCCTTGCACGGGGCATGGGATGGCTGACGGCCGTGGAACTGCCCACGTGCTTGCCGGCGGTATCAAAATAGATCAGAGCGAAAACTCCCTCGTCATATCCGCCATAGTTCTTCAGCCTGGCCGTCACGGTGAAAGGCTTCCCGCTTTCCACCGTCGAAGCTCCGGCCGCGGGAGAAACTGTGAGGCGCTCCTCCAGCTTGATATTGGCCTTCGAGGTGGGCTCGGACTGCACTTTTATCTCCGTCACCTGCACGCTCTCGGGTCCGACGGGTCCCAGCTCCATGCTCAGGCTGTTCGAGGGGTCCCATACGGCCATCAGTTCATAGTCGCCCGGCTCGACGCTGATGTTGTCGGCGCGGAACGAAAGAACGCGGACGCTGTCCTTGGGGATGCGGAACTGGGCCAGCCCGATGTACTGGGTGGTGGCATCGGTATGGTTCGCAACATTTTTCTTGCGGAGGAGCAGCCCTATATACGAATAGTACTCCTCGCCTTCGTTCTTCACGCTGACGCTGAAGGAGGCCTTGCGGTTCTGATAGAGCGAACCGGCCACTGCGGGACTCTCGGTCAAGACAAGGGCGGCCTTGCTGTCGGGAACGGCATATTCTATGTAGGTGGGGTTGACGCTCACCGTCATATAGTTCAGCGTGCCTACGGGAGCACGCAAGGGCGTGTAGTCCTCGGTTCCGTCCTCCTTCTGCACCAGTTGCAGGCGGTAGTTGCCGTCCGCCACATTGGCGGGTATCTGGAAGGTAAACGAGACATTGCCGGCGGTTGTACGGCCCGGGACATTCGGGACACTCTTTCCGGAGAGCAATGCCACCTGCCCGCCTTCGGCATCGAAAAGGGCGGCACCTATCGTTCCGCTGAAATCACGGATTCCGTAATTGCCGAACGCGGCCGTGAGCGTAACGGTGCTGTTGCGGCCTGTGCGGGTGCGGTTGAGACGGAAAGCCTCTCTCAGATGAATATGGGCCGTAGGGCGTACACTGGCCGCCGTAGGCGGCTGGATGTTGGTGACGATCGTCTGAAGGTAATTGAAACCTCCGGATCCGCCACCCGTTCCGATGGCTGAGGGATCCAACGCCGAGGTGCGGAAATATCCGTCGCTCATGCCGTCCCATCCCCAGTTGAAATGGAAAAAGCCCGCGCCGTCATACCCGTCGCAGACGAAAGCGTGGCCCACATCAATGCCATAGCCCACATAGAGTACAGGCCGGCTCTGGTCGAGCTCGCGGCGCAACAGTGCTTCCCACGAGGCTTCATCGTAATGCGTACGCTCGGTATAGTCGATGTTCTCGTCGTAGGAGAAGTTCTCGACCAAGGCCCGGGCCATGTCGTAGGACCAGGCCCCGCTGCCGGCCATATTGTAGTTCATCCGGCACGACACGCCCACATGATAGGAAAGCTGGGCGGCGGCGGCAGCCTCCGCCTCGGTATAGCCTTTGTTGTAGTCGTCGAGCATGGAGTCCCAGTCGTAGCGGGTGCCCTCCAACGTCTCGGAAATGTTGAAACGGTGGGTAGTGGTGGTATAGGTGCTTTGTCCGCGGCCCACGGCGGGATGGCCGTAGTACTTCATGATCTGCGCGGCAGCGGTGGCCACACAGCCGACGGGAGTACGGCCCCCCTCCACAGGATCGTCGGGGCAGAGGCGGTTGAAAGGCTCGCCCTGTCCCCACCGGATGCCGCCCAGCAGCGGGGCACAACTCTTGCGGCCGGAAGCAGCCGGAGCGAAGACGGGCTCGGGCTCTTTCTCGGGCAGGTTGGCGCACAGGGCCAACTGCCGTTCATAGCTCTCCAACCAGGCCTTGAACTGGGGAGAGAGGCTACCGTAGTCGAAACTGCCCTCGGTGGAATAGCCCAGAATGGCATGGGCACGACTGTCGGCGGAGACGATGACATAGCCACCGTCGGCGCCGGCATTGAAGACATAGAAACTCTCCTGCCCTACCGTTTTTTTCCGGACATGGCGCAAGGGCGGAACGGCTGAGCCGGCCCTTCCCGGACGGCTCAGCGAGCCGTAGAATCCGGCCGCCAGCTGCTCCGCTTCCTCTTGAGGGATGTGGCGCGCTTCCCCGTTCCGGGCAAGGAAAAGCAGGGGAAGCAGCAAAAGAATACTGTATTTTCTCATGATGAAATAAATGAATGATGTATTTTTCAGGGGCAAAGATAGTGCTTTTTTGAGAAGCGGGGAATTACATCCTTTGAAAAAAGGATTTTCAAAACGGAGATTTACCGGCATTTGCTTGAAAAAAACTTCTTAACTTTGTGCCGTCCCTTTCACAGCAAAGAAACATTCATTCATATACAAAAAAAGAAAAGTATGCAGAGAAAGATCAGAGCCGCCGTTGTAGGCTATGGAAACATCGGGCGCTATGCCTTGCAGGCCCTTGAGTCCGCTCCCGATTTCGAGGTAGCGGGTATCGTGCGCCGGGCCGGCAGTGAGAACAAACCGGCCGAACTGGCCGCCTATCCCGTGGTGAAGGACATACGCGAACTCGGACAGGTGGACGTTGCCATTCTGGCCACACCCACACGCAAGGTGGAGGAATATGCCCGCGAAATCCTGTCGTTGGGAATCAACACGGTGGACAGTTTTGACATCCATACGCAGATCGTCCCCCTGCGCAGGTCACTCGACGCCGCCGCGAAAACGGGCGGAGCCGTCAGCATCATCTCGGCCGGATGGGACCCGGGCAGCGACTCTGTGGTGCGCACCCTCCTACAGGCCATCGCACCCAAAGGTATCACCTATACCAACTTCGGCCCGGGCATGTCGATGGGGCACACGGTGGCGGTGAAAGCCGTTGAAGGCGTGAAGGCCGCTCTTTCCATGACCATCCCCACAGGCACAGGCATCCACCGTCGCATGGTGTACATCGAAGTGGAAGAGGGCCATGACTTCGCCACCGTAGCGACCGCCATCAAGACCGACCCCTATTTCGCAAATGACGAGACACATGTCATACAGGTGGCCAGCGTGGACGAGGTGATAGATATGGGACATGGTGTGAACCTGACGCGTAAAGGCGTGAGCGGACAGACACAGAACCAGCTCTTTGAATTCAACATGCGGATCAACAACCCCGCCCTGACGGGACAGGTGCTGGTGTGTGTGGCACGTGCCGCCATGAAGCAGCAGCCGGGCTGCTACACGATGATAGAGATACCGGTCATCGACCTCCTGCCCGGCGAACGGGAGGAGCTTATCGCCCATCTGGTGTGACGTAACTCCATATATACAGAAAACAGGGAAGAAAGCTACTTGGGCCTTCTTCCCTGTTTTCTGTATATATGACTGTTTTCTTATTCCGCCACAAGTTCAAGAGCGATGCTGCTCATGGGACGGTTCAGCGAAGAAGCCACGTTGAGACCTGCATATTTGAGTATACGGCCGCTCACGACTTTCCCGTCGAGACGGCTCGGACGGTCGGCACGGACCGGCGTGAGGTCCTTGATGCGATAGTTCCTGTTGACGTCCACACCGTCTAGACGCACTTTCGGCAGGCTTTGGTCTGCCATATATTCCATGCGATAGGCAAAGACGGCGATGTGCTCTTTTTTCTCGTCGGCATACATCAGCGCGGCCAACGGGCTGCCACCGTAGGGAGAAACAAGACGATACTGGTCGCCAAACTGCACAACAGGACGGATGTGCTTGTAGGCTTCTATGGCGCGGCGAGAGAATTCTTTCTCCTCATCGCTCATGTTCTTGGGCTGGATCTCCATGCCGAGACGGCCGGTCATTGCCACATCGAAGCGGAACTTCAACGGAATCCGGCGACCGGTCTGGTGGTTGGGACTGGCACTGACATGGGAGCCTTGCGCGATGGCCGGATAGAAATGGCTGGCACCCCACTGGATGAAGACACGCTGCATGGCATCGGTGTTGTCACTGGTCCAGAACTCATCGAACCAGGGCAGCAGACCATAGTTGGTACGCCCGCCGCCGCTGGCACAGAGTTGTATGGCAACATCGGGATATTTGGCGCGGATGCGGTCAAGCACACGATGAAGTCCCTGATGATAGCGGATGTATATCTCCGACTGACGGTTGCGAGGCAGGTAGGAAGAGCCGTAATTCATGATATCGGCATTGCAGTCCCACTTGATATAGGCGATCTCCGGATGCTCTGCAAGCAATTGGTCCGTGATGCCGAACACGTAGTCCTGTACTTTGGGATTGCACAGGTCCAGCACGACCTGTGTGCCGCCGCGGCCCTGCGTCAGCGGACGGTCCGGCTGGCTGAGTACCCATTCGGGATGCTGCTCATACAGCTCGCTCTTGGTATTGGCCATCTCGGGTTCTATCCATATTCCGAACTTGATGCCATGACGAGCCGCCATGTCCGTCAGGGCCTTTATGCCGCCGGGCAACTTCCGGGAACAGACCATCCAGTCGCCCAGACTTGTACTGTCGTTGTCACGCGGATATTTATCGCCAAACCAGCCGTCATCCATCACAAACAGTTCTCCTCCGAGCGAGGCGATATCCCCCATCATCTGGTCCATCGTTTCCTGTTTGATACCGAAATATACTCCCTCCCAGCTGTTCAGAAGGATGTCATGGAGCCGGTCTCCGTGAGCCATTCCATACTTGCGCGCCCAGCGGTGGAAAGCACGGCTCACCCCGCCTTTCCCTTCCGAGGAAAAGGTCATGGCAAACTCAGGCGTACGGAATGTCTCGCCACGCTCCAGCACATACGTGGAAGTCTCTTCATTGATACCGCTGATCAACTCTATGGAATGATTGGTGGCAACAATTTTTGTCTTGTAGTTTCCACTCCAAAGCAGATTTCCTCCAAAAACTTCTCCGCGGTTCTCCGACGGACGGCCGTCCAGCGAAATCATAAAACCAGCATTCGATCCGAAGGCATTCCGCAACCCGGCTTTGTCTGCAATGACGGTCTGACCGTCGGGCAATCTCTCCTCACTGATACGATGCTCACCCGCCCAGGCTCCGTGCAACTGCGTCAGATAATTGTCGCCGCGCGTCAATGGCACACAGGCACTGGCAAACGTAAGCAGCTTCATGTCTCCTTTTTTACCGGCATTGGTTATCTCGGTCCAGGTGGAAAAGACTTCCGTTCCCTTATAATTTCTGAAATATTGCTTGACGACCAAAGGATAGACGCGATCTTTAAAAACAAGTTCCAGCACTTCGCCCTTTTCATCTGAGCTACGCGTCACGCTCTCCATCGCAAGGTCCACACTGAGACTGCCGTCGGGCATCTCTACGGCCAAAGCCTTTTCGCCCGCTGAGGAAACACCGAACTGCGGCAAGGTATGCCCTGTATAATTGGATTGAACTCCCAAAAAACCGCCAATATCAGAGTCCTGGATCTTGGGGCCGAAGTACTGGTAATAAGCCGTACCTCCGTCATTGGTAGTCACTGCCAAAGTTGTTTGTTCGGAACTCAACAGATGTGTCCGATTGGATTGCGCCACGGCATCAACAAAGGGAAAAACAGCCAGACAGAAAGACAATAGTCCGGCACACAAATGTCTCTTCATAATTATCCGAATAACTAAAATTTAAAGTTCAACAAGTTTCTTCTGCAAAGATACTCCCCCCGTCCTCCGGGATTGTTTCCGTTGCGTTAGATTGGAAACGATTTCGGGGTCCGTCTCTCCCCTGAGGAA
>VSQE01000037.1 GCA_009775705.1 Prevotellamassilia sp.
CTTTATACCTTATAGTTTATGTTATGTCAGTGGGTAGAGGTAAACCAACCCTTCAAAGTGATGCTTTTACTTATTCGTTGACAGGTATGCATTATGGTGATGCTAACTATTCATCGAGTCTTCCTTCTGTATTGGGAGAGTCATTTATGTATTTTGGAGAACAGTTTTATTGGGTTCAGGCTTTAATTATGGGATTTATAGTGGTCTTCTCGATAAAATATTTGCTTAGGCATAAATGTACTAATTTATTATCTTTATACCTTATAGTTTATGTTATGTCAGTGGGTAGAGGTGGAGCAGCTTCTTATATGTCCACGATTGTGTTTGGCGTTCTGCCTGTATTCTTTTTAGATAAATTTATAAGGAAACCAAAAAAAATATGAGAACAGAAGTTTATTTCTTTCTCTATGGAGAGATAAATACAGATGGCCGAGTACAGCGGAGTATGGATTTTCTAAGGAGCATTGGAAATTTGGAAATACATCTTGTGAGTTGTGGCTTGATAGATTATCCTATTGATGGTGTAATTCAGCATCAAATAAAATTGAAACCGTTGGGCTTCAAGAATTATTGGAGATTTTGGCAGGAAGCAAAGACAATAATTAAATCGGTTGAAACTAAGACCACATTATTTTATCTCCATGACTATTATTCAATGCTCTTAGCCCCCATAGTGAAGGCGGTAAAAGGAGTATTTATTTATGATGCGCACGAATTGCTAATAAAGGCTCCTGGACAAAAATACACTTTACGTGAGAAACTGTTTATTTGGGTAGAAAGGAAGTGGGCAAAAGATGCTTACAAAGTGATTGCGGCTAATGTAGAACGCGAGAATGTAATGCGTGATGTATATAAGTTAACAAATACCATGAACATACTCAATATTGCGGACTATAAGTATCAGCAAATTGCCGGTTCTATCAAGAATGATATTAATTGGGTTGTGTATCAAGGTGTCATTACGGAATCCAGAAAATTATCTTTTTTTATTTGCGCATTGAAGTATCTGCCTTCAAGCTATAAACTTATGTTTATTGGAGGAGGACCAGATGGAGGTCAGGGTGATAGAGCTTTACTTGAAAATATAGCTCAAGTTGAAGGTGTCCAAAGTCGAGTCCTATTTACCGGTAGAATGGCTAACAAGGATATGATGGAAAGGCTGAAAGAATGTAAGGTGGGAATCATTACTTATCCATTTAATACCTACAATAATATTTATTGCTCTCCCAATAAACTATATGAATATACGGCGATTGGTATGCCTGTGATATCTTCAAAGCAGCCATTTTTAGAGAAAGTAGTAAATGAATATCATATTGGTGAACTCTTTGATTTTGAGGATAGGCAGACATTTGCAACAAATATAGAAAAGATAGTGTCTAATTATGACGCATACACGAAAAACATTTCTAAGTTTATTTGTGACTATAATATTGAGAATGAAAAGCATAAATTCGTTAATGCTTTATCTCCTTTATTCGAACACTCATGAAAATTCGTCATTTCCTTTTATATGGTACATTAAATCCTAAATACGGTGGGCCAACTTATAGTGTTCCTATTCAGTGTATCGGAACTCAGCGTATAGGAGCTGAAATGAGTTTTGTTGTTCATGAATCAAGTAAACCTTGGGAAGATAGATTGATATCAGAAGGTGTTCAGATGATTAATATTCCTGATCCAAAGAATAAATTTCAGCATTCATGGGCTACAAGTTTGAAGAAATATCTGTCATCATGCTGTGATATGCCGGATATTCTTCACATGCATGGTATCTGGATGCCAGCAAATTTATATGTTGCAAATTTTGGGCGTAAACATCGTATTCCTTATGTTATTAATCCACGTGGAGATACTGAGATAGCTCGAATCCATTTGAATAAGTTTAAGAAGTTCAAAAAAAAACTTGTTTGGAGACTTTACAGTAAAGGTATTGTGGATGATGCAGCTTGTATTATAGCAACCTCAGAACAGGAGTATGAAAGTATCCGCATTTTAGGATGTAAGACTCCAGTTGCAATTATTCCAAATGGTATAGAGATTGAAGTTTTTCCTACAAAGAATACTCATTATCATGATCATGAAGGAAAGAGAGTACTTTTATTTTTATCAAGAATTAATCCGATTAAAGGTCTTGAATATCTGATTGAGGCGTGGGCTAAATTGCCAGAAAAATTGCGTACAGAGTGGTCATTACATATTGTGGGAAATAGTGATCCGAAAGAGTACGTCTATACGTTGAAAGAGAAAGTACGTACAATGCGTTTACAAGATTCTATTATTTTTCTTGATGCTATTACAGGTGAAAACAAGATGCGAAAATATCAAGATTCAGATTTGTTTATACTTCCAACATTAAATGAGAATTTTGGTAATGTCATAGCTGAGGCGATGATGTGTGAGTGCCCTGTAATCACTACTCGGAATGCTCCATGGAAATGTATTGAGGATGAACAGTGCGGATGGTGGATTAATTTGAGTGTTGATAATATTGTGAAGACGCTTATTGAGAGTATGTCCCTTACTGATGAGGAACGCCATTTATTGGGAGAAAAAGGCAGGCAGTGTATTATTAATAGATTCTCGTCCGAGGTGGTTGCTAAAAAAACATACCAGCTTTATGAATGGGTATTGGGAAAGAGAGAGAGACCCGAGTTTGTGCGAACTATAAAATAATATACGATACATTATATGTATTTGTGTAAGAGCATATTTTACATTTTGAAAAATATTTTGCCAATTGTATTAGTATAAGTTGGCATAATATGATAATTCAAGAAATGGACAATTTAGTTATATACGGAACAGGTGCTTTGGCAAGGAGCATTGTATTGTATAATGAGAGGTACCGCTTGTTCAACGTCAAATGCTTTATTGATGACAACATGCTGGCGGGAGAATCTTTTATGGGATTTCCTGTTTTGCATTACGGTGAATATCAGCAAATTACCCCCCCAATCAGTCAATTCTTTAGACGATACTGACACAAAGGATTATTTTTTAGTAACCATAGGCTATACGAGAGCAAATACTCTGCGTGCTGCCGTATGCAATCGTTTGAAAGCGGACGGGTATCATCTTGCCAATTTCATATCGCCAGGCTCAAATTGTTGGAGTGACACGATAAAGGGAGAAAATATTCTGGTTTTTGACAATGCCTTTGTCGGTATTGGCTGCGAATTGCATGACGGAGTCATTATCAGCGAAGGTGTCACGCTCAGCCATGATGTAATAGTGGAACCCTATTGTTTTTTCTCGGACGCGGTGGCGGTTGGCGGTCACGCCTGCATCGGCAGAAACAGTTTCTTAGGTCTTAATTCAACCATAAAAAGCAACACGAGGCTCGGACCTTTCAACATTGTCGGCTGTGCCGCAAATGTGTTGAGAGATACGGAGTCGGATTGTGTGGCGGTAGGAAATCCCGCCCGCTACAGGAAGGCTGATACCCGGGAAGTTAGGATCTGAGAGAAAGCGGAAGTATAATTTGTATGGTCTCCAAAATTTAAAGGAATATGATAGTAGTAATTGGAGCCACAAGTTTTATTGGCGTACACACCGTTACCGAGTTGGTTAATCAAGGCTGTGATGTCCTTGTGACAGGCAGGAGAAACCGTTTCAAGGACCATTACGACAAGCTCGGGGTGAAATATGTGAATCTTGATCTTGACAATGAAGCGGATTTTGAGCAGCTGCCCAAGACGGATGTTGAAGGTGTGATTCTGCTTGCGGGCCTGTTGCCGGCCAATGCACCGGTTAATCTTGACGAGGATGAGAATGCTGCCGATTATTTCCGTATCAATACGATAGGAACCATCAACTGTTTGGAGTATTGCCGTAAAAACGGGATAAGACGTGTCATTTCCACTTGTTCTTACGGTGATGTCAGGGGTGCCTGGAACGGTGAGCGCAGACTGACGGAAGAAGAACCGCGGAATTTTTTCTTTACCGGAGACCATTCTGTCTATACCATCTCCAAGAATGCGGCCAATGATGTGATGGAATACTACAACCAGCAGCACGGAATGAAGAATGCGGTGTTCCGTTTCCCTACGGTGTTCGGAGTGACTCCCCACATGTCTCTTTATGTAAACGGTGAAATGAAGAAGTCCGGATTTCAGATATTTATGGAAAAGGCCGAGCGGGCGGAAGACATTACAGTCTTTGGTGATGCCCGCATGATAAGGGACGTGGGGTATGTGAAGGACATTGCCCATGCTTTCTATCTTGCTCTCAAGAGTGATAACACATACGGGTTGTATAATATGACGGCCGGGGGCGGTGTCACGTTGCAGGAACAGGCAGAAGTGATGAGGGATGTTTTCGGTCCGGCCGACGGCCGGCGCTCGAAGATAATATACAAGCCCGAAGTGCCGAACAATACTACGTCCTATCTTTTTTCGATGGAGAAGGCAAAGAGAGATTTTGGCTTCGAGCCGAAATTCAAGACCTTTCGGCAGATGATGGAAGATTTCAAAAAGGACTGGGATAACCATCTGTACCGCGATTTATTTAATTATTAAGTTGTTATAGATAATCATGTATTTGATCGTAAAAAGACTTTTGGGAATTCTTTTTTCGTTGATAGCCTTGCCGTTCGTTTTGCTTTTGGTTCTGGTCGTGGGACTGGCCATAAAGCTGGAAGACGGAGGACCGGTTTTCTACATGGCACCGAGGACGGGCCGTTACGGAAAAGAGTTCAGGATGTTCAAGTTCCGTTCGATGAAGGTGAATGCTCCGGACATCAGGATGGAAGACGGGAGTACGTATAATGCGGAAGACGATCCGCGTGTGACGAAAGTCGGGAGGTTCATCCGCAGAACCAGCATAGATGAATTGCCCCAGATTCTGAATATCCTGGTCGGTGATATGGCCTGGATCGGACCGCGTCCGGATTCGGTGAGCTATCTGGATCAATATACAGAGGAGGAGCGTCAGATTCTGAATGTCCGTCCCGGAATCACGGGATGGAACCAGGCCGTTAACCGCAATTCGGTCGGAACGAAAGAGAAACTGCGGAATGATATTTATTATGTCCGGCACATGTCCTTGGGCCTGGACGTGAAGATCGTCTGGCTGACAATAAAGACGGTATTTTCGAGCAAGGATGTTTATCGTGCATAGCTTATGAAGAAATTATTGGTGCTGGCCGCCGGAATTTTACAGATCCCGGTGATCAAGAAGGCAAAGGAGATGGGGCTTTACGTTGTCGCGGCCGATGGTGATGCCGATGCCGTGGGGCTGAAGTATGCGGACAAGCCCGTCGTGGCGAATATCACCTCGGAGGAGGAGATGTTGCGGGTGGCCCGCGAGGAGCATATTGACGGGGTGATCCATCCTTGTTCGGAAGTGTCGATGAGTGTGATGGGTCGTATCAATGACGAACTGGGCCTGTCGGGCATCACCAAAGAGCAGGCCGTCCGGGCCACCAACAAGCATCTGATGCGTAAGGCTTTCGAGAGGGGGAACGCGCCTTCCCCGAAAAGCTATTGTTTTGAGGATGCCCATTCCGCATGGAACATGTTCTGCGGAATGGATGGTGCCGGCATCCTGAAGCCCAGCAGAAACAGCGGTTCGCGCGGCATATCCAAGATTACGCATGATATCGGCCGCCAGGAGTTTGTGCGTCTGTTTGAGGTGGCCGCTAAGGAGAGCCGGGACAACAGCGTGATGCTGGAACAGTTCATCGAAGGTGACGAGTTCAGTGTGGAGATCATTGTATGGCACCACGAGGTGAACGTGCTGACCGTAACGGACAAGAAGACTACCGGCGCTCCGCATTTCGTGGAGCTGGGGCACAGCCAGCCTTCGTGCTATCCGGATGAGATGGTGGCGAAGATAAAAGAAGCGTCTGTTGCCGGAGTGAAGGCCTTGGGAGTCAGCGACTGTGCCTGCCATGCCGAGGTGAAAGTGCAGGCCGGAGAGGCGTATATCATGGAGATAGGTGCTCGCTTGGGAGGAGATTTCATCAGTACGGAACTGACCCGTCTGAGTACCGGCATCGACATGGTGGCGGCAGCCGTTGACTGTGCTTTGGGAGTGGAGCCGGATCTGATTCCGGCGGAGCCGCATAAAGGCGTGTGCATCCGTTATTTCTGTCCCGAACCGGGCAAACTGGTAAGAATCGGGAATACCGGAGTCCTTGACGATCCGAGGGTGTACCTGTGGGAGATATACCGCAAAGAGGGGGACATTATTCCGGAAGTGACGTCAAGTACTTGTCGAAGCGGACATGTCATCGTGACGGAAGAAACACCGCAGAAGGCCGTAGCATTGGCCGATTCGATAGTCCGTGAAGTGAAAATGGAAACGATATGAGAATCCTACAGTTGTCCGGATATTTTTTTCCGGAAAAGGCGGCAAGTATATATCTGGAGGAAAATCGTTTTGAGGCTTTTGGCGCGGCCGGTTTCCATACTGTGGTCCATACTCCGGCTCCTTGCAGGGGGATTACGGAGGCTGAGCGTTGTCAGTATAAAAAGAGGAGGGCTGAGCTGATGTACTCCGGAACTCTGGAAGTGCACCGTTTTCCGATGTATGCCGAAGGCCGGAATCCATTGCTGCGTGCGTTGCGCTATTCGCTTTGCTGGATGATACAGTTCTGGAAAGGACTGCTTACGGAAGATGTGGATTGTATCTATCTGGCGTCAACTCCTCCCATCCAGGGCATGCTGGGTGCCTTTCTGAAGAAGTTCAGGAAAGTCCCCTTCGTCTATAACCTGCAGGACATCTTCCCCGACTCGCTGGCGGGAACCGGTCTGGCCCGTAAGGGCGGTCTGTTGTGGAAGATAGGCCGCCTGATAGAGGACTTCACGTACAGGCACGCGGACAGGATCATCGTGATATCGGAGGACTTCAAGAAGAACATCATGGAGAAAGGCGTACCGGAGGAGAAGATAGAGGTGGTATATAACTGGGTGGACCAGAATGCCGTGGTCGATGTGCCGCGTTCGGAAAACAAGCTCATCGGGCGGTACGGCCTTGATCCGGAAAAATTCTATATCGAGTATTCCGGCAATATCGGTCTTACCCAGAATATGGACCTGCTGCTGGACGTGATGAAGGAGCTGCGTACTTCCCATCCCGGCATAGGGCTGATACTGATAGGCGAGGGAGCCTACCGTAAGAACGTGGAGGACATGGTGCGGCGCGAGGGCCTGGACAATGTGACGATGCTGCCATTTCAGGACTATGCGGATATCAGCCATGTGTTCAGTCTGGGAGATGTCGGTCTGGTCATCAGCAAGCCCGGGGTGGGGGCCAACAGCGTCCCCTCCAAGACCTGGAGCATCATGTCGGCCTCGCGGCCCGTACTGGCCAGCTTCGACGAGAACGAGCTGAAGCATATCCTGACCGGTAACGAATGCGGGGTGTTTACCGCAGCCGGAGACCGGAAGGCCTTCCGCGATGCGGTCGTCCGGCTGTACGAGCATCCCGAACTTTGCCGGAAATACGGTGCCAACGGCCGCCGTTTCATCATGGAAAATCTGACCAAGGAGGCAGGAACCCGGAAATATGTGGACGTGATAAAGTCCGTGACCGGGCAGGGATAAAAATTTTTACATGCCTTGTAAATTTTTTTACGTGCCTTGTAAAGACTTTTACATGCCTTGTAAAACTTTTTACACGCCGCGTGAGGAAATCTTGTAAAATGTCCGTTGGGCGGGCGTATTGCAGTTTGCCTGCCGCCGATAAGAAAGAATCATTCATAAGCAAAAGAATTATGACAAAGAAATTACGTAATGTCCCGTTCAGTCCTCCCGACATGACGGAGGCTGAGGCCGGTGAGGTGCGCGATGCGATCCTCTCGGGCTGGATTACGACAGGTCCGCGCACGAAACAGTTGGAGCGCGAGGTGGCGGCCTTTACGGGTGCGGCGCGCTCCGTGTGCCTGAACTCCCAGACGGCCTGCGGCGAGATGGCCTTGCGTCTGCTGGGCATCGGCGAGGGGGACGAGGTGATCGTTCCGGCCTATACCTATACGGCCAGCGCCTCGGTGGTGGAGCATGTGGGCGCCCGCCTTGTGATGGTGGATGTCCTTCCGGATCGTCCCGAGCTGGACTACGATGCGGTGGCGGCGGCCGTGACGTCGCGCACGAAGGCCGTCATCCCGGTTGATCTGGCGGGCATCCCCTGCGACTACGACCGCCTGTTCCGCATTGCGGAGGAAAAGAAGTCGCTGTTCACTCCCAAGACGGACCTGCAGCGGAAGATGGGGCGTATGGCCATTTGCTGCGATGCCGCGCATGCCTTCGGCGCCTCCCGTGGCGGCCGCATGGTGGGCTGCATCGCCGACTTCAGTTCGTTCTCGTTTCATGCGGTGAAGAACTTCACGACGGCCGAGGGCGGCGCGCTGACGTGGAACCTCCCTTTCGGGGCGGAGCCTGCGGAGAAGGATCTGGACAACGACCCGCGTAATCCCCTGTGCGGTGTTCCCTTCATTGAGGGCGAGACCTGGAACGACCGTCTCTATCGCGTCTGCCAGCTTCTGAGCCTTCACGGTCAGAACAAGGACGCTCTGGCCAAGACGCGTCTGGGCGCCTGGGAGTATGACATCATCGGGCCTTGGTACAAGTGCAACATGACGGACGTTGCGGCGGCCATCGGTCTGGTCCAGATGAAGCGCTATCCCGCCTTGCTGGCGCGCCGCCGCCGGATGATAGAACGGTATGACGAGGCCTTCCGCGAGCTGGACGTGTGCGTGCTGCGCCACTATACGGAGGCGTACGAATCGTCGGGCCATCTCTACCTTGTGCGTCTTTGCGGCCGCAGCCGCGAGGAGACGGATGGGGTGATAGAGCGTATGGCCGGTCGTGGCATCGCGACGAACGTGCACTACAAGCCGCTGCCGATGATGACTGCCTACCGCCGGTTAGGTTTCGACATCGGTGACTATCCCCATGCGTACCGCCTGTTCGAGAACGAGATCACGCTTCCCCTGAACACCCGCATGACGGATGAGGACCAGGAATACGTGATCCGCAATTTCGTGGAAATAGTCAAGGCTCTCTGATGACCGGACGTGACGAGACCCTGTTGCTGGATCTGATAAAGGCCGCACTGGGCAAAGGCGACTCGTGCGGATATCCCGGAGCGGTTGACTGGAACGCGCTGTTCGACCTGTCTGTGAGGCAATGCGTCCCCGCCCTTGTCCTGGACGGATTGCAGCGGCTGTATGGTTCGGCGTCTCCGGAGCTTGCGGGGAACTCCGCGGAAGCAAAGCTCTGCAAACTGCGTTGGGCGGGCCTGGTCCTGAAGATGGAGCGCCAGTATGCGCTGCATGAGAGAATCATTGCTGAGCTGGCCGCTTTCTACGGAAAGGAGGGCATCGGACTGATGCTGCTGAAGGGGGTGGGGCTTTCCCGGTACTGGCCGCGGCCGGAGCACCGTGCGGTAGGCGATATCGACGTGTACCTGATGGAGCAGGGCGCGGAGCGGGCATCTGCCGGTCAGCCGGTCTGGAAGCGGGCGGACGGAGCCATGAAGGAGAAACTCGGCATCGTGGCCGACAATTCCCACCACCATCATTCCGTATATACCTACAAAGGTGTCATGGTGGAGAATCATTATGACTTTGTCAATGTGCACTCCCACAGGTCGAACCGCCGGATTGAGGCTGATTTCAAGCGGCTGGCGGGTTCCGGCGCCGAAGAGCATGTATGTGCCGACGGTACAGGCATATATCTTCCGTCGCCCCTGTTGAACGCTTTGTACGTTGCGCGTCACAGCGCCTGCCACTTTGCCGCGGAAGGCATGAACCTGAGGCAGCTGCTGGATTGGGCGCTGTTTGTGGAGAAGCGTCACGCAGACATAGACTGGGATTTCTTCTGGGCCCGGTGCCGGGATTACGGCATGGAGGACTATGTCCTTTGCATGAATGAGATTGCCGTGAGGAAACTGGGCTTCGGGAAAGAGATCTTCCATACTCCAGGGGAGTATTCCGGTTTCGGCTCCTGCAGGCGGGAACTGGTGGACCGTGTCCTGAATGACATATTCTTTCCGCAGAAACCGGAAGGACAGAAGGAGGGGATTCCGTATGTCGTCGCACGTTTCAGACTGTGGCGTGATAATTTGTGGAAGCACAGGCTGGTCTATAGCGACAGTGTCCCTTCCACGTTTGTCGCCCAGATCAAAAGTCATCTGATGAAGCCTGCTACTATTTTCAGGACCTGACATGTCCCGGAAGGTAACAATGCTTTTGTTTTTATAGTATTGGTAAAAAAAGAAAAAGAATGAAAATGTTGGGCAAGTTATTGGGCTGGTACTTCAGCCGCAAGATGCTTCCTTACTGGGTGCTGGTGGTATTCGACGGTTTCCAGTGTTTCTTCGGCGGCCTGTTTTTTCTGTGGCTTTTGCATCCGGCCTCGGAGCTTCTGTCGATGTGGCCGGGTCTTCTTCATACGTGGGTGGCGTTCCTGACGTGCAGCCTGATCGGTTTCCGTGTGTTCCACACGTATTCCGGCATATTGCGCTACTCCCAGTTCATCGACCTTTTGCGGGTGTGCTGCGCCGGGGGTCTGTCGCTGCTTCTGGCGATGGTTTTCATGTACTTGTGCCGTCAGTCTGGCTGGGGCGTTTACTTCCAGGTGCTTCCGCTTCGCCAGGTGGTGTTCGTCTATTTGGGTACGACGGCCCTTCTTTGCGGCTCGCGTGTCCTGATCAAGCTGCTTTACGAAGGGGCCCAGGTGGGCGGCCGTGCCTGCAACGCTCTGATCTACGGAACTTATTCGGGTGCCGTGGCGCTGACGAACAACATCCGCAGCACGAAGCCCGCGCAGTTCCGCATCCGGGGCTATATCGGTGACGAGCGTCCCCGGTACCGCGAGCGCCTGATGGGCAAGCGCATCTATTCTATCTTTGAGGATCTCCGCCCCTTGCTTCGGCGGGAGCGGATAGGCGCGGTTCTGGTGAGTCCTCTCAAGCACGAGGACTTCGTGAAGAACCGTGAGTTTCAAGAACTGCTTATGGATGCCGGGGTGAAGATTTATATTTCCCGCAATGCAGAAGAGTGGAAGGTTCGCAAGGACCCTCATGAGGAGGTTCGCCTGCGCGAGGTGGAGATAGAGGATCTTCTTCCCCGGGAGGAGATCCAGATAGACATGGCGGGTGTCGGCAGCCTTCTGTGCGGCCGCAAGGTGCTGATCACGGGCTCTGCGGGCAGCATCGGCTCGGAGCTGGTGCGCCAGATTGCTCCTTTCGGTCCTTCGGAGCTGATGCTGATAGACCAGGCTGAGACTCCTCAGCACGACATCCGCCTCCAGATGCGCAACGACTTTCCTGACATCCCTGCCCAGACGGTGGTGACGTCGATTTGCCGCGCGGACCGCATGGAGGAGATCTTCGGGCGTTTCCGTCCGGACTATGTGTTCCATGCTGCGGCCTACAAGCATGTTCCCATGATGGAGGACAACCCGAGCGAGAGTGTCTTCAACAACGTGTGGGGCACGCGCATCCTGGCGGACCTGAGCGTGAAGTACGGCGTCCGCAAGTTTGTGATGGTGAGCACGGACAAGGCCGTGAACCCAACGAACGTGATGGGTTGTTCGAAGCGCATCTGCGAGATGTATGTGCAGAGCCTTGACCAGGCGATCAAGGAGGGTCTTGTGAAGGGTGTGACCCGTTTCGTGACGACCCGCTTCGGCAATGTCCTGGGTTCGAACGGCTCGGTGATCCCCCTGTTCCGCCGTCAGCTTGCTTCAGGCGGTCCCTTGACGGTGACTCATCCGGACATCATCCGCTACTTCATGCTGATTCCGGAGGCCTGTAAGCTTGTTCTGGAGGCCGGCACGCACGGCCAGGGCGGCGAGGTCTTCGTATTCGACATGGGCGAGCCTGTCCGCATCGCCGATCTGGCCCGTCGGATGATCCGTCTGAGCGGTGCGAAGAACGTGGATATCCGCTTCACGGGTCTGCGTGAGGGTGAGAAGCTGTATGAGGAGGTTCTGAGCCAGGAGGAGGTCACGAAGCCTTCCTTCCACAAGAAGATCCGCATTGCGGATGTGCGCCGCTACTCCTACGAGGAGGTGGTTGAGGGCATCGGGGAGCTTTACCGCGTGGCCTCTCTTTATGATGACATGGGCACGGTCCGCCAGATGAAGCGTCTGGTTCCGGAGTACATCAGCCGGCATTCGCGCTACGAGGCGCTGGATGAAGAGAGGTGAGGACGGGATTCTTCCGCTTCCCCTCTAAAAAAACCGTTTCTTCAGGCACCGTTAAGATGCCCGGAGAAACGGTTTTTTTTATCGGAACGGCCGGACCGTGCTTCAAGTAGCCTGCTGTTCTTCTTCCGGCTTTTTAACCCAGACGGCCGTCTTGCCGCCGGAGACGGGAAAGACACAATTGCCGTCGGGGCCGATGGTGAGGGTTTCGGAACGGTTGCCCGTGACTTCGTGCCATACCTCGCCGGCGTGTTGTGTGCCGACGTTCATCAGTTTGTCGCCTTCGTCGCCTACAGAGATGACCAGCGCCAGACCCGAATCGGGATGCTTGTCGTCGCCCCGGCGCACCAAGCCTATGGTGGAAGGATGGTCGAAGTAGAGTTCCTGCTCGCCATGGGCATAGTGCCGGCGGACGTTCAGCAGTGTGTCGATGGTGCCGCGGTGGGGTGAGGGTGTTCCGTCCATGCCGTAGTAGTCGCCGTAGAAGAGGCAGGGATAGCCCTCGCGCATCAGCAGGACAAGCGCGTAGGCCGACGGTTTGAACCAGTCTTCCACTTGCGATTCGAGAGAGCAGCCTTTCTGTGAGTCGTGGTTGTCGACGAAGGTGACGGCCAGGGTGGGATGATTCCGGACGAGCGTGCCGTCTAAGAGGGTGCGCAGGTCGTATTCGCGTCCGGCCTGCGAGGCCTGGAAGAAGTTGTAGTGCAGGCCCACATCGAAAAGGTCCAGTTCGTAGTCGACATGGCCCAGATATTCTTCCAATGCGGTGAGGTCTTCTTTCCAGTATTCGCCTACGGCATAGAAATCACGCTTCAATTCGCTGCGGACGGTGGTGAGAAATTGCCGGACAAACTGGTCGTTCATGTGCTTGATGGCATCGAGACGCATGCCGTCGAGTTCCAGCTCGCGGGCTACCCATATTCCCCACCGGTTCAATTCGGCGATGACTTCGGGATGATTCAGGTCGATGTCCGAATGCATCAGGTAGTCGTAGTTGCCGTTTTCGGTGTCGACACCGATACTCCAGGCTTTTCCCTCACTGACAATCTGATAGATTCCGTTCTTTTCGTCGGCTTCGTTGCGGTCGGTGCCGGAGAAGTGGTACCAGTGCCATTTGAACGAAGAATATTTGTCGCCCCGTCCCGGGAAGTCGAACCCAGTCCAGCATTCTATTTCGTAGGGCTCGGCAAGGGGCTGGTCACGGTTGTCCGGATCAACGGGGTATGCCATGCACTTTTCAGTGCGGTCGGCGCCGGCTTTATGGTTCATTACGGCATCTAAATAGACGCAGATGTCGTGACGGTGCAGTTCGGCGATGGCTTCTTGCAGTTCCTGGCGGGTGCCGTACTTGGTGCGGACAGTTCCTTTCTGGTCGAATTCGCCTAAATCGTAGAGGTCGTATGTGCCGTAGCCCACATCATTGCTGCCCGTTCCTTTGTAGGCGGGCGGAATCCATACGGCCGTTATGCCGATGTCGTGCAGATGCCGCGCATCGTCTTTGAGTTGTTTCCACAAGGTTCCGTCGTCCGGCAGATTCCATTCGAAGTATTGCATCATGACTCCGTTTTTCATACTCCATAATTTTTTAAGTTCCTGATATTTTTTCATCTCTGTCCCACGCTTTTCAGGGCGCAGGACAGAGACAAAGGTAAGGAAGATGCGGAAAAGAGACAAGCGGGAACGGGCCCTGTTAAGACAAAATAGGGTATTTTAATCTGACGTCAGGGTCTGTGTCTTGATTTCATTAGGAATGGCAAAGGGGGCTTCCGGCAGACATGGCGGAAGCCGCGGTGTGGGCCGTGGTCCATGCGGCCTGGAGGTTGAAACCTCCTGTGATGCCGTCGATGTCGAGTATTTCGCCGGCGAAGAACAGCCCTGGCGTGTGGCGGCTTTCAAGTGTGGCGGGGTTTATGGAGCGGAGGCTTACGCCACCGCAGGTGACGAACTCCTCGCGGAAGGCAGACCGGCCGCCGATGGTATAGCTGTCGGCTGTGAGGATGGCGGCAAGCCGGTTGATGCTTTTGCTGCCGGCTTCTCCGCAGGGCTTGTCGGGAGCGATGCCGGTGCGTTGCAGCAGGTAGGTCCAGAGGCGTCCTTGCAGACCGTAGGGCCGCAGGGCTGCGAGTTTGCGGCGCGGCGATCCGGCGGCAAGTTTCTTCAAGCAGTCGGCTACGGCTCCGGCGTCAGGCTCTCCGGCCCAGCAGACGGACAGCGGGGCACGGTAGCCGCGTTCGCTGAGATGGCGGGCGGCGTAGGACGACAGTTTCAGAATGGCGGGGCCGCTCAGTCCCCAATGCGTGATGAGCAGCGGACCCGCGGCACGGAATTTCGTACCGGCAAGGGCTACTTGTGCCTTTTCTACCACAATGCCCGTGAGGGCCGTGAGGTTCGGTTCTCTGACGGTGAAGGTGAAGAGCGAGGGACAGGGCGGCTCTATGCGGTGGCCCAGTGCGGCGAGCCAGTCGTGCCCTTCGCCGTGGGGCGCTCCGCCTGTCGTCAGGGCCACTTTGTCGAAACTTTGCGGGGGACGTCCGTCGGCAAACGATACTTCCAGACGTCCCGAAGCATGGGGCGCGACGGAGCGGACCGGATGTTGTGTGAGCACCTCGACACCGGCGGAGCGGGCCTCGCGGAGCAGGCAGTCGGTGACGCTTGCCGAATCCTGCGAACGGGGAAACACGCAATCATCGTCCTGGGTGACGAGGGGCACACCGTGGCTCTCGAACCAGACGCAGGTTTGTTTCGGGCCGAATTGGCGCAGCAGGCGGCTCATCAGGCGATGGCCGCGCGGATAGACATGGCTCAGATCGCAGACGGAGGCGAAGGAATTGGTCAGATTGCAGCGTCCGCCGCCCGATATCCTGACTTTGGCCAGCAGGCGCCGGCTGCGTTCGAGTATCACTACACGGGTTTCGGGACGGGCCTGCTTCAGGTGGATGGCCAGGAAGAAGCCTGCGGCTCCGCCGCCTATTACGGCGACTTCCGGATAGGGGTGGCTGGGTTGTGTCATGCTGCGGAAGGGTATGGGGTTTCTGTTTAAAAGAGCAGCCGGCTTGCAGGATGTGCGGGCCGGCTGTTATCGGTGTATAGGGCGTTTCTGTGTTTCTCCGGGAAGAGATCGGGTGTTTCAGTGCCGCTGTCGGCGCACGCTGAGGCCCGTAGAGCGGGAAGAGGAACGTTTGGGTTTGGTGGCGGACGATTTGCGGCCGGACGATTTTTTTGAGGTGCTCGAGGTGGTTTTCCGTGCCGAAGACGAAGAGGTGCGGCGGCCGGAGGTGGTGCGGCGGCGCACCGTGCGGGGCTTGTCGGCTTTTTCGGCAGCGGCACTGTCGGCCGTTGTGCTGTCGGGCTGTTCCGCCGCCACGGAATCCTTACCCCAGACGTGGTTCTGGAAGTCGGTGAGTTCCTGCTCTATGCGCCGGCGTTCTTTGGCCAGTGCGGTATCGGTCTCGCAATAGTTTGTGAGGATGCGGTCCTGTAGGTTGGTGGTCTTGTAAATGTCACCTTTGTAGGCCCCGAGGGTGAAGAAGTCGTCGGCCGACATCATCGCGGCGTTGTTGAGGTTGCTGCCCATGAGCATGAGTTTGCCCAACTGGGGGGCGATGTCCTCGTATTTCACCCAGAACATGGGATACTTCGATGCCTCGCCGCCGAAGTCGTCTCCGCGTTTGAGGACGGGACATAGGGCGGTGACCATCGTGTGGAAAGAGGCGGTGTGCTGGTCGTAGTAGACGCTTTCCTTGATGAAATACAGGCGCACCTCGTCCGAGGGGAGATCGGCGTCGCTGACACGGATTTTTCCGTCCTTCGATTCGTAGAAGATGTTGTAGCGGTCCATGATGTCCTTGGCCTTGACAATGTTCTTTTCCGAAAAGTCCTCGTTGCCGTCGAGTTTATAGTCGTAGGCCTTGATCTGCCCGCGCAAGATCTGGCGGAACAGGTAGGTAAACAGGTTCATGCGTCCGTCCTGCGGCTGGGTGGGATAGTAGAGAACGGCGTTGGCGTCCTTCGTGAGGTCCAGCTCGCGGTAGATGTCTCGCCGCCATGCCACGTTGGCAGGCATGGCCTGTGCGGTGGGAAAGTCGCGATAGGCGGAGATCCTGGACTGGTTTTGCCGGGATTTCTGCGCTTCGACGGCCTTGCGGCGGGCGGGCGGCTGAGCCACGGCGGCAAGCGTGGTCAGACAAAGCAGTATGAATAGGATAGGTCTCATGGTCCAGTATGTTTCAGATGATGTGTTTCGGTTCGGATGGGGGGAATCAGTTGATGATGACTTCCATGGCTTGCGGCAGGGTTCTCTCGATCCCGTCGGGTCCGACGGCGCGCACTTTCGAGATGTAGAAGCGCTGTCCGCGGCGCATGGAGCGGATCAGGCTGCGCTGGTTCTCGGTGAAGCCGGCTCCCGATGAAATTTCGGGGCGGGCGTTGCCCATGCGGTCGAAGAAGACGGTCTCGAAGCCCAGCACGCGGAACGGGATGTCGAGCAGGCCGTCGTCGATGGCGGCGCCGAGTGTCTGAAGGCCCACGGCCGTGGCTTTGGCCAGGCGGCCGCTCTTGAAGCGATCGTTTCCTATGGCGATGTAGGCGGTAGGATCGGGGAGTTTGCGAACCTTGAAGGTGAACTCACCCATTTTCTGCGGCTTACCGTTGACAACGCCTGTGACGGCGAAGGTCACGTCCTTGCCCACGGCAGCCGGTTTGGCTATGTATTTCCCGTTGCCCTGCGGAGTGAGTGTCCCGCCGGACATCGTTACGCTGATCTTGTTGGAGGGTACCCCCGAAGCCGAGACACTGACGGGGTTGTTGAATCCGGCATAGAGCACGTTCATCAGGTCGGCCGCCACCGTGGCTCCGGCCGGCGGGGCTATGACGTTGTATTTCTGGATGAAGTTGCGGCGGATGATCTCTCCTGCGGCGTTGGGCATCTGGATGTGGCCGCTGAAGGAATATTCTCCGGCTCCCCCTACCCGGAAACTGTATGAGCCGTCATCGGCGATTCTCCGGCCGTTGACATATATTTCCGGTCGCTGGGTGGTGTCGACGGCGGCCATGAAGATGCGCGATTTGAAGGTCTCGCCCGGAAACAGGGTTGTGGCTTCGGGCAGCACGTAGGCGTTCAGTTCGTTGACGCGGATGTCCTTCATGTCGATGTTGGCGATGAGCGTGTGGAGCACCTCGCCCTCTGCGTTGCGCACGTCGCTTTGCAGTTTCGAGAGCATCGTGACCGCGGCGATGGAAGGCATTTTCTCGAACATGTACTGCTCCCAGTTCATGTTTGTTCCGGCTGGAGTGTCCGTGCTCAGGTTGGAGGCGATGATGGCCCGCTGGCGCGGGTCGTTTACCATGCCCACGATTCTTTCCCGGTAGGAGTTGATGGCTTCGAACAGTCTGCGTCCCTGTCCGTTTACGGGGGCCAGCATCACGGTGCCGGCGGCATCGAGATGCTCTTTGTTGCGCAGGGCCGCAGGGTTGCCGTCGCGGCCGTCTGTCTCGCGGGCGATGGCGTAGCGCAACTGTTCGGCGAAGGCATAGAGCGAGTCGGACATGCGTTTCACCTCTTGGGCCTTTTCGTACCAGGGGCGCACTTTGGCCTCATTGCTTTTCAGCTGTGCGGCAAAATCTTCATATATGGCCTGGTTCTCCTTTGTGGCATTGTCGATGGTGCGGTTCAGGCTGTCGCCCACGAGGGTGAATCCTTTGAGAACATCGCTCGACACGTTCAACGCCAGCATGGCCATCAACAGGATGTACATCAGGTTGATCATCTTCTGGCGTGGGGAAACAGGTCTTTTCTTGACTGACATTTATTTCTGCTGTGTGTGTTAGATTGGAACGGTTTCTTCAGTGGAGCTCGGTCTCAGGATTCCCGGGCCGGTGCCGCACCCCTCATGTTGACGGTGAGTGCCTCTATCATGCGGCCGTAGACGCGGTTGAGTTCTTCGATCTGTTCGGCCAGTTTGTGGGTCTGGTCGTTGATCTGTTCGATGGTGCCCACTTGCAGGCTGATGCCTTTCAGGTGCAGTTCGTAGACCTTGTTGATTCCGGTGAGCGTACGGTTCAGGTTGTCCATCTCCTCGCTGTCGCGGGTCAGGCGGGCACTCTGCTCGTCCACACGGGCCAGGGTTTCGTTGAGTGTCTGCAACTTGCGGATGTAATCCTGGGTGGCCTCTTCCATCTCGGGCGAGAGAACGGCTTGTGCGCGGTGCAGCAGTTCGTCGTTGGCCGTGCGTATGATGGCTGCGAGCTGTTCGGCGTCGGCATCGTGGGGAATCGTAAGGCGTTCGTGCCGTTCGCCGGTGCCGGTCTCTCCCATCGCTACGGCCCCTCCGGCCGGTATGGTCTGTGAGTAGGCTCCGCCGCCGATGATGACCGTTCCGCCTCTGCCGGTATCTTTGCGGGTCTCGGGGCGTTGTTCGTCATCGGGTTCTATTTCCGCGTCGTTCTCTTCGTCTTCGCCTATGCCGAGCCGGTCGGCAATCTCCTCGTCTGTCTCATAATCGGGCGGCAGTTCCTTGCCAATCTCGTTCTTGTCGAACGGCCGGTCGAAGGCCGACAGGAAGAATACGACAACCTCCGTGCCCATTCCGATGAACAGCATGATGTCGCCGCCTTTCATGTGGGTCAGTTTGAACAAGGCACCGAGGATCACGATGGAGGCGCCCCAGCTGTATGCGTAGTTCAGAAAAGTTTGTCCCGGCACACTGTCCATCCAGTGCTGGAGGCGGACTACAAGATTTATTTTGCTTGGCATAATTTACAGTATCGTTTTGTTATAAGGAAAGTATTGGGTCGGGGGGAGCGCTCTGCGGGCTATTTTTTCTTTTTCCCGTTGCTGTTGCTGCTGGTGGTCGTGGCTTTGGAGCGTACGCAGCGGAAACCGATGTACGAGCGCGGCTGGTTCTGGTATTCCCAGGTGCGCCATGCCGAGCGGATGTAGGAAAGGGGATCCTTCCAAGAACCTCCGCGCACACTTTTCCGCTTCAGTACGTAGGGGTCCTCTTTGGCCGCATTGTAGCGCAGTTCGGGGTTGAGGTCGGCCATGGCCGCCACGCCGGCTTCGGTATAGACCGTGTTGGTCCATTCCGCCACGTTGCCCGCCATGTCGAACAGGCCGTTCGAGTTGGCTCCGTAGATGCCGGTGCGCGACGTGATGAGGTTGCCGTCCTCGGTGTAGTTGCCCCGGTCCGGCTTGAAGTTGGCGAAGAAGCAGCCTTTGTCGTTCTTTGTCTCGTTGCCTTCCCAAGGGTAGGGGTTCCCCTCTTTTCCGCGGGCGGCATATTCCCATTCTATCTCGGTGGGCAGGCGGTAGCGCTGGATGAAGCGGGCCTGCGGGCCCAGTCCGCGCAGCAGGAAGTCCGTGCGCCATGCGCAGAAGGCCTCCGCCTGTTCCCACGTCACGCCCACTACGGGATAGTCGTTGTAGGCCGCCGAGGAGAAGTACAGCTTCATGTATGGTTCGTTGTTGGCGTTGGGAAAATCGTTCACCCAGCAGGTGGTGTCGGGATATACGTGTACGATATAGGTGTTCAGGAAGTCGTACAGGCTGGAGAGCGGGCGTTCGATGGTCTGGCGCACGATGTCGCCGTTGTCATCGACATAGGCCGTGTCCTTGGAGATCATCACGACCTCGTCCGGATTGACCGTCAGGTCGGTGTTCAGGTTGCGTTCGGCAGGGTTGAGCCGGTATTTGCGCAGGGCCGCTTTCTCGTAGTCGAAGATCTCGTAGCGGTAGGTCAGCTGCTTCACGTCCAGCATTTTTGTCCCGTCGATGGGATGCGTCACATAGACGCTGTTGATGGCCCGTTCCTGGTCTTCGCTCGGTTTGCGCCAGGGGATAGGTTTGGCCCAGTTCAGGTGTGGGGTGATGGGGTCACCGTTCCGGTCCACCTCGATCTTGTACGTTTCGTCGCCGCCGAAGGAGGGGTCGGCCAGGCGCTCGCGGATGATGGAGTCGCGCACCCATTCGACGAACTGCCGGTACATGGCGTTGGTCACTTCCGACTGGTCCATCCAGAAACCGTCAACCGAGATGTCCTTGCTGGGCGTGACCGTGCCCCACAGGCTGTCGTTCTTTTCGATGCCGGCCCGGAGGTAGCCGCGTTTCACTTCCACCATGCCGTAGGGAGTAGGTTCCGTGAAGGCGGCTCCGCGGCGGCCTGTCACTTCTCCGCCGTTCGACATGGCATGGTTGCCGCCGAAGCAGGATGTCAGCAACATACATGCCAGCAGGGCTATGGTGAAGCCGAGCGGTGCGGCGCAGGTGTTCTTCTTGCAAAGGTTCGTCATATATATTTATATATAATGTATAGGTGTCTTTCTTTTCTTTCTGAAGGTTCTTTCGGATGTCTTCTTACAGGAAGCGGACGCTCTTGTGGCGGTTCTTTCCTTTCTTCCCCAAGTTCAGGTCCAGACTGTAGCCCAGTGTCACTTCGTGCTGTCCGCTGCCTATGCCCATTCCCGAGGTGTAGGCCTCGTAGGAGTAGCTGATGTCCACACCGTGGAACATGCCTCCGGCAAAGAGCGTGAACGAGTGCTGCGGGCTGTAGGACCCTCCGCCGTACAGACGCTTCTTCCCGCGGGCGTAGACCAGGCGGGCCGTGATGTCCGCGCGAAAGTCGGTGCCGTCGTAGCGCAGCAGGGTGGACGGCGCTATCATGAATAACGGGTTGCGTGTGCGAATATTGTAACCGGCGGTAAAATTATACAGACTTTTAACTTTTAGCTCGTTCGTCTCGCCCAGCAGGACGGTGGGCGCCGTCAGGTGCAGGGCCGAGAGCGCGGCATACCAGGGGCCGTGGCTGTAGTAGAGGCCGGCCGAGGCGTCGAATTTGGAACCGCTCATCTCGGCCGAGGGGAAGGCGGGGTCGTTGGCATCGCCCAGGTCGGCCTTCGATCCGTTTACCGATTCGTTGAGCATGTCCACCTCGGCACCCACGCTGAGCGTTCCTCCGAACAGCCGGACATGCCAGGCATATTGCAGGGCGAAGCGTTTGTGCGAGAAGAGGCCTATCTCATCGTTCTGGAACACGGCTCCCACGCCGTGGCGGGTGCGTCCGATGACGAAGGCCATGTCCGCACCGGCAAACATCGTGCTGCCGGCATCCTCGAACCCGGCGGCGTGGCTCTGATAGGCCCCGTTGATGTTCAGGCGCGGTGTGCGTCCGGCTGCCGCGGGGTTGAACTGCGTCTCCATCTGCCAGTAGTGGGCAAAGGCCGGTTCCTGTTGTGCCCGAAGGGTACAGCAACAGCCGCCGGTCAGCAGGGCTGCGGCTGAAAACAGGATGCGGCGGATGATGTTTTTCGGCATTTTCGCAAACGGTGAATCAGATGTGTTGTGCCGGAGCACGTTGCAAAGATACGTGAAAATTTGCAGTATGTTCGGCGAGTGAAAGATTTTTTTGTTCGACGGCAGTGGAGTGCTCTATCCTTTTTAGGGTTGTGGCGGCGCGTTTTCCTGGAGTTTTCCACAGCCGGGGTATTTTGTGAAAGTGTAAACGGAAGTTAAAGGACGTTTGCATTTCGCCCGCCGATGTATTATATTTGGACCAGCAAAGTGGAAGATCCCTGAAAAACCGCCCAATAGGCGGTTTTTTCGTTCCTTAACGTGAAAAAAAACATAGGATCTTGTTGAAAAAAGGTCCTATCTTTTTTAAAAAAGATACTATGTTGTGAAAAATAGGTCCGTTTCCGTATATTTTTTCTAAAACCTGAAAGTTAAATATTGTGTCTGGTGTTTAAAATGTGTAACTTCCGATTTCGGTTTTCCGGAGTTTTCCACACCTTGCACAGCGGTGGGGCGGCAGGCGCTTCAGTGATTTTCTAAAAATATCTGGTAGAGGGCGACGGGCCCGTAGTGCCACAGTTTTGTTTCCTCGTCTTCCAACAGGCGATAGGTGGCTGTTGCCCGGTTATGTGTTATGTCGGCTGGTGTTTTTTTGAATGGAAATATCATATATTATTTTTTAGTTTCAGTCTCTCTATCTCTTCTGAGATGGAAGCGATCACTTCCTTGTTCGCTATTTCTCCACGCAAGCTATAAGTAAGTCGTAAAAATTAATTTATACTAAGCCGCATGGGCAAAATTGATATTGAGTTCAGATCCAAGCGCAGC
>VSQE01000038.1 GCA_009775705.1 Prevotellamassilia sp.
GGGAAAACAAAGAACGGCTGGAAAACTGTCCCCCCGTAAAATTCCAGGAAATAACCTCTCAATTCGAACCACCCCAACTCACCGCCGACAAGATCGTCATAGACGGCCTTTTCGGCACAGGACAAAACAAGGCTCTGAACGGCGGCTTTGCCTCACTGGTGAAATTCATCAACGCCTCACCGGCCGATGTCGTCTCCATCGACATGCCTTCCGGACTGATGTGTGAAGACAATACATATAATGTAAGAGGCCATATCGTCCGGTCTCGCCTTACCCTGACGTTCCAGCTGCCCAAACTGTCGCTCCTGCTGGCCGATAACCAACCTTTCGTAGGAGAACTGAAGATTCTGGACATCGGACTGGCCCAAGAAGGCATCTCACACATAGACACACCTTTCTGTCTGACAGAAGAAAATGAAGTCAGACAGATGCTCCGCAAAAGAAATCCCTTCGGACACAAGGGAACATTCGGGCACTCCCTCCTCATTGCGGGACGATACGGAATGGCCGGAGCCGCCATTCTGGCAGCCAAAGCCTGCCTGAAAAGCGGGGTAGGAAAAGTAACGGTACACACTCCTGTCCGCAACAATGACATCCTACAGATCAGCATCCCCGAAGCCGTTCTGAGCCACGACCAGAACCAGGAGATATTTACCACCCCCGTCAGCTCCGAAACCTTCAACGCCCTGGCCATAGGTCCCGGACTGGGCACGGAACACAGCAGCGCAATCGCTTTCATCGAACAGGTGCGCCATGCCCATATCCCCGTACTGATCGATGCCGACGGAATCAACATCCTAAGCGAACACAAAGGATGGATCCAGCAGATTCCGCAAAACAGCATTCTCACTCCCCATCCCGCCGAAATGCAACGGCTGGGGAACCGCAGCATCGACTCCTACTCCACGCTCGCCGAAGCCATTGAAATGGCTGCCCGCCATAAATTCTATATTATCCTGAAAGGACACTATACCGCCGTCTGCACTCCCGAAGGCAGGGTTTACTTCAACCCCACCGGCAATTCAGGGATGGCGACCGCCGGAAGCGGCGATGTGCTCACCGGCATCATTACTGCCCTTTTGGCCGGCAAATATCCGGCGGAAAACGCCTGCCGGTTAGGAGTATATCTGCACGGACTGGCCGGAGACATCGCTGCCCGCAAACTGGGCGAGGAAAGTGTCACTGCCACCGACATCATCGAAGCCCTGCCTGCCGCATTTCTGCACCTGAGAGGATAGCCCTCTCCGAAATTCCGACAATAACAAAAGAAACGACGATATGAAAAATTTACTGCTTCCAGCATTTTCTCTATTCGCACTTTTCGCAAACGCACAAACCGAAGTATCTCCCTACCGTCCCGGCCTGACGGAAAACGGCATCACCTATTTCCTGCCCACGACCCGCCTGCACGTCACGGTCAAGGCCTCGCGCACAACCTATATACCGGGAGAATTCTGCAAATACGCCGAACACTTCCTGCGCCTGAAAAACGTGCCGCAAACCACTTACGACATCTGGGAAATCCAGGACATCAAACTAACCGCATTCGGAGAAGCTGACAAGACAAAGGCCTACTCCATCAAATTGAAGCCCAAGACTTCCGCACCTCTGGTGGGCATGTCCCCCGATGGCCGGCTGCTCTCTGTCAATGCCGAAGCGCCCGCCATTCCTCCTCTGACACAAGCCTCCGTCACAAAAGAAAAAACGACGGAACTGAACGCAACGGACTATAAAACGGAAGAAATCCTCTCGGCCGGCAGCACCACCAAAATGGCAGAACTTACCGCCAACGAAATCTACGATATCCGTGAGAACCGCTCCCTGCTGATGAAAGGACAGGCAGACTTCATGCCAAAGGACGGCGAACAGCTGAAGCTGATGATCAAAGGTCTCGATACACAGGAAGCCGCCCTGTTACAACTATTCAGCGGAAGAACAGAAAAAGAGACACACGTCTTCACTTTCGACTATACCCCCGAACGCGATGTCAGCTCCGACCTTCTTTTCCGCTTCTCCAGATTCCTGGGACCTGTTGACAAGGACGATCTGGCCGGCGAACCTTTCTACATAAACATAAAAGATCTTGAAAGTTTGCCCGAACAAGTAGACGTACCCGGCAAAAAAGCTGAAAAAGAGCCCGTAGACCTGCGCTACGTCGTACCCGGCCGCATCGCCGTCAGCATCTCCACCGGAAGCCGGAACCTGGCCACCGCCACATTCTCCGCCGCACAATTTGGACGCATAGAAACACTTGGCGGAGAACTCTTCAACAAAAAGAACACTACACACGTCCTCCTTTATCCCGAGACCGGAGGCATCATGAAAATCAATGCAGAACAACCGTAAAAATATCCCCATGAAACATATCCTTATTTTTGTCACATCCTTGCTATTGTCACTGCCGGTGATGAGCCGCAAAGCAACATTCCATCTGGAAGAATACGGAGTGAAACCCGGCATACAGACAACCTCCGCACAACTGAACGAAGCGCTTTCCCGAATCCGGAAAGAAAGCAAACCCGATGACCAGATCATATTGAAATTCACAAAAGGCCGGTATGATTTCCACTCCACCGATGCCGTTAGCCGCGAATACTACATATCCAACCACGATCAGGACCAACCCAAACTGATTGGTATTTGTCTTGAAAACTGGAAGAATCTCACACTGGACGGCAACGGTTCCGACTTCATCTTCCACGGCCGCATGCTGCCGCTCGCCCTCATCAACTCTGAAAACTGCCGGCTGCAAAATTTCTCCATCGATTTTGAACAGCCGCACATCGCACAAGTTGAAGTGGTGGCAAACAGCGAGACGGAAGGCATCACCTTCCGCGTAGCTCCGTGGGTGAACTACCGCATCGGAGAAAACGGCTGCTTCGAGACATACGGAGAGGGCTGGACGGCCCGGCAGAGCGCAGGCATCGCTTTTGAAAAAGACACCCGCCACATCGTCTACAACACCAGCGACCTGGGTATCAACACCTCCGGCTTACGCAGCACCGGCCAGCCCCGCACCCTCATCGCACCCAACTGGAAAGACAAACGTCTGCAACCGGGTACCATCGTGGCCATGCGCACATGGCACCGCCCCACCCCGGGCATTTTCCTCAACGAGAACAGCCAGACGGCCATACGCAATGTCAAGGTCCACTACGCCGAAGGCATGGGACTACTGGCCCAGCGCTGCACAGACATCAGTCTGGACAAATTCGGTGTATGCCTGCGGGGAGCCGATGATCCCCGCTACTTCACCACTCAAGCCGATGCCACCCACTTTTCGCAATGCAAAGGCCGCATCACTTCTACCCGCGGCCTATACGAAGGCATGATGGACGACGCCATCAACATTCACGGCGTGTATCTGAAAGTGCGCGAACGCATTGACGACCACACCCTGCGTTGCCGTTTCGAACACGGCCAAGCCTGGGGATTCGCCTGGGGAGATGCCGGAGATTCGGTCAGTTTCGTCCGATCGCTGACCATGGACCTTGTCGGCGAGACAAACACCATCGCCTCCATCCGGCCGGCCGACAAGGAGAAAATCTGCGGCGCACGGGAATTCATCATCCGGTTCAGGCAGCCCGTACCGGAAGAGATCGATCCGGAACAGGGATTCGGCATTGAAAACCTGACTTGGACCCCCGAAGTCCTCTTCAGCCGCAATATCATCCGCAACAACCGTGCCCGCGGAGCCTTGTTCAGTTCTCCCCGCCGCACAATATGCGAAAAAAACCTGTTCGACCATACCTCCGGAACAGCCATCCTTCTCTGCGGCGACTGCAACGGGTGGTACGAGTCCGGCGCCGTGCGCGACCTTGTCATCCGCAAAAACAAGTTCATCAATGCCCTGACCAATATGTTCCAGTTCACCAATGCTGTCATTTCCATCTATCCCGAAATTCCGGCACTGAAACAGCAGAAAGGATTTTTCCACGGCGGCCGGCCGGGAGCCATCGTCATCGAAGACAACGAGTTCGACACCTTCGACGCTCCCCTGCTCTATGCCAAGTCTACGGCAGGGCTGACATTCCGCAACAACAAAATAAAAAAGAACACGGAATACAAGCCTTTCCACTGGAACCAGCAACCCGTTCTCCTCGAACGCGTAACAGACAGCTACACACCGGGGTATAGCGGCTTGTCCAAGGCCATGCGCCCTAACTGAGCACCCCCCTCTTTCTTACATGTCCCTTCTTCCAGCTTTCTGAGAAGAAGGGATTTTTTTATTATTGCCTCTATACGGAAAGGCGTCTTATATTGTTTACCTTGCAATAATGAGAATAGCCTGCCGTCTCACGTTTTGCGTCGATAAAGAAAACAAGCATTTCGAGCGAAACGTGAACATAAGTTAACTGGCATTTGCTTTTCGCCCGCGGATGTATTATATTTGCAATACCAAAGCAGAAGAACCCTGAAAAGCCGCCTGAAAGCGGCTTTTTTTCGGCACTTAACGTGAAAAAAACATAGGATCTTGTTGAAAAAAGGTCCTATCTTTTTTGAAAAACATACTATCTTGTGAAAAAAAGGTCCGTTCCCGTTCTTTTTCCCAAAAACCTCAAAGTTAAACTTTGAATAGGCACGTTAAATTCTACACAAGAAAATTAACACAAAAAAAATTGAGACAGGCCTGTCCCTCGCTTTCCGGTGCTATAAAAAAAGACAGGGCCCTCCCGACCCTGCCTTTAGTCCAAGTTTAACTATGCCATAAAAATGCCAGTTTTATCGGCCAGCCTGACGATTGGCTGCATCAATCATTTCCTTGCTGGGGAGGATGTACACCTCTACGCGGCGATTTTGTTCCTGTCCGGCAGCAGTGGCGTTGGAAGCTACGGGGCTATCTTCTCCATATCCCTGTACGGAAAGAATCTTGGCAGCATTGAAACCGCTGGCCAAAAGCTGGTTCTTTACGGCTTCGGCACGCTGGAGGGAAAGCTGCTGATTCTTGGCACGGCTCTGTTCGGCAGTGCTGTTCTTCCAGCCTTGATTGTCTGTGTATCCGTTGATGGTCAATGCAAAAGTTGTATCTTCTGCACGCAGGTTGCTGACAAATTTGGCCAGATCGGAAGCAGCGGCAGGGCTGAGTGTAGCCTGGCCGGTCTTGAAGAGAAGGCCGGAAGAGAAAGTAGCTTTAACGTAGGGAGTACCCTCGGAATCTGTTAGAAGCTCAGCCTGTGCATTAGCCTGTTCTGCCGCTTTCTTGGCTTTGTCCATCTTGTTCCCAATCAGAACTCCAGCTCCTGTTCCTACAGCCGCGCCTACGGCACTACCGATTGCCGCCCCCTTGCCGCCGCCGGCCAATGAGCCGATCAGGGCACCGATGGCACCACCCCCGCCTGCACCGATAAGTCCGCCTTTGGCCGTATTACTCATAGAGCATCCGCTCAGAAGGAGTGCTGCGCTCAGAGCGCATGCCGATAGTTTCAATCCTTTCATACTTTCTTGTTTTGAATGATTAATTAGATGGTATTACAGTCATTATTGAGTGCAAAGGTAATAAAATGCGCTATATAGTGGCAGAGGAAATGGTTTTTTTAGTATTTTTGTGCGGAAATTAATGAAAGAGACATGGCAAAAGAACTGAAAGATCTGACCAAACGTAGCGAGGATTACTCGAAATGGTACAATGAACTGGTGGTAAAGGCGGACTTGGCTGAACAGGCTGATGTGCGCGGCTGTATGGTAATCAAACCTTACGGGTATGCCATCTGGGAACGGATCCAGCAGTCGCTGGATGAGCGTTTCAAGGAGACAGGAGTGCAAAACGTTTATTTCCCGCTGCTTATCCCCAAATCCTTTCTTTCAAAAGAGGCCGAACATGTTGAAGGCTTTGCCAAGGAGTGTGCGGTCGTGACACATTACCGCTTAAAAGCCAATCCCGAAGGAGAAGGTGTAGTAGTAGACCCGGCAGCAAAGTTAGAGGAGGAGCTGATTATCCGTCCCACATCGGAGACAACAATATGGAACACTTACCGCAAATGGATTCACTCCTGGCGCGACCTGCCCTTGCTTTGCAACCAATGGTGTAATGTCATGCGCTGGGAAATGCGTACACGCCTGTTTCTACGCACGAGTGAATTCTTATGGCAGGAAGGTCATACAGCCCATGCCACTCGTGAGGAAGCGGAAGAGCGCGCCCGGCAAATGTTGGACGTTTATGCAGATTTTGCAAAGGATATCCTTGCGATTCCGGTGGTCCGCGGTGTCAAAAGTGCTACGGAACGTTTTGCCGGTGCGCTCGATACCTATACCATCGAGGCCATGATGCAAGACGGCAAGGCTCTGCAAAGCGGAACAAGCCATTTCCTCGGCCAGAATTTCGGACGGGCTTTCAATGTGCAGTTTGTAGACAAGGAGAACAAACTCGATTATGCGTGGGCCACCTCGTGGGGTGTGAGCACCCGACTGATGGGAGCGCTGATCATGACCCACAGCGATGACAACGGCCTCGTGCTACCTCCTCATTTAGCTCCCATTCAAGTGGTTATCATACCTATCTATAAAGGAAATGAACTTGACAAGTTCAACGAAACTCTTGGTTCCCTAACGAAGCGTCTGCGCGACATGGGCATTCGTGTGAAATATGACAATGCCGACAACAAACGTCCCGGTTTCAAGTTTGCCGACTATGAATTGAAGGGAGTACCCGTCCGTCTTGTCATGGGAGCGAGAGATCTGGAGAACGGAACCATTGAGCTTATGCGTCGTGACACGCTGGAGAAACAGACATTGCCCTTTGAAGGCATCGAGAAATATGTAGGCAATCTCCTTGAAGAGATCCAGCAGAACATCTACACGAAAGCTGAGGAATTCTTGAATTCACGTATTTATCCGTGCGATGATTACGAGGAATTTAAGGAGCGCATCAAAGGAGGAGGTTTCTTCCTTTGTCCTTGGGATGGCACTGATGAGACAGAGGCACGGATCAAGGCCGAGACTCAGGCAACGATCCGTTGTGTACCCTACGGTTACGACCAGTCCAATCCCGGAACGGACATGGTGAGCGGAAAGCCTGCAACCTGCCGTGTGCTGATCGCACGCAGCTACTAATCATCGAAATAGAAATCATACACCAGCAAAGAGCGTGTCGGCAGGATGGTCGGCACGCTTTTGTTTATTTATATATTATCGAAAAAGAGACTTATCCCTCTGACAGGACAAATGCGTATCGGCATGCCAGTCTGTTTGCAGGACACCGATACAGACCATGGTCATTGGAATGGGTATGCACACGTAATTTTTGATGTAGGACAAATCCCATGATAAAGGAGTTCCCTAACTTTGCAGAAAAAATTGAAGGAAGAAAAAAACTTTAACCTTAAAAAACTACAACCATGCAACAAAAAACATCTGCCGCGTTTATTGACTCGAAGCCTCATTATGAACTGCTTGACGGATTGAGAGGTGTCGCTTCCCTGTTGGTTATCTGGTATCATGTGTTCGAGGGTTTCGCCACAAGTCCGCTCGATCAACGGTTCAATCATGGCTATCTGGCTGTGGATTTCTTTTTTATTCTCTCCGGTTTTGTAATCGGATATGCCTATGATGACCGCTGGAAGAAAACGATGACGGTGGGAAATTTTTTCAAGCGCAGACTGATCCGCCTGCACCCGATGGTCGTTATCGGCTGTGTGCTGGGAGCTATATCATATTGTCTTCAAGGCTGTGTAACCTGGGATCATACTCCGCAGCCGTTATCCATGATCATGTTGGCCATGCTGCTCGGCCTGTTCATGCTTCCGGTATTTCCGGGAGCCGGGGCTGATGTGCGCGGCAATGGAGAGATGTTTCCACTGAACGGTCCCTGCTGGTCCCTGTTTTTTGAATACATTGGCAATATTCTGTACGCTTTGGCGCTGAGAAGACTGTCCACCCGTACGCTTTCAATCATAGTGGGTGTTATGGGAATGGGACTGGCCATTTTTTCTGTAGGTAACGGTTCCGGCTATGGGCACATGGGTGTGGGCTGGACCATGGCGGACAATAATCTGACAGGAGGCCTGTTGCGTCTGGGCTTTTCCCTTTCCTGCGGTTTGCTGTTGTCGCGTATGTTCCGTCCGGTTCGCGTCAGAGGAGCTTTTTGGATATGCAGTATCATTCTGCTGATTCTGTTTGCCATACCCCATGTAGGCGGAAAGGCAGCTTTGTGGCAGAACGGCCTTTATGACGCAGCTTGCATCCTTTTTGTGTTTCCGGCATTGGTATGGTTGGCGGCTTCGGGAAAAACCACGGACAGGGCCTCTTCCGGAGTCTGTAAATTTTTGGGAGACATTTCCTATCCCGTGTATATTATCCATTACCCTTTCATGTATTATTTCTACGCGTGGGTATGGGACAACGGGCTGACATTCTCCGACACCTGGCCTGTCCAACTACTCTTGTTCTTCGGGAATATAGCATTGGCATATTTTTTCCTGAAAATGTACGACGAACCCGTACGCCGCTGGCTGAGCCGCAAGTTTCTCGGGAAATAGCATTTTAAGCTCAAGCAGCTTATAGTTGGTTCTCCATGTTGCAATAAGGACATTTTCCAGGTGACAAAAGGGGACGGCCGCAATTTCCGCACCTGAATTTTATGGCCGGATGTTTCCTATATCGCTTTACTGCAAAATACCAGTAGTAGGCAAGAAGAGGATAGCCTATGTAATAATGTACGGTCAGGGTGAAAACCAAATAGAGCAACAGACAGACACCGGCTAAAGAAAAAAGGTAAGGTACAGTCTCGCTGGTTTCGTCCTGATGGAAAAGGTCCTCGGTCACAGCGATACTCACCACAATGACGAACCACACAAAGGCCAAGAACAAAGATATGACAAGTGGCAACGAGGGATTGAAAGGGTTGAGGGTAGGATGAAAATAGAACTCCACCCACGTGTTTGGAACGAAACGCTGTATGCTTCCATATATGGCAGCCGTTGCCGAGACTCCCAGACAGAGCAATGTTGGATAAAAGCTGTTCACATCATTGAAATGTACAACCCTGATTTGTTGCCGGCGGACGGCTCTGATAAGAATGATGAGACCAGCCAAAGCCAGGCAGGTGAGAACAAATATCAGCCGGCTGCTGCTGAATTCTTTTATGAATTTGGAAATCGGATCGTCAGGCACGACGCTTTCCAGTAAAAGGCTTTCCCGCGTCCAACCCTGTGTCAGTTGGTCGCGGGCAACCTTTACCCACACGGAATCAACGGTGTCTCCCGGAACATATCTGATGTCGGCCACGACAAGCCTGTCTTCAGGAAAAATGAAAAAGGTGTCGCACAGAGAGGGAACTCCGTCAATGCTTCCGGGCAAGGAGGAATACAGCTGCACGGAATCTGTGACAAAAAAGTTATAGTTTCTCCAGTAATGATGGCCTATATAGAAATTGACGGAGTCCACCGTATGCTCCTCGTTCGCTATCCAATGGTCCATACGGTTGGGATGAGAGTAATAGCACGATGCCGTCAGAACTGCCGTCAGCAGCAGACACAATATATTAGTCTTTTTGAGGAGCATGGACTTTCATCTGACAATTCTTACAATCGAATTCCAACGGGAAGTTCCTTCCGTCGGGCAATCTGAGCGCAAAGGGTTCCTTCCACTTTTTCGGAAAATGATGGCTACGGGGACAGATGCCGATAGCATATTTCAGGCAGTGGCGGCAGAACATCAGCACCGCCTGTTCGGGTTGTTGCAACTCGAATGCAGGGGAAATGCTTTCAGCTCCATGCTCCCGATAGAACGCTGCGGCCTTTGCATTGGAAACGTTACTCAGGTAGGACAGATGTTTTTCAGAAACAACCAAGCGGGCTGACGCTTCTTTCCGCCGGCGATCCGCACGATAGTTGCTCAGGCGCTTTTCCAAAAGAGCTGAGGTGCATTCTCTTCGCCATCCCGACAAAACGGAAGAGGGAATAAAGAATTTTCCACAGGAATGAAGTCGGATGTCGAGAGCTTTGAATGGAGTGTCGCCCAGTTTGTTCAACTGACATTGCATGTTATCCCCCTGCGGCGAACGGGCCATTTGCTTTTCGCAAACCTTCTCTACACTCGCAATCAGGCCAGTCTCGTCCTGCATGGTCAGGCGGAAACCTGTCTCCGTATCCTCCAGGTCAATATGAATGCCTATTTTCCGGTCGGCGGAAGGACGGGCCAGCAATTTTTCAAATTCAGAATCCAAATTGCGATAAACCTGCATCCCTGCACGCAGACGTCCAGGCATACCGGACGGAAAAATCTCGTGGCCAATGCTGCTGTTCACTCTGAATCCTTCCAGGTCTCCCTGATCGTTGAAAAAGCACAGACCGTCTCCAGCCGATATCCGAAGAGCGGCTGAACCGGACGGATTGCCGATGATGATGCTTTTCTTATTGACCTGTTTGACATTCCCCACATACATCCCGATGGATTTGGGAGTGTTGAAAGAGTATACGTCCCGGGCTCTTCCATGAAGGAAGTAATCAGTGAATCCGCGGTTGAAACTTTTTTCGGGAACAGGGGTAAAGGTAAAATAAGAGGTTCCGTCCGAAGCACGTTCAAACTCTTCGCTGCGCCGTTGGATGATCCTATCAATCTCCGTCCGGTAGAATGCGGTCAGATTCTTTACATAGGAGAGGTCCTTCAGTCTTCCTTCTATCTTAAAGGAAGAAACGCCCGCGTCCATCATTTCTTCCAAAGAGCTGCTGCGATTCATGTCCCGTAAAGAAAGGAGGTGCCTGTCTTTGATCACAATCTTTCCGTCACTGTCTATCAGGTCGAACTTTAGACGGCAGAATTGCGCGCACCGTCCGCGGTTGGCCGACCGGCCGAAACAGTATTGCGAAGCATAGCACTGTCCGCTGTAACTTACACAAAGGGCACCATGTACGAAGGCTTCCAAAGGAACGGATACGGCCTGGTATATTTCTTTTATCTCTTTCAGTGAAAGTTCACGTGCGAGTACAATTTGGGAGAATCCGGCATTTTCAAGAAAACAGGCCTTTTCAACGCTCCTGTTGTCCATCTGTGTGGAAGCATGGAGCGCTATCGGGGGCAAATCCAGTTTCAGAAGGGAAAGGTCCTGGATGATGAGGGCGTCTACATGGATGTCGTACAACTGACGTACAAGCTGTTCGGCCTCCCCGAGTTCGTCCTCCCACAATATCGTATTGAGAGCCACATAGACTTTTGCTTTGTACTGATGGGCAAATCTACACAGGTGTTCAATTTCACTGACGGAGTTTCCGGCCGCAGCCCGGGCTCCGAATGAAGGACCACCGATATATACGGCGTCAGCTCCATGACGGATCGCCTCAATGCCGGATTCGGCATTACGGGCGGGAGACAACAATTCTATCTTCCGTTTCAAAACTTGGCTTATGGTGTCTGTGTTTAACGACCTCTCTGATAACTGATTTCATAAAAACAAGGATAAACGTTCCGCATGGCATCGCTTTGTCCTTCCGTACTGGGAACGATGAGGCGCACCAATGCTATTTCACCCGTAGAAGATCCTTGGCGGCCCAAGTTTATGTATCGGAGAGGTTCCAGCCAACCGGACGGTACGGAAGAACTCTGATACAGGCTCATCATCACGCCACTGATGAAGGAGGCCGTCAGAGTCCCGTAAATGTTTTGACAGATCATTTTCTCCGGCAACACCTCGGTAGACATAGTGTTGTTGGAAGATTGTATCGTGTCGGCCGCAATGTTGAACTCGGTGTACCTGCAAATCACGGTGGCGGAACTGCCTTCCGCCAATTTTTCTCCGCTTCCCTTTCTCACAATCTGCATGTAAATACCAGAACTGTTGAATAATACATATTCATTTCTGGACACGTCCGTTGTGCTGTCGTTCGATAGAAATGCGGATTCGGATATGACATTAATGCCACCGGGAACGTTTAACAAGTCTTCTCCGGTATCTGTGTCCTTGACCTGTACACCGTTATTCAGGAACGAACTTATCTGGGACCGTTCCGTTTTTCTGCGTTCCGCGTATGTGTCTTCATCTTCACAGGAGGTAAAAGCGAAAGTGATGGCCATGGCCAATGTCAGAAATAAGTTCAGTTTATATCGCATAGTTATAAATATTTGCGCAAAGATACGAATTTACACGAAATGGTTAGGGGTCAGGTTCCTATTTTTAGAATGATTTGTGAATTATGCAAGCAAACATGACGGGACCGGAAGAAATCTTCCGGCCCCTGACTTTAACAAGCTCCGATACTATGCAGGCCGATAGTAATTCCGGAGAAAATCTTCACAGATGCCAGATCCTGCTGCGATAAGCTCTCAGTTCCTCTTCTGGAAACCGGTCTATCGCCTTGTCGAATTCACGGAGTATCGCGACTTTGTCATCCGGCAATGCTCCAGTAATCGGTAACGTATTGGAAATATGATGACCAAGCAGATTGACCTTTATCTTCAGCCTGTCTATGAGCATCCGCATCTCCATCAGACGCTCGATCTCCGGCTCCTCGATATATGTGCCGTTCAAAACCTCCTGATACAGCTGCGATTCCGGGAAGATTGTCAGCGACACGATATTGATGATGCAAGGGTGAAGCCGGTTCAGCACATCGGCTGTCGCTCTTGCGCTCGCCTCGCCGTTGCCCTTTCCTCCAAGACCGTTAAGATAGAACACATTGTAGCGTATTCCTGCCTCATCGAGTTTTGACAGCTGTTCGAGAATATCGGAAGCATGATAGCCTTTGTTCATCCGCTCCAATGTCGCGTCATGGGCGGTCTCGATGCTTATGTTGATGCTGTCAAGTTTGAGATGATGGAGATTCTTCAGTTCCTCCACCGATTTGGGCACGATATCGGTGACGCGTGCAAACATTCCGAACGACACCATGTGTGGCAGATACTTCCTCAGCAAAAATGCCACATCCATGAGCTTGTTGTAACTCAACGCGAAAGGATTCGCGCCGGTGAGATAGACGCGCCGGGCGCGCGGCTGCCATTGGCGGATGACTTTCAGGTCTTCCTCAACCTCCGAAAGCGATGACATTCGGAACGGGGTGCCGTGATAGAGGCTGCAAAACTTGCATTTGTGCCATGTGCATCCGGAAGTCAGTTGCAGAAGCTGTGAATGGGCTTCATAGGGCGGTCGCCATACCTGGCCTGTGAAATGTAACTCTGGGTATATCATATCTCGATATTTTTTGTTAATTTTACACCGCAAAATTAGGTGTTTATCAGAGTTGAGACAACAACTTACCAATTGGTTTGACCCTTACCTGAAAGTTTGTTTTGCTCGTGATCAACCACTTTTGCACGAACCTATATGGCAAAAAAACTGGACTACGAATATTGCAAGGCTGCACCGATGCTCGAATGGCTTGGCAACAAGTGGGCGCTGGTTGTTCTCGTGAAGATATCGGAGAACAAGCCGGTGCGCTTCAACGAGTTGTACCGCAATATTCCGTCGATATCGGAGAAAGTGTTGTCGCAGGTGCTCCGTCAGTTGACCACCGACGGCATAATCCGCCGGGAGCTATTCCCCGATGTGCCGCCTCGGACGGAATACTCTGTGACAGACTTCGGCAAGACACTTCTCCCTCATGTAGAAGCCCTCATCAACTGGGGCCGCGATAACTTCGACACCATTATGTCAAACCGTCAAAAAGCATGATCAAGACAAACAGACTTATCCTGCGGCCTTGGCACGAAGAAGATGCCGAGGCTCTGTATAAATACGCTTCCGACCCGGATGTAGGTCCCATTGCCGGTTGGCCGCCGCATACATCCGTGGAAAACAGCCTCGAGATTATACGGACTGTATTTTCAGCTCCGGAAACCTACGCCGTTGTATTGAAGGACACCGGTGAGCCTGTAGGTTGTTGCGGAATCATGTTTTCCAATAGTATTCACACAGCGGATATGAGGGAAGGCAAAGCAGAGATAGGCTATTGGATAGGCAAGCCATACTGGGGGCAAGGCTTAATTCCGGAAGCAGTCAAAGCCTTGGTGTCGAGATGCTTCCATGATCTGGCTCTTGATGCCGTATGGTGTGGATATTATGAGGGGAACACCAAATCCCAACGGGTTTGTGAAAAATGCGGTTTCAAATATCATCATACAAACAGGAACATTGCCTCTCCGCTTGGAGATAAGCGGACAGAGCATTTCCACATAATGTCTAAAGAAGATTATCATGCCATACATATCCATAGAGAGCGGCAAACTGACCGCTGAACAGAAAAAACAGCTGATAGAACGACTTACGGTCACAGCCGCCGAGATTACACATATCCCGGAGCAGAATTTTTCACGGTAACCATTAAAGAGTTGCCTGACGAGAACTTCGGCATCGGCGGCAAGTCTGTCAACGAGATAAAACGAAACCATAAGACGCATCAAGTTTTTCAAAAAGAGCAGAAAGCATATCTGATGGCAAAGACACTTAAAGACATGACATTGGAAGAGTTGTGGCAACTGTTTCCCATAGTTCTGTCTCCGCACCAGCCGCAATGGCAGGATTGGGCGAAAGAAGAAATCAATATTTTGGCCGAAGTATTGTCGGAATACTCTCCCGTTATCAACCATATCGGCAGCACGGCTATTTCCGGTATTCAGGCAAAGCCGATTATAGACATTCTTGTTGAAATCTCGCCCGATGCCGATTGGCAACACGTACGTGCTGAAATGGAAACGGCGGGATATATCTGCATGTCCACTTCTGAAACTCGCATGAACTTCAACAAGGGGTATACCCCGAAGGGCTATGCCGAGCGGGTGTTCCACATCCATTTCCATGCCATCGGTGACAACGACGAGATACTTTTCCGCGACTTTCTCAACAGTCATCCGGAATCAGCACAAGAATATGAAGCTCTGAAAATTAGCCTTTTGCCACGATACCGTAATAACCGAGACGGCTACACAGAAGCCAAAACCGACTTTGTCAAAAAAATCGTAGGTATATACAAGGATTGAAACAGAGAGGAAGGACCACCGTTGAGATGCACACCAATCTTTGAATTGTTACTGACACCCTTGTCTCTGGCTGCACACTTCCCGCTATCGGGATTACCCGGGATTCCCGCCTGTTGGACCGAACACATGCCGGGCGAACCCAAAGAAACGGTTCCGTCCTTATATTATAATAGGACGGAACCGCATCGTAAATCTTCAACATTGCGGAAATCCTGTATCGGATTCCCTCGGCATCAGAGCTGGGCCAGCTTGTTTTCAGAACCCAGAACCTCTACGATTTTGTGCTCGTAAAGTTTCTTCATGTTCTCGCGAGCCGGACCAAGGTATTTGCGCGGGTCAAATTCGCCCGGTTTTTCTGCAAACACACGACGAACAGCGGCAGTCATGGCCAGACGGCTGTCAGAGTCGATGTTGATTTTGCAGACAGCGCTGGCAGCAGCCTTGCGGAGCTGCTCTTCGGGAATACCCACTGCGTTGGGGAGCTTACCGCCAAACTGGTTGATGGTATCCACTTCGTCCTGAGGAACGCTGGAGCTTCCGTGGAGCACGATGGGGAAACCGGGAAGCTGTTCCATGATGGCATCGAGCACATCGAAAGCCAAGGGAGGAGGAACAAGACGGCCCGTAGCAGGATCTACAGTACACTGCTCGGGAGTGAACTTGTATGCGCCGTGGCTGGTGCCGATAGAGATGGCAAGGCTGTCGCAACCGGTCTTGGTAACGAAGTCTACCACTTCTTCGGGCTTCGTATAGTGGCTCTCGGCATGGGAAACCTCATCCTCTACGCCGGCCAGCACACCCAGCTCTCCTTCAACCGTCACATCAAACTGATGGGCATATTCCACTACTTTCTTGGTGAGAGCAACGTTCTCTTCGTAAGGAAGGCCGGAACCGTCGATCATCACACTGGAGAAGCCCATGTCGATGCAACTCTTGCAGGTCTCGAAAGAGTCACCGTGATCCAGATGAAGAACGATTTCGGGATGCTCGCAGCCCAATTCCTTGGCATATTCCACCGCACCTTCTGCCATGTAGCGAAGAAGGGTCTGGTTGGCATAGGCACGGGCTCCTTTGGAAACCTGAAGAATCACAGGGCTCTTCTTCTCGGAAGAAGCCTGGATGATGGCCTGGAGCTGCTCCATGTTATTGAAGTTGAAAGCAGGGATGGCATAGCCGCCGCTAATGGCTCTCTTGAACATCTCGCGAGTGTTCACCAAGCCTAAATCTTTGTAGTTTACCATAATTGTAACGTTATTGATTAGGTGAAAAATATTTTTCACTACAAAAATACGATTTCTATCCGTCATACGAAAATTTAGTACCGCGTTTTTTTCCTATCTTTGCAAAACTGACCTCGTACAGACACATTTGTATATAAACTTCATACCATGAAAAAAACAACTTTGAAAAACATGTCACACTCCCTACTGCCGGGACGAGGATGCAAACATCTGGCAACGGCCCTCCTGCTTTCCATTGCTACAGCCTGTCCGGCGGGAGCACAGAACGACGGATACAAACTGGTATGGCACGATGAGTTCGACACCGACGGTGCCCCCGACCCTCAAAGCTGGAGCTATGAGGAAGGTTTTGTGCGCAACCGAGAATGGCAATGGTACCAACCGGAAAACGCCTACTGCCGCGACGGGCTGCTCATCCTGACGGCGCGCAACGAGAAGCGCCCCAACCCTACCTACAAGCCCGGCTCAAAACACTGGGGCGAACAACGTAAGGACATTGAATGCACCTCGGCCTGCGTCATCACCAAAGGAAAAAGGGAATTCCTTTACGGCCGGTTCGAGGTGCGCGCCCGCATTCCGGCAGCCCGCGGATCCTGGCCGGCCATCTGGCTCAAAGGAAGCAAATATTCCTGGCCCTCCTGCGGCGAGGTGGACATGATGGAGTTCTATGAATACGGCGGGGTACGCTCCATTCTGGCCAATGTCTGTTGGGGAGGAGCCAAAGGCAGCAGCGCATGGAACACCCAGACACGGCCTTTCACACAATTCACAGCAAAAGATTCGCTGTGGGCCACACAATTCCACGTATGGCGCATGGACTGGGACAAAGACTACATACGCCTATATCTGGACAACGAATTGCTGAATGAGACTCCCCTGACACGCACCGTGAACGCCACCGATGCCGCCGGAGCCGGCGACAACCCGTTCCACACACCCATGTTTCTGTTGCTCAACCTGGCCATGGGAAGCAGCGGAGGAAAAGTGGATGCCAACGCCATGCCGATGCACTACGAAATAGACTATGTACGCGTCTATCAGAAAAAATGATCCGTTACCAACGGTATCATGTCCGCATAAATATATAATAGTACCTATTCAAAATTCACTACTTTAACAACAAATTCACTACTATGCTGAAACAAACCCTGCTGGTCCTGGCTGCTGCCTCGATGACGGCAACGGCGCAGGTGCCCAAAGACTTCTGGCTGAATCAGGCAATCAACCGCGTGAACTGTGAAACGCCGCGGTCCGACTTCTTTGCTTTTGAATCGGTTGAGAAGGCTACCGCCAACAACAAACAGGCTTCCGACCGCTATCTATCGCTCGAAGGGATGTGGAAGTTCAATTTTGCCCGCCATCACGGCGATGCTCCGAAAGATTTCCAGACCGTGAACTTCGACGATTCGAAATGGAAGGATTTTCCCGTACCGGGCCTCTTCGAGATAAACGGCTACGGCGATGCCACCTACAAGAACGTAGGCTATGCCTGGGCTACCCAGTTCCGAAACAACCCGCCCTACGTGGAAGAGAAAAACAACTACACCGGATCGTACCGCAAGACGGTGGAGATTCCGGCCTCATGGCGCGGTGAACGCATTTACATGCACGTAGGATCCGCCACATCTAACCTTGCCTTGTGGGTGAACGGAAAATTCGTAGGTTACTCGGAAGACAGCAAGGTGGCCGCCGAATTCGATCTGACCAAATATCTGACGCCGGGAAAAAAGAATCTCATCGCCATGCAGGTGATGCGCTGGTGCGACGGATCGTACATGGAGGATCAGGACTTCTGGCGCCTCACGGGTATCGCCCGCGAGGTTTATCTCTATGCACGCCCGGAAAGCCACATCGCCGACGTATTTATCACACCGGACCTGACCAACAGCTATAAGGACGGCGTTCTCGACATCCGGATCGAGACCGCAAAAGCCAAAGGCAAGACAGTGGAACTTTCCCTGCTGGACGCCAACGGCAAGGCCGTAAGACAGGAGCAAAAAGCCATTCCGTCCGACGGAAAGATTTTGCTGAAGATGAACGTGGAGAATCCACGGAAATGGACGGCAGAGACTCCTTCCCTCTACACCCTGCGCATTGATCTGAAAGACAAGAAAGGCATAGTCGAGAGCCTTACGCAACAAGTGGGGTTCCGCAAAGTGGAAATCAAGAACGGGCAATTCCTGGTCAACGGCTGCCCCGTACTCATCAAGGGTGCGGACCGGCACGAACTGGATCCGCTGACGGGCTACGTGGTGAGCACAGACCGCATGGTGCAAGACATCAGGCTGATGAAGGAACACAACATCAACGCCGTGCGCACCAGCCACTATCCCAACGATCCCCGCTGGTATGACTTGTGCGACCAATACGGCATCTATGTCGTGGCCGAAGCAAATCTGGAAAGTCATGGCATGGGCTATGGTGACAAGACGCTGGCCAAAGTACCTTCTTGGGAACAGACCCATCTTGAACGCAACCGCAATAATGTATACGTATTGAAAAACCACCCCTGCATCGTCACCTGGAGTTTGGGCAACGAGGCTGGCTACGGTCCGAATTTCGAGAAGGCCTACGACATGGTAAAAGCCTACGATCCGAGCAGGCCGGTACAGTACGAGCGCGCCGGTCTGGCACGCGGCACGGACATCTACTGTCCGATGTACCTGCCCTACCAGCACTGCGAGAACTATGCCAAAAGCGACGAGCAGCGTCCCCTCATCCAATGCGAATATGCCCATGCCATGGGTAACTCGATGGGAGGATTCCGGGAATACTGGGAACTGGTGCGCAAATATCCCAAATATCAGGGCGGATTCATCTGGGACTTCGTAGACCAGGGACTGCGTGTGAAAAACAAAGAAGGCAAAGACATCTATGCCTATGGCGGTGACTTCGGACGCTATCCGGCCAGCGACCACAACTTCAATTGTAACGGTCTGATGAATCCGGACCGGAAGCCCAATCCGCATGCGGCCGAGGTGCGCTATCATTACCAGAACATCTGGACCCAACTGACGGACACGACCCAGGGAGAACTGGAAATCTTCAACGAGAACTTCTTCACGAATCTCGACAACACGGAACTGCACTGGACTTTGCTGGAAAACGGCACCGTTCGAGCACAAGGAACTGTAGGCAGCCTCGACATGGCCCCGCAGCAACGCAAGATAATCCGCCTGCAAGGGTTCCCGGCCGTCAACACGGACCAGGAAACGGTGCTGAACGTAGAGTATCTGCTAAAGCAAGCCGAACCGCTCCTTCCGAAAAACTATGTCATCGCCCGCCAACAGTTTATACTCACTCCCTACCGTTTTGCTTCTGCCACCGACGTGCAACCGGCACCTACCGCTTCGGCCGGTGTGCTGAAAGAAGAGCAGCTGGCCTGCCTCACGCTCTCGGCCGGCCGCATGAGCATTACATTCAACAAAAATACGGGATGGATGGACTATCTCGACATTGACGGACAGCCGGTGTTCGAGAAAGGATTCTCCCTGAAACCCGACTTCTGGCGCGCCACTACCGATAACGATTACGGAGCCGGCATCCAGCACAAACTGGCTGCATGGAAACAGCCCGAGATGAAACTGATATCACTCACTGATTCGGCAAAAGGCGGCATGCACACCGTAACCGCACGCTACGAGATGCCGGGAGTGAAAGCCAACCTGCAACTGGCCTACACGCTTACGGCGGACGGCAAGCTCATCATCAATCAGAAACTCGACGTTGACGAAAACGCACAACAGCAGCCACAACTTCCACGCTTCGGCATGCAGCTGGTAATGCCGGAAACATTCCGCCGCATCCGCTATTACGGCCGCGGTCCCGTAGAAAACTACATCGACCGCCACGACTCGGAATTCATCGGGCTTTACACCCAGAACGTCTCCGACCAGTACTGGGGCTATGTACGCCCACAGGAGAGCGGGAACCATACGGACATACGCTGGTGGGAAGTTCTGGATGAAAACAGCGGAAAAGGATTGAAGTTCTACGGTATCTCCGCACCGCTGGAATGCAGTTCACTGAACTACCTTACAGAGGATCTGGACGACGGACCGCAAAAGGATGCACACCAGTCCCACTCAGGCGATCTGACTTCCCGTCCCTTCACCGCCGTACACATATCCGACCGCCAGATGGGCCTCGGCTGCATCGACTCATGGGGAGCCTGGCCGCTCTCTAAATATCGGATTCCATATTCCGACCAGACTTTCACTTTCGTGATCGAAGCCACCGGAAAGTAAAAACCGGCCCACAGACAGCAGGAAAAACAACAGAAATGCACTCTGGAGCGATGATTCTCCAGAGTGCATTTTTCGATGGTTCACAATCGGGAACAGCTTCGGAGCCACCATCAGAATAAAACTATTATTACTGTCCGCCAAACCATAAAGATTTCATTCCAAATTCATGAAAGTCAGAAATTTTGCTTATTTTTTTGCGTCTGACAAGCCTCCTCTTTAACATTCAAGGCTTTCGGCGGAGAGTCTGCGGCCTCAGTAAACATGATTTGAAGGTCTGCATCGGGTTGATGGAGGAACTTTTCCTGATTCAGGTATTTCCAGCCGATTTCAACTATATTTTTTTCGCGCTCCGGCGATTTTATCAACAGACCATAAGACATAAGAAATGAGTATATGAAATTTTTACAAGGCATGTAAAAAGTTTTACATGCCTTGTAAAAGTTTTGACACGCCTTGTAAAAAAACGGCGAGATATTTCTATTTGCCGGTCCCCATAAACATATTCCACTAAAAAGTTCTGCGGACAGTAACATAAAACTATATGGGTACTGACGTAGATGCTATGGATGCAGCATTCACAGGGTACCCGGAATAAACTTTTACATGCCTTTATTTATAACTGCACACTTCCGAAAACGGCAGAACCATAATAGAGCCGCGATGCCGCGGCTCTATACGAAGAAATCCTTTTTCAGAGATCTATCTGACCGGTCTGACCCTCATTTGCCGGACGGGACAAACGCCTCGTATGTTCCATCATCGAAAAAAACGCGGATTTCTTTAATCTTACGAATATATTTGTCAATATTTTTCACATTATTCTCAACACTGCCACCCGCTCTTCTGTTTGTTGGCTTCTCGCATCGGGAATTAACCGGCTGCTGGCAGGAAGTCTCCCCGGCAGCAGGAAGATCATACAACGGATCGTCCTCAAACATCAAAGACATTCCACCTCCGTTCATGCTTTCTGTATTCCTCACACCTCCATCAAGATGACTGACGGATGCAGGCAATTCCGCCTCCCCGCCATCAGTCTCGGGCAGACGCTCCTGCATTTCTCCTTCACCAAAAAGCAGCCAGTTCACATTTACTTGAGGAAATGCACGGTGAATGGCCTGCACATGATTATTGGTCGGCTTCGTCCGTCCCTTAAAAATACTCGACAATGATGCCGGAGAAATTCCCAACTTCATTGCAAAATCTTGCTGCAACATTCCTGCCTGTTCCATGACCTGCCTGATTCGTTCTTTCATATATATACTTTTCGTTTTACTCAGTCATAATTCTATCATCGGTGTACCCTTCTCACTCAGCAGAACTTTGGGAACAAATTTCCATTCCGCCCAACCCGTCATCTCTAAAAAACGATTTTTTTATACGGATCAGGACATCGATGCCCAAAATCCAATAAAAACCCCATTCCACCAAAGGATATACAAAAGTAAAAAAACTTTTTCATATAGACAACAATTGTAAATAACAAAGTCAAAAGCTAATCAAGATTTGAAAATTTACAATTTAATAAACCACTAAAGAAGCATTCATGATATATATACATTTACGAATGTTGATTGGAGAATCAACCCTCTAAACTCCTACAATAAATTACATAAATATACTGGTTATCTGAATATAACTATATAATATCAAAGTGAATTTTCTTCAATTTTAAGCCCTATGCCGAAATTTCCTTTCATTTTATTCAATAAGCATAAATAAAACAGATTATATATCTGA
>VSQE01000039.1 GCA_009775705.1 Prevotellamassilia sp.
ATGGAAGAAAGGCAAAGTCGCTTGTCAAGTATGGTTTGGAGGAGATTTCAACAATACTTCTGCGTCCGACTTATACCACAAAATTCGATGTTTTCAAATTTTTGTCATGTACTTAAACAAATCATACAAAATAGACTTGAATTCAAGTCTATTTTGTATTTTTACATTTAGAAAGTTATTTGACAGCATAGCACCGCAAATCGCTGAAATTTGCACGGTTGCAAACTCGTTACCACTACTTCTCAAATAATTCGCTAAAAGTTTATTCTTCAATTGGTTAAGTCAAACCGATGAAAATCTAAAATAAAAAGGACCTGAAAAAACGCTTCCGGAGGATGATCCGGAAGCGTTTTTTCAGGTCCTTGCGCAAGGGTGTCGGAGCCTCAGTTCGCAGAACAGGCCAGGGCATACAGACGCATCTGTTTCACCATGGCCAGCAGGCCGTTGCTGCGCGTGGGAGTGAGGTGATCGGTCAGCCCTATCTCGCGGATAAAATAAAGGTCGGCATCGAGGATTTCCTGCGGCGTATGCCCGCTCAGCACCCGGACGAGCAAGGCCACGATGCCTTTCACGATGAGCGCGTCGCTCTCGGCCCGGAAAACAAGACGGCCGTCCCGCTCCTCACACACCAGCCATACGCGGCTCTGGCAACCGTCTATCAGGTTCTGCTCTGTCTTTTCCTCTTCGGGCAGAGGCTCCTGCTCTTCTCCCAGATCTATCAGCATCTGGTAACGGTCCATCCAGTCGTCTATCTCCAAGAACTCCTCTATCACTTCCTTCTGCAATTCGTCGATGGTCATATCTTATATTCGGTCTATTCTGTTGTAGGTTTGCAATGGTATATACGTTTCTATCTTCTCATTTCTCCTCGGAGAGCACCTGAAGCACCGTCTGCCCCACGGCTTCGAGCGTGGCGGTGGAAATGTTCTCGGGCGTGTCGCTGACAGTGTGCCACGTAGGTCCGAACGAACGCTCGCCGTAGCCGTGGAACGGGATGATGTCTACGGTGGGGATTCCGGCCACCTCGTTCATCGGCTTGTGGTCATCCTGCGCGTATGTTCCGTCTTCGGACGGGAAAAACTCCGACTTGCCCGCCGTAGCGGCGGCGGCCCATATCTTGCCCACCACGTCGCGGGCATACTGGAGCGAGAAGCCCTCGTAGCAGAAACGTGCGCCGGCTCCGCCCACCATGTCGAGCAGGATGCCGAAACGGGCCTTGTAGCCCTCCTTGTGGGGATGGGCCGACCAGTATTGCGAGCCGAGACACCAGTCGTTGCCTTCGTCCGTCTGCTCTGCCCAGTAGGGGGCGCCGTAGTCCTCCATATCGAAACAGATGAAGTCAACGCCCACGGCCGGTTTCAACTCCCGCATCAGGCGGGCCAACTCCAGCATCACGGCCACTCCGCTGGCTCCGTCGTTGGCAGCCATGACGGGGGTGCGGTGGTTGGCGGAATCGGGATCGGCATCGGCCCAGGGACGGCTGTCCCAATGGGCGCATACAATGACACGGTCGGCCAGCTCGGGACGATAGGCGGCGATGATGTTGCGGCAGCCCAGACGTTTTCCGTCCCATCCCGTGACCGTGGTATTCTGCTCGGTCACCACAAGACCATAGCTCCGGAACTTCGCGGCAATGTAATCACCGCAAAGACGATGGGCCTCGGAATCGGGCACACGGGGACCGAAGTCGCACTGCCGTTTCACGAAGGCCAGTGCCGAATCGGCATCAAAGCGCACCGCCGTGGCGGAAAGGGTATCGGCATCGACCGCGCCGGCACCGCCGGCTGCCGGTTTGTTGCCGCAGCCCGCCAGCAACGCACCCGCCGCCAGCAACAGGGCGGGCAGGACGGAAAGTTTGTTTTTTCTCATCGTAATAAAAGATTATGGATAAGACGCTCAGAAATCATTCATCGTGTTGTTCTTGACCGAACCGGCAAACTGCACCTGACTCATCACACGGATAAAGTTGCCGCCCCAAAGCTTGCGCAGATGCTTCACGGCAAGGCCTTCGGCCATGAGCATGCGCGTGAGACGGGTCATCTCGGCCGCCGAGGAGAGACCGAGCACACCGCCGTCTCCGTCAAAATCGGAGCCGATGCCTACATGGTCTATACCGGCCACCTCGACCATGTGCATGATGTGGCGCACAACATCGCAGACAGTGGCCTCGCCCTCCTCGCGCAGGAAACCGTGGTAGAAGGTGGCCTGCGCCACGCCGCCGCGGGCGGCAAGACTGCGGAGCTGGTCGTCGGAGAGGTTGCGCGGATGGTTGCACAGGGCACGCGACGACGAATGGGAGCAGATGACGGGCTGGCAGCTAAGAGAGAGAACGTCGTAGAAAGTCTCTTCGGAAGCATGGGAGAGGTCCACCATCATGCCCGTGCGGTTCATCTCGGCCACCACGGAACGTCCGAAGTCGCTCAGACCGCCGTGCTCGCGCTGCGAGCGCACCGCCGAGTCGCAAATGTCGTTGTCTCCGTTGTGACAGAGCGTCATGTAGACGACCCCCTCGTAACGGTAGCGCTCGATGTTGCTCAGGTCGCGCCCGATGGCATAGCCGTTCTCTATACCCAAAAGAACGGATTTCTTCCCGATGGTCTTGGCCTGGAAAAGCGCTTTGGGGGTGAGGGCCAGCGAAAGACCGTGACATTGCCGCACCGCCTGCCGCACGGAAGCCAGAATGCGGTCCGTGCGCTCCGTAGCCGCAGCCAGTTCCAGGCCGGAGCGGCCGCCCTGCGGCAGATAGGCCGCCATGACAACGGCATCGAGCCGTCCTTCGGTCATCTTGTGCAAATCGACCAGTGCCCGAGGGTCGCGCCGGTCGGGCGAATATCCGCGATCGAAAAGCATCGGGGTGTCGCAATGCGAGTCGAGCGTGAGGACCTGACGGTGCACTTCGCACACCTGACGGTATTTTTCGGCCTCTTCCACGAAATAGCGGAACAGGGGCATCATGGTCTTGTCGTTTTCAAGCAGGAAGCACTCGGGGTGCCACTGCACTCCCACAACGCTCTTCATCTCGTTGCTTTCCACGGCCTCGGCCACACCGTCGGCAGCACGGGCCGTGACACGCAGGAGCGGCCCAGCATCGGCCACTCCCTGATGGTGGAAGGAATTGACACAGAACTCCGTCCCGAGCAGCTGCGCCACTATGGAATCTGCCTCGGCCGTGACCCGGTGGGAAGCCGCTCCGCGTGCCATCTGCTGGCTGTGCTTGAGAAGCGGTGCGCCGGGCATGGCCGTTGCCAGATCCTGATGGATGCGGCCACCCAGTGCGGCCGTCAGGACCTGCATGCCCCGACAGATACCGAGGATGGGTATCTGGCGGTCGAAGGCCAGACGCGCCAGCAACAGTTCCATGCGGTCGCGCTCCGGCGTGACGCTGCCCAGCGCGGGACAGGGGTCTTCGCCCAACAGCAGCGGATTGATGTCGCCGCCACCCGACAGCAGGAGGCCGTCGATGCGGTCGAGCAGGGAAAGCAGCAACGGGCGGTTGTCCGTGACGGGAATCACAACGGGTATGCCTCCGGCCACCTCGACACTGCGATAGTATCCTTCGGCCAGTTCACAGCCCCGGTCGCCCAGATTGCCGCTGATGCCTATCACGGGCCGGGCCGTATGGTTGGGAAAATGGCCGGTGGTCTCGGAATAGGCGATATTGAAATCCAAATTTTCGATTGTCATCTGCATATACAGTTATATCCATATACAGGCCATGCGGAAACTGCCGCAAAGGCCGGAAGACGCTACTTTTTCCGCTTCGGATTGCGCGGAAACCAGCCTTTCTCCACTCTCTGTTCCTGCTCGAAAAGCTCCTTGATGGTCCAGAGAGAGGAAAAGCCTACGATACCCGCCAAGGCGCTCCAGAACACATCGGCAATGAAAAGCGCGCCGACGGCACCGCCTATCCCTACCAGCAGAAAGACCCACCAGGGACGTGTGCCGAAATAGTACTCCGTCTTGATCACGATGGGATGGAAAATCCCGATGACAAGGAATGTGGCCAGCCCCAGCAGGAGCCCCTGAAAATGCAATCCGTCCATGGTGCTCAGCGTTTGACGGTTTTCCGGCGGCCCGGCCGGAAAGCGGTGCAGGAACCGTCCGCTTCCTCTCCGGTACCCTCGCCGTCACAGAGTTCGCCATCGGCACAGAGGGCGGAGGCACACTCCTCCCTGCTACCGTCGGGCAGAATGATGGGCACCTCGCGGTTGATGCTCTGTTCGAGAGAAATGAGCGTCTCGGTGGAGATGACTCCGGGAATACCCTGAATCCTGTTGTTAAGCAAGTCCATGAGATGTTCGTTGTCGCGCGAATAGAGTTTCACGAGCATGGTGTAGGGACCGGTCGTGAAATGGCATTCGATGATCTCGGGAATCTTTTCCAGCTCGGCCGACACGTTCTTGTACATCGACCCTCTTTCCAGTTTGATACCGACGTAGGTGCAGGTGCTGTAACCGATGTGCTTGGGATAAACATGATAGCCCGAGCCGGTAATGACTCCCGATTCAATGAGCCGCTGTACCCGCTGATGGATGGCTGCCCGCGAGACACCGCACACCTGTGCCACGTCTTTGAAAGGAATCCGGGCATTGACCGAAATGATCTGCAATATTTTCAGATCCAGAATGTCAACTTTTTCCATTTTGTTTTTCTTTTTTTACTTGGCCGCAAAGTTACAATAATCTTCGGGCAAAAAGACAACAAACACCTGCAAAAAACTATAATTGTATAGTCCCTCCGGCCGGAAAACAGTGAAAAATCACACATACAGGTTTCTTTTCCGGACAAAATGAAAACGGGTCCGAAGGCCGGCCGGCCCTGAGACTCCGGCCCATCCCGAAAAAATGCGTATCTTTGCCACACAAAAAAGACTAAGAAGATGGCAAAGGAAAAGGACGAACTGACCCCGATGATGAGGCAGTTTCACGACTTGAAGAAACAGCATCCCGACGCGATTCTGCTCTTCCGCTGCGGCGACTTTTACGAGACCTACTGTGACGATGCCGTGACGGCATCGCAGGTGCTGGGCATCACCCTGACCCGCCGCAGCAGCAAGGGAGCGCAGACAGCGGCAACAGAGATGGCAGGTTTCCCGCACCATGCCCTCGACACCTATCTGCCACGCTTCATCCGCGCCGGCTACCGCGTGGCCATCTGCGACCAGCTGGAAGATCCCAAACTGACGAAAAAACTGGTGCGGCGCGGCATTACCGAACTGGTCACCCCGGGAGTGGCGATGGGCGACAACGTGCTCAATAGCCGGGAAAACAACTTTCTGGCCTCTCTCCACTTCGGACGCGGAGCCGTAGGCCTGGCACTGCTCGACATCTCGACAGGCGAATTCCTCGTGGCCGAAGGCACGGCGGAGTACACCGACAAATTGCTTTCGGGCTTCAGCCCGAAGGAAATTCTGGTGGAAAGGGGGCTGAAAGGACGGCTGGAGAGCCTTTTCGGCAACAAGTACTTTGTCTACGAAATGGAGGACTGGGCCTTCGGCGAAACCGCCGCACGAGACAAGCTGCTGCGCCATTTCGAGGTGAAGAACCTGAAAGGCTTCGGCGTGGACCATCTGGAAACGGCGGTCACGGCGGCGGGAGCCATCCTTGCCTATCTGGAACTGACGCAGCACACGCACATCGGACACATCACGACACTGCGGCGCATCGAAGAGGACCACTTCGTGCGCCTGGACAAATTCACCACACGCAACCTGGAACTGGTAAGCGCCATGAACGAGGGAGGCAGATCCTTGCTCTCCGTCATGGACCGTACCCTCACCCCGATGGGCGCACGCCAGCTCTACCGCTGGCTGATGTTCCCCCTGCGCAGCCTGAAAGAGATACGGCGGCGGCAGGATGGCGTGGAATACTTTTTCCGGGAACCGGAATTCCGGGAACTGTGCCGGCTCGAACTGGAAAAGGCGGGCGATGTGGAACGCATCGTCTCGAAAGTGGCCGTGGGCCGCGCCAATCCGCGGGAAATGCAACAGCTGCGCGTGGCGCTCGAAAGCGTGTCCGCCATCCGGAAAGCCTGCGAACATTCCCACGACCGGAACATCAGGGCACTGACCGACAGGCTGGACAACTGCGAGGAGCTACACGGCCTCCTGCTGCACACCCTGCGCTCCGAACCGCCCGTGCTCGTGGCCAAAGGCGGCGTAATAGCCGCAGGAGTGAACGCCGAACTGGACGAGATGAGGGCCATCTCCACTTCCGGAAAGGACTATCTCCTGAAAATCCAGCAACGCGAAAGCGAGGCCACAGGCATTCCCAGCCTGAAGATAGGATTCAACAATATCTTCGGCTACTACATCGAAGTGAGAAACACCTACAAGGACAAGGTGCCGCAGGAGTGGATACGCAAGCAGACACTGGCGCAGGCGGAACGCTACATCACACAGGAACTGAAGGAATACGAGGAAAAGATCCTGGGCGCCGAAGACAAGATCCTGGCACTGGAAATACGCCTCTTCAACGAACTGCTGCAAAAGGCGGCCACCTTCATCGAACCGCTGCAACAGAACGCCGCCACACTCTCCGCACTGGACTGCCTGCACTCGCTGGCCACCGTGGCCGAAGAGCACCGCTACGTGCGCCCCGTCGTGGACGAGAGCCTGACACTCGACATCCGCGGCGGCCGCCATCCGGTCATCGAGACCCTGATGCCGCCGGGCGAGGAATACGTGGCCAACGACGTGACACTGGACACGGAGAAGCAGCAGATCATCATCATCACCGGTCCCAACATGGCGGGAAAGAGCGCCCTGCTTCGACAGACGGCCCTCATTACCCTGCTGGCACAGACCGGCTCGTTCGTGCCGGCCGACAGCGCCCGCATCGGGCTGGTGGACAAGATCTTCACCCGCGTCGGCGCCAGCGATAACATCTCCGTGGGCGAAAGTACTTTCATGGTGGAGATGAGCGAGGCGGCCAACATCATGAACAACCTGACCCCGCGCAGCCTGGTCCTCTTCGACGAACTGGGACGCGGCACCTCTACCTACGACGGTATCTCCATCGCCTGGTCCATCGTGGAACACATCCACGAAAACCGCAAGGCTCCCGCCCGCACCCTCTTCGCCACCCACTATCACGAACTGAACGAGATGGAGAAACTCTTTCCGCGCGTGAAGAACTGGAACGTCTCGGTGCGCGAACACAGTGGCCGCATCGTCTTCCTGCGCAAACTGGCCCGCGGAGGGTCGGAACACTCCTTCGGCATCCACGTGGCGCGGCTGGCCGGTATGCCGCAAGGCATCGTGCACCGTGCCGAGGACGTTCTGCACCAGCTCGAATCGGCCGGCGGACACGGCAACATCCAGCTTCCTTCCTCAGCCGCAACGACGGACAAGGCGGGAATGCAACTCAGCATGTTCCAGTTGGACGACCCTGTCCTGAAACAGATCCGCGATGAGATCCTGCATCTCGACATCAACACCCTCACCCCCGTAGACGCCCTGAACAAACTGAACGACATCAAACGCATCCTGCTGGGCAAATAGCCGCGGACACGCAACACCACCATAGCGTCCGACATCACGACAGGCACAGGCTGTATGGTTGAAACAAGCACAGGAAATAAAACAAAAACAATAAGTAAAACCAGGAGACAATAGTGAACATGAGTGCGTTTCAGCCCGACATACAAGAAAATGACATTTTCAAGCAGTCGCCCGAACTGCTCTCTACATTGCTCAAGGACCAGACGTTAAGCACTGAGGACAATCAAGTCAACATCTTCTGGGCCACAAACAACTATACCGATCTGGGGACAGGCTATCAGTATGCCGACCCGATCACGATAGAGTCGATAACAGGAATAAACGGAAATGTCATCAAACCCCGCGCAATCAAAAGCCGCGAAATGCAACAGCAACGCAGCCGTGAGATGGCGGAGGTCTTCACACCGTCGTGGATATGCAACAAGCAAAACAATCTGATAGACAATGCATGGTTCGGCAGGAAAAATGTGTTCAACACGGAGGTGGATCCTCCCAACGGTCCGCATTCGTGGATTCCGGCAAAAGGAACAATCACATTCCCGGAAAACAAGACATGGCACGACTATATCCACGAAAATCGCCTGGAAATAACCTGCGGCGAAGCTCCGTTTCTGGTAAGCAGATACGACACAGTGACCGGAGAACCCATCCCTACGGGGCTCCGAATCGGTCTGCTCGACAGGAAACTCCGCATCGTCGGAGAAAATACGCAGACATCTGACGAATGGCTCAAAGCCGCCCGAGCCGCCTATACGAGCACCTATGGCTATGAGTGGCAGGGCGACAACCTTTTCCTTGCCCGCGAGGCATTGCTCTACACTTTCATTGACTACTACAAAGCTAAGTTCAACCAGGAACCACCACTCGGACCACTGCGACACATCGCCTGTATCATCTCGTGGAACATCTGGCAGATGGACGGAATGAAAGGAGTGATTCCGGACAGTTGCCGGAACATCAGAAAAACAGTACGAGGCCTGTTCGACACAAGCGAGACGGTCCTGGAATGTGAAGGTTGCAGGAAAAACAATATACACAAGCATAATGGCATTTACTGCAAAATCAAAGACTGGAGCAATGACGAGGTTGTGACTTTTATCTCATTGCTCGAAAAAAAGTGACCACAATGGAAAGTGCAGCCGCAAAAAAAGACACGACACTTCTCGACAATATAATCATCGGGCGGGTTGATCCACATATCTATGCGTTTTCAACGGGAACTGTCCCGAACTATTTGAAAGTCGGGGACACTTCGCGCGGTGTGCGTGTGCGGCTGGAAGAATGGAAAAAGATATTCCCCAATCTGATCCGACAATACGAACATACGGCCCTGATTGACGAAAACACCGTTTTCCGAGATTTTTCCGTCCACTCTTTCCTGATACACGAGAAAGGACGGACCCGCCTGCAACCTGACACCTTCCATAATCTTCCCTACTATTCCAACGAATTCTTCGAAGGAGCGACGACAGCTGACCTGAAAGAGGCAATGACAGACATTTTTCAGAGCGCTCACGAAAAAAACGGGAAATACCAATTCTATACTCCCGACCGCCTGCCACAGACATTTACCTACAAGCGGACGGAAAACTATCCTCCACGCACCAACCAACAGCAGGTCATCAATGATTTCAAAACGGCAGTTGCCGCCGGACACACAAAACTGTTGATGTATGCTGTCATGCGATTCGGAAAATCGTTTACGGCAATGTGCTGCGCCAAAGAGATGAACGCAAAAACAGTTGTTGTCGTTTCGGCAAAAGCCGATGTTAGAAAGGAATGGAAAAAGACCATCGAGAGCCACATCTATTTTTCCGGCTACAAATACATAGACAACGAATCGTTGCAACAAGACGAAACGGTCATTGCCAAGACACTGGCAGCAGGAAAAAAAGTAGCATTGTTCCTGACTTTACAGGACTTGCAAGGTGATGACATCAAGGCCCGGCACAAAGAGATCTTCCAACGGAAGATCGACCTGCTGATTGTTGACGAGACGCATTTCGGCGCTCGCGGAGCCTCCTACGGAAAGGTTTTGCAGGAGCAACGCCTCAGCAAATCGGAGATAGCAAAAGAACTAAAATACATTGACGGATTCGATACCCTCGACAAGGCCGAGGAGGCCGTCAAAGTATTAAAGTCAGGAATCCGGCTGCACTTGTCCGGAACTCCCTATCGCATACTGATGGGCGATGAATTCCGGAAAGAAGACATCATAGCCTCTGTTTCATTTACGGACATTACCGATGCCCAGCGGCAATGGGATAACGAGCATCTGAAAGAGGACAGCTGTGACGAATGGGAAAATCCTTACTACGGATTCCCACAAATGATTCGTTTTGCCTTCAATCCCAACTCCTCCTCAAGGAGAAAGATGGAAGAACTGCGCAAGATCGGTATAACATTCGCTTTCTCCGAGTTATTCCGGCCGCTGTCAATGTCTCCTCAGGCAAACGGCAGCCACCGGCAACTCACGTACAGAAACGAGATTCTGGACTTACTGGAAACAATTGACGGGACGAAAGAGGACGAGAACCTGCTCGGTTTTCTCGACTATGCCAGAATCAAGGAAGGAAAGATGTGCCGGCACATCGTCTGCGTGCTGCCGTTCCGCGCCTCGTGCGATGCAGTCTCGGCACTAATACAAGAAAACAAAGACAGATTCAAGAATCTCGGCGAATACGAAATCCTAAATATCGCAGGGTTTGACGAGGTGACCAGATACCAAAGCACAGACGACATCAAGCGCACAATCAAAGAGTGTGAGGCCCTTAACAAAAGACTCTGACATTGACCGTCAACCGAATGCTCACAGGCACAACCGTACCGCAATGGGACACCATGCTTTATCTCAAAGGAACAGCCTCGCCGCAGGAATATGATCAGGCAATATTCCGGTTGCAAAACCAATATATCAAAACTTTCAAGGACGAGAGCGGAAAAATCATCAAATACAACATGAAGCCCCAGACCTTGCTGGTGGATTTCGACCCGAACCGCATGTTCCTCTTACAGGAACTGAGGTCCCAGTTCTATAATGTCAACACGGAGACACAAGGCAATGCCCGGTTGAAAGAACGTATCGCAAAGGAATTGTCGGTTTCGCCCATCATCGTTCTGAACAAAAACAGATTGCAGAAGGCTACACCCGCAAATATTACCGATGCCGTCCGAAAATATTCACGCCATCGCAGTATTCTGGAAGATGCGGCGGAAATTCCGGCAGACGGCACACTGCTGGAGGACGCCGACATTCTCAAAGTAATCCGGAACATAGCTCCGATCGGTTCAAAAAACGGCTTACAAATAAAACCGTCAGAGGGAAAGGGTGACGACATGGAAATCCCCGACATAACTGATGATCCGGACACACAACCTGACTCTTCCCGACAACCGGCCGGCAACATAGAAATAGAAAATGGAAAACTCGAAAAACGACTGACGGCCTATTATGCACGGATTCTCTTCTTTGCATTCCTGACCGAATCGACTGTCAAATCATTGGAAGACGTGATTGTACAGATTCCTGCAACACAGGATAACCGGCGTATTGCCAGACACCTCGGTCTGGACATCAATATCCTGAATCTGGTCCAGCACAAGAGCAACCCGTTCGTATTACAGAAATTAGACTACAAAATCGAAAACACCAATGACCTGATTTCCGACACCGCTCTTCATCCCATAGAACGAGCTGGAATAGCCATGCACAAGTTCAAACGTTTGTCGGATTCGGAAATCGTCACACCAGCAAAAATTGCCGATGAAATGGTGTCCGCCCTGCCGCCAGATATGCCGGAAGGGATGGAAAATGCAAAATTTCTCGATATTGCATCCAAGCAGGGAGAGTTTTCCATCGCTTTGTACAAAAGGTTCGGAGAAAAAATCAAAACAAGAATGTACTCCGTCCCCACCTCGGAATTGGCCTATGAGTTCACACGCAAAATCTACTCCCTGCTCGAAATGCCTGTTGAAAACATTTTTACCGGTTTTACGTCGTATGACCTTATCGGCAAAGACAACGGAAAGATAATAAAGAAACTGACAGATATGAAATTCGATGTGATTATCGGCAATCCGCCGTATCAGGAAGATGACGGAGGCGCAGGAGCCAGCGCAAGACCAATCTACAACCATTTTGTCAACGTATCCAAGGAGATAAGCCCTACTTACTTATGCGTTATCATACCATCCCGCTGGATGTCCGGCGGAAAAGGATTGGACGAGTTCAGATCTGCCATGCTGAGCGACAGGCATATTTCCGATCTGCACGATTTCATGCACCCCGAAGACATTTTTCCGGATACAAATAACCGCGGAGGGGTCTGCTATTTCATGCGAAACACCGAATATGACAATACGGAACAAAAAGTAAGGGTGGTCACACACTATGAGAAAGGCTCATACACCGCATTGCGGTCACTACAGACAAATGACTGGGACATTTTCATACGAGACAGCCAAGCTCTCGGAATCTTGGACAAGATTGTGCACAAGGAAGACTTCCTACCAATCAATACGGTGATATCGGCCCGGAAACCTTTCGGATTTGAAAGCCAGATCATCAGGACCTCTGTTTTCCACGCTACCGACAAAGACATGAAAGAGCCTGTCCTGTGTTATGGAAAAGCCGCCCGGACGGGATATGTCGAATTGTCCGAGATACAATCGCACAGGGAATGGATTGACAAATGGAAAGTATATGTGCCCGAATCCAACAATATCGGGACGGAACTGAACGACGACAACCTGAATTCGTTCGTGGGAGAACCCGGTACGATATGTACGGAAACCTATCTCGCCGTCGGGGCCGAACTGGATCTCACCCAAAGAAAGGCGACTCATCTTTCCAATTACTTGAAGACAAAATTCGCACGGTTCTTATTGAGTCTGGCAAAAATAAGTCAGCACGGCACCGGCAAGACCTACCGCTTTGTCCCGCTTCAGGATTTTTCCAGACACTGGACAGATGCGGAACTATATGCGAAATATGGTCTGACAGACAACGAGATCGCTTTCATCGAATCCAAAATCAAACCCATGGAGTGAAACCACGCGCAGCATGCCTTTTGCAACGGCCGGCTTCACCCGCCGGCCACCTTTCCGGGACGGAAAAGGTTTTGCAGACTACATTCAGGGATTTTTTCATGCCTTGTCCTGGTATTTTTTTCATCGGGTGAAAAAAATACCAGGACAAAAATACTTCCGCCCGAAAGGCTCCGGCCGGACGATACACAGGGCTTACTCTTCCCCGCGGTCCAGCGTGCGCCACGTCAGACCCGGCTGACGGTTACGGTCGGGCAGGACAAGGGAAACCAGCAGCGCCGCCGTCACGGAAACGGCCATTCCGATGAACCCGTAAAGCAGGAAACTCACATCGGTGAAACTCTTAACGAGGAACACCGCCACCACGCCACATACAAAACCGGTAAGGGCAGCTTTGCCGCCAATGCGCGGGAAGAAAATGCCCATCAGGAACAATCCGCCCAGTCCGCTGGAAAGAAGTCCGAGTATCTCCTGGAAGAAATCCAGCAGGGAAAGAATCTGCCAAGTGGCCATGAATAAGGCGATGACCATGCCCAGCAGACCGGACACGATGCTGGCGCCACGTGCCACGGACACCATGCCCGCATCCGTCACGGAGGGCCGGAAACGCCGGTAGAAGTCAACACTGAAAGCCGTGGCCACAGAATTGATGTTGGAGGAGATGGTGCTCATCGTAGCGGCAAAGATGGCGGCTATGAGCAAACCGGCAATACCGGCCGGCAGCTGGCTCATCATGAAAAGAGGGAAGATGACGTCGGTCTTGGCCATCGTATAATCCAGTTCGGCAGGATGGGTCTTGAAGAAAGTGTAGAGACCGGCGCCGATGGCAAAGAACGCCACGGAAACGAAAACACTCATCACGCCATTGAACAGGATGCTGCGGCGCGCGCTGCCTTCATCCTTCGTGGTGAGGTAGCGCTGGATGACGGTCTGGTCGGAAGTGTAGGAAATCAGGTTGTTGGCCATTCCGCCGATGATGACAACCCAGAAGGTGGCGGAACGATAGTCCAGACTCCAGTCGAACAGGCGGAACTTACCGTCGGTCGAGGCGATATCGATGAATCCGTTCACTCCACCTTCGGTGCCCAGCACCAGATAGGCCACGGAGAAGATGGCACCGCCCACCAAGATGAACCCCTGCACCACATCTCCCCAGACTACGGCTTCGACTCCGCCCATCGTGCAATAGACGATGGTGATGATGCCCATGAGGAGAATGCAGAGATAGATGTCGATGCCCGTGACGGCCGTGAGGGCGAGCGACGGCAGGTAAAGGACAAGGGCCATACGGGCCACCATGAAGACGATGAACAGGGCACTGGCCATGAGACGCGTGGCGGCATTGAAACGGCGCTCAAGATATTCGTAGGCACTCGTCACGTTGAGCCGCCGGAAAAACGGCAGATAGTAGCGGACTACGGGAAAGGACACCAGAAGAATCGTCACGAGCATGGGATAGTAAGTCCAGTCCGTGGCATAGGCTTTGGCAGGATAGGCCATATACGTGATGGCACTGAGCATAGTGGCATAGATGCTGATGCCTGCGGCCCACCAGGGAATGCGGCCGCCACCCTTGAAGAAATCTTCCGAACTGTTCTCGCGACGCATGAAGTAATAGCCCAGCGCCAGCATGCCCAGCAAATAGGCAACCAGAACAGTCCAGTTGAGCCAGCCGAACTGGGGCCGCACACTCATACGGACGGCCGTGACATCGGTGGCCCGTACTCCGGGCTTGCTCTCTCCGTCCACGACAATCCACTCTCCGTCGAAAGGAACCACTCCGGCACCCGCGCGGGCCAGCAGGGGAGAACGCGACTCCACCACCCACGTATCGGTAACGGTATGGTAAATGAGCAGTTCGTCATTGAAACGGTACCAGGATACGGGATGGTGCATGTAAGCGGCCGAATCCTGCCGCAGCACCGCCAGTTTTTTGTTGTCTCTGTCTTCCTGTGCCTGAAGCATGAAAGCAGAACGGTTGACAGCCTGTCTGAAGATTTCATCATTCACACCGCCGAGAAAGACGATATGGGCACAGCCGCTCGTTACGGCGGAAGCTCCTACCAGCGCCACACGGCGGCCGGCAGGCATGATGGGCGCGGTATGTCTCCACTTCCGCAGATCGGGATCATAGACGAGTCCGTCAAAATGGACCGTACCCTCCGTGCTTCCCAAAGGCACGGAATAGCCGCCCATGAGATAGAAGCACATCTTGGTAGTTCCGCTCTGCACGGCGGCGGCCGGTTGCAGACGGGCCGAACCGGAAAAATCGGGCAGGCGCTCCCATCTGTTGCCGCCGGGATATTTCATCCGGTATGCGGCATAGGAAGGCACTCCATCGGTCTGTCCGCCTGCCACGTATATATAGCCGTTGCCGTATGCCCCGCCCATGTTGTCCAGTCCTACGGGAAGGGAAGGCAGAGACTTATAGGTTACCAGACCGTCCTGCATCGTAAGCAGGAACACGTCTTTCGAACTGTGCACACCATCGGTTCCGCCTACGCAGACCACTCCATCCCTGACGCTCACACCCACGCCGTAGGCCACAGGACGGGGCAACTTGCCGGACCGCCGCCAGCTATCGTGTCCGGAAGTAGGGTTCTTCAGCACGAAGATGTCATCGTAGAAGATTTTCGCACCGCCCTCGGCCGCCGGCTTACCGGGAAAATTGCAACCGCCGGCAATAATGAGATTGTCGCCGGCTCTTCCCGAAAATGAGGCAGCAAGTCCCTGTCCGCCACTCACATCGAGCGGGGCCAACGAACGGTATGTGACCAAGTTATACTTGTTGTCCTGCACGGCAGGCTTGTTCCCTGTCCTTCCGGCAACCGGAAGAAAAAGCAAAAGCAAAACGGATAGAATACGAGAAATCATAGTTATAGATATTTGCGCGTAAAGTTAACTCTTTTTTGTTAAATTAGACTTTATTTGTATTCCTTTTTTGCAGGTCTACGGCTCCGGTCCATCCGGAAAAGCAAGAATATTACTGTCTGCCAAACCATAAAGATCTGACTCCAGCCTTATGAAAGTCAGAAGTGGAACTTTTCCTGATTCAGATTTTTCCGGCTGATTTCAACCATATTTTCGCAGTCCGGCGAATCTATCAGCTGACCATAAGAAAGAAATAAATAAGAATATGAAATTTTACAAGGGGTGTAAAAGTTTTTACATGCCTTGTAAAACTTTTTACACCCCTTGTAAAAAAACGGCGGAATATTTCTATTTACCGGTCCCCCCATAAACGTATTTCACAAAAAAAGTTCAGCGGAGGACAGTAATAGAAAAACGATCCGACTACTGAAAAACAGCAGCCGAATCGTCGATATTGCTTGTTGCCCGGAATTGTAACCGGCACAACAAAGGGAATGTCATTTCACGAAAATCTTCTTTCCGCCCGAGATATAGATGCCGCGGGAAGCGCTTTCTACACGGCGTCCGCCAAGATCATAAAGAACGGCATCGGCATCGGCTTTTTCACGGATCTGACCGATTCCGGTGACACGTCCCAGACGCACACGCAAGGCATCGGCAGTATCGGCAACCGTGAGCCAGGCGCTGTTGGGAGCAACGGTACGGCTGTCGGCAAGAAGGGTGAAGCAGGCGATACCGTCTTTCTCCGTAAGGATATATGCGGGAACTCCGGCTTCGAGCGTAACACCTTCCGCTCCCGATGCAGTGAGCAGGTTCTCGGCCGGAACTTCTGCACTGCCGGCAGCAGGCACCATAACATAGCTTTCGGCCGGACCCACAACGGCCACACCGGTGGCGGCGGGAATCACATTGCCTCCGATCTCAAGAAGTCCGACTTCCTTCCCATCGGTCATGGCACTGTAAGCCTTGGCACCTTCGGGCAGAAGTGTGGGGAAAGGGGCGCTGAATACCCCGACACGGCTTTCGCCCTCCAACACGACCGTGCCGACGGTGTTGGGGTAGTCCGCCTCTTCCAGACGGAACAGGTTGGAATATGTGTCGGTCCAGGCCACACCGGAAGTCCAAGCGTTGAACTCTCCGCCAGAGGTCACGATAAATATTCCCTGCTTGGTGACATCCTCACGGGGGGCCTGCATCCAGAACGTGCCAAAGGAGTAGGCGTTGCCCGTACCGAGGGTGAAGAGACAGTGGCCGGCATCATACTCTCCGACATATCCGCTATTGTTGTTGGCACCTTCGCGATGGCCCTTCCATACCAGATAGTTGCCCGTGCCGTAAACAAAATAATAACGTCCGTCCTTCTCACCACACACGAAAACGGCCCTGTTGCCCAACGAGGAGGCGGGAACACCGGCACCGGCAATGGAAAGGCTTCCGTCTTCGGCGGCACAGAAGGCATAGGTCGTTCCGGACTTCTGCACACAGGTCAGGGTGTAGGCCTTGCCGGCCTGCGGCATTTCAAGATCGGTATCGGCAAGAAAGCTGGCGATGGCCGTACGCAAAGGTGCGGCTGTCTCCTCGTTGTCGGGACCAACGGAGGCGGTGGCCACCGCCTCCGTCAGAGCGGCACGGGCCTGGCTTTCCGTACGCGGATAGCCGGGGCCGGCAAGAGAGAGCAGTGTTTCAGCCTCTTCCAACAGTGCGGCCACAGGATGAGTAACTGAATAGGTCACATAGATCGTGTCCTTGACAATGCTGACGGAGGAAGGCAGATTCTCGACAACAGTGGCCGTGAAATCGGCGGCGGTCACGGCCGTGCCTTTCGGAAAGAAGAAATGGCCGTGGTCATAAACGGCGGCAATACCCTTACAGTCGGAGCGGGTGCAGGTGAGTTTCACATCGCGACCGATCTCCGAGGCCAAGGGCGCACCCGTAACGGACACGACGTAATGGTCGTATGCGGCCAGTTCCTGATCCTTGATACGGATATAGCCGAATGTGTTGCCCGAATCGCTGGACTTGCCCACGTATGGCTTTTCGGCCCCGTCGGCAGGATTATAGTAGTGCCACTTGTCAATGGAGACGGTCCCGACTCCACTGATAGTAGTGGGGGCCTGCTGCTGGTCGCGGCTGGCAGTGCAGTTCTCGTTGACGGTATGGCCGTTCAGGGTCTGGATGCGATACATGTTGTTCACTCTCGTCACATACAGCCAGGCAAGAGGAGCCTTGTCCGCCTGACAGACCCCTATCCTGAGAGGGTAAAAATTCGTAGCGGTCTGCCTATATTCAGTCTCGGCATTCAGGATGGTATTGGTTCCGTTTTCCACATAACCCTGCATCGTGGCGTCCGATCCTGTAGCAACGCTGAAAGAGTACCATCCTTCGTCCAGCGGATCGGGTTCGGTGACAGGCTCAAAGTCCACCTCCTCCACACAAAACTGACAACCCATATCATCGCGGTCCGTACCGGTTTCGCCAGCGCTCCAGTTGTAGACTTTATAGCCCAGTCCGGCTTGTGTCTGGTTGAGTTCCACTTTTCCGCTGTGAATGATGTACAACCCTGAGGTGGCGGCATATTCCAGCTGCCATCCTTTAGCAGGTTCGGAAGCCGAAGTGGCTATCTGCGTATTATAGCTGGCCGAAGGATTGAGATATGAGCCGTCGTTGCGGTTGATGATATTCACCGTTCCATCCTGGCGGACCGTGAATTTCCACATACTCTTGGCAAACAGGTTCTTCTCCTCACCCGTCACGCCGGCACCCTCGCCGTTCGATGTAAGATAACGATTGCCGCGCAGGGGAGTAAAAATGCGGTGCCAGATCTCGGTACTGCCGTCGCTCAGGGCGGGCTGGTTGATGGAGGAAAGAAGGTTTCGGATGACGGAATTGAACCGGGACGCGGCAGCCGTTATATCGGCAACGGCGGGATTCTCCTGTTTCAGGAGATCCTCGGCAGCCGCAACAGCAACTTCCACTTCAGCCTTCTTGTCGGAAGGGTATGTTCCCGCTCCCTCGCCGAAACGGAGGTCGGCGGCCGAAACGAGGTTCTGCATCAACGTAGTGCGCGCTGCATAGGTATCGTAAATCGCAGCGGCTTCCTCGTCCGTAGTGGCAACGGCTCCCTCCTCCTGCAAATAGGGGGCCAGAAGCTGGGACAGTCTGGCATAGCCCTTGCCCCATACATAGTTTCCGTTGAAATAGGCCGTATTGGCCACTCCGTTGGCAACCATGGAAGTATAGACATCAATGTATTCCACATTCTCGCGGGCCGCGGCGATCTCCTTCAGCTTTTCGTTGAAAGGCACCACCCGGTTGCTGTTGGTAGAAGCGTTGTTTACGGGTAGCAGGGACATGATATGGACCTTTGTGGCCGGAGCGTACTTACGGATTTCGGTGATGATGCCGGCGTAGCTGGTTTTCAGGACATTCAGGTCCGTGCTTCCGTTGGCATCCTGAGCACCGACATACAGGAAAATCTTGGCAGGAGCCTCCTTGTTGCCGTTGCCCGTGAGAATCACGGGGATCTCCTTCTGTATCGTTGCCATGTCGGCACCGGGATAGCCCCAGCCGGTACCGCGGTTTTTCACCTTGTCACAGTGCAGCAGTTCACGCCACTCGCCGCCGTGAACCGTTCCGTCACCAATCATCAGCACGTCCGTAGCCTTCACCGGCAACATGCCGAAATAGCTGGCCCGCATGCCGTAGCTTCCGCCAAGACCGGCAGTCAGATTCTCGTAGCTGTCCTGATAGACGCAGTCCGAACCCACGTATGGCGCGATCTTCTTGCACCAGATGCGATAGCCCGAAGCCAGCAGATGCAGGCGGTCCAACGAGTTCTGACCGTTGCGCACACCGATCAGGTCGTCCCAGAGATTGATGAACGTGACTCCCTCGTGCCGACCGCAGGTTTCCTCGATGGCCGCGTTTGTCCGGGTCAGCAGATTCAGGTCCTTGTTACACGGCAGGATGCTCTGCACATAAATCTCCGTGGCGGGAGATTCGTGACGGATGCGGTCCAGGATCTTTTCCAGATTTCCCACCACGTGCTCCGTATTGTTGATGCCCGCTGTTCCCAGATCGTTCGTGCCGATCATGAGGAAAATCTTTTTGGGCTTTCCGGCGATCACCGATTCCAGATTGGCCAGCAGTTCGTCCGAAACGGCTCCCGAAGTTCCGCGGTTGATGATGGCGGGATTGTCGAAAGCCTCCCACCACTCGTGCATGTTGGTGATACTATTGCCCACAAACACAATGTTGTCCGGCGTCACCTTCAACACCCTGAAACCGTCATAACGGTGATTCCTAAACGGCAGGTCGGCAAAAACTGCCGTAACCATCAGAAAACACAGCAAAAGAGTACTCAGTCTGTTTTTCATACGCTTGAGATTTATTGATTAGAAATTAGAGTAAATGCAATCAAAATATTTACGCGACACGTGCGGATCTATCCGAAAAAAACGCCTCTCCGTTCGTCCCGCAAATATACATATTACATCTGAGACATAAATCCGGAAATCTTTTTTTTCGATATTCGCATTTTTCCTGCCTTCGCAAGGAAAATATCACCCATATTTATTTCGCAAAAAAACTTGTCCGTTCCTGTGTTTCTTTCTATTTTTGTCAAAACAAGAAATTTCTTTTAAACAGCTATGATGGATTTCGAAAAACTGGCCGCCCAGTACAAGGCGGAATTGCTGGACAAAGTAGTGCCCTTCTGGCTCACGAAATCTCAGGACACGGAGTTCGGCGGATATTTCACCTGTCTGGAACGCGACGGGAAAGTGTTCGACACGGACAAGTTCGTATGGTTACAGGGACGCGAAGTGTGGATGTTCGCCACCCTCTATAACAAGGTGGAACACCGGCAGGAATGGCTCGACGCCGCTATCCAGGGCGCGGAATTCCTGAAACGGCACGGACACGACGGCAACCTGAACTGGTACTTCGCCCTCGACCGCGAAGGCCATCCTTTGGTGGAACCGTACAACATCTTCTCGTACACGTTCGCCGTCATCGCTTTCGGGCAACTGGGCATCGCCACCGGAAACGCCGAATATACCAACATCGCCAAACGCACCTTCGACATCGTACTCTCCAAGACAGACAACCCGAAGGGACGCTGGAACAAGGCTGCGGCAGGTGCCCGCTCGCTCAAAAGTTTCGCCCTGCCCATGATCCTCTGCAACGTGGCGCTCGAAATAGAACCACTCCTCGAACCGGACTTCCTGCAACGCACCATCGACACCTGCGTACACGAAGTGATGGACGTGTTCTACCGTCCCGAACTGGGACTTATCGTGGAACACCTCGGCACGAACAACCAGATGGTGAACTGCTTTGACGGACGTCTGCTTAACCCCGGCCACGCCATTGAAGCCATGTGGTTCATCATGGATCTGGGCAAGCGCATGGGCCGGCAGGACCTTATCGAAAAAGCTGTCCGGATAGCCCTCAACGAAGCGGAATACGGATGGGACAAGACATACGGCGGCATCTACTACTTCATGGACCGGTTAGGACGGCCCGTACAACAGTTGGAATGGGACCAGAAACTCTGGTGGGTACACATCGAGACGCTCATCACGATGCTGAAAGGTTACAGCCTCACAGGCGACAAACGCTGTCTGGAATGGTTCGAGCGCGTACACGATTACGTATGGAGCCATTTCGCCGACCCCGAATATCCCGAATGGTTCGGCTACCTCAACCGCCAAGGCGAGGTGTTGCTGCCCCTGAAAGGCGGAAAGTGGAAAGGATGCTTCCACGTGCCGCGCGGCCTGTTCCAGTGCTGGCAGATCCTTGAAGAACTCAGCAAGAAGAACCCGAAATAAAAATCAGGCACCCACATGATACTCTGTAACCTGCGCGACTGCGGTCGCATCGAAACGCTCCACCCGCTCCTGAAGGAACTCTTCGACTACGTAAAGACGAACGATCTCGGCACCGTTCCCGCGGGACGCATCGAACTGAAAGGAGAAAAGCTCTTCATCAACGTGAGCGACGCACGCCTTCTTACGTGCGAAGAGCAGAAACTCGAAATACACCGCCGCTACATTGACGTACACATCCCCCTCAGTGGAACCGAAATCATCGGCTGGAAAGCATTGGGCAGCCTGACTTCGCCCTCGCTGGCCCCCTTCAACGAAAAGGAGGATTTCGCACTCTACGCCGAACCGGCCGATTCCTACGTGGAGGTACGCCCCGGAGAATGCCTCATTGCCTTCCCTGAGGACGCTCACGCTCCCGTCATCGGAAACGGCACCCTGCGCAAACTCATTGCAAAAGTCCGCATCGGCTGAGACGACATACCACGTACAGTCAGGCAATTAATTTTTCTCCCCCTTCCTTGCTCTTGCAAAGAAGGGGGAGAATTTCATATCATGAATTCAATAAACCGGAGGGAGTCAGTATTGATAAGAAAACTCCCCCCGTCCTCCGGGATTGTTTCCGTTGCGTTAGATTGGAAACGATTTCGGGGTCCGTCTCTCCCCTGAGGAA
>VSQE01000004.1 GCA_009775705.1 Prevotellamassilia sp.
TTTTAATATATTGTAGCAAGAAATAACTATATGGATAAATATACATTTATGTTTTTACATCTTACGGATTTACGTTTACAAATATATAATTGACAACACTTTTCATACTTACGCATTTCTAAATTTGAACTTTACAATTTAGATTTGTTCTCGATTTACTTTGTAGATAAATGAATGTAAATGTAAATATTTTCTAATTCTAAAGTTTCCAGTTCCGAATTTACCGATTTCTTGCACTATTGAAGCAGAAACACACAACTATGCAGGCTATCTCGTTTATCAAAATCACAGAAAGCCATATTACTCATAAAACACTGTTACACAATGAATAAAATAAAAATATTGAAAAACAGAATCTGGGGCTAAAAAATAGGGTATTGTATATTTTCCGGCCAAAATCTTCAAAAAATCGAGTTACACAGAACAGTTTTCACCCTAAAACAAGCTCAAAATTCACTGAAATATGTCCGGATTCAACTTATTTATCCACTATACAGGCAAACCATCTGTAAACCGAACAGACCTGCACGAAAGAATCTCCCTCTCCTATCCCTCCTCATTTTGCATGCTCAACAAGACAACCGGAAAAGAACAGGCCGGAGGTTCTTGACGAACCTCCGGCCTGTTCTTTTCCGGTTCCGGTATCTCAAAATTAGTGAAGCATAAAAAATAAAAGTTCCTTCATGAGTTCACCATTGGCCGTGCCAGGATTCCCCACCCCTTTTGACCGGGCATCTGTCCGCCTTATCTCTCCGATAATTTTCATGACCTTTGTCCCAGTATAGCGTTGCATTGCCGGCATTATATTTTTGCGGACCTGCCAGTCAGTCAAACCCAGCCAAGCGGCAATTCCTCTCTCTGTTTTTTCGGGAGCATAGTAGGCCAACATTAACTGAGAATAGAAACGAAACAAGGCGGGAAGTGTTTTCTGTATGGGATTAATCTTTGGATTCTTGTCAAAATAATTCGCAATTCTATTTACTTTCAATACGTCTTTCTGAACCAAAGCGTCCTGCAACTCGAATATATTAAAATCCTTGCTGATGCCAATATTGCTTTCCACCAATGCCAGAGTGACCGTTTTTTCACCCGAAGAAAGCGAAAGAACCAGTTTATCCAATTCTCCCGACAGACGACTAAGATCAGCTCCAACATAACTCGCCAACACGTCCGCAGCGACAGGATCAACTGCAAGACGTTTCCGTTTGAGATAATCACGTATGAAAGCCGGGAGCTGGCTGTCATAGAGTTTTTTCGATTCATAAAGCACACCAGCCTTCTCTATGAGCGTCGCAATTTTCTTCCGGCGGTCCAATGCCCCGTTTTTGTGGCAAAACAAAAGCACTGTCGAAGGCTGAGGATTGCGCAGATAAAATTCCAGACGTTCAAGACCGGAGAGATTCTGTGCCTCTTTTACTACGACCACGAGATGCTGTGCCCCCATCGGAAATCCTTTGGCACTGTTGATAACAGTCTCTATATTCGTCTCAGCTCCGAAAAGCGTGATCAAATTGAAATCACGTTCCTCCGGCTGCAACAAAGTCGCTACAATGAAGTCTGCCACCCGGTCAATGTAATAACCTTCCTCCCCCATCAGATAATAGACAGGTTTTATGTCCCCTCCGCGCACATCGCGGATAATGGTTTCATAAGTAAGCGCCGTTTTTTTCTTTGTCGGCTGATAGACCGTCATACTACTTCTCCTGTAATTTTACCAGTCGTACTTCAGATGCTTCACCGTCTTCCGCTCTCCCATAATCAGCTTCATGGCCTCGATACCCACACGGACATGAACAGCGGCATAGTTCTGTGTAACCTTATTGTCACTCTCTTCCGTCTTGATTCCTTCCGGAACCATCGGATTGTCCGACACCAGAAGCAAAGCACCTGTAGGGATATGGTTGAAGAATCCGCAGGAAAAAAGCGTCGCGGTCTCCATGTCCACCGCCATGGCGCGCGTCTCGCGCAAATATTTCTTGAAACGTTCGTCGTGTTCCCACACACGCCGGTTTGTGGTATAGACAGTACCGGTCCAATAGTCATAACTATTGTCGCGCAATGCCGTAGAGACAGCCCGTTGCAGCATGAAAGCCGGAAGGGCCGGCACCTCAGGAGGAAAGTAATCATTCGACGTACCCTCTCCACGTATTCCCGCCAAAGGCAGGATGTAGTCTCCCAGTTGAGTCTTGTTGGAGATGCCACCACACTTACCCAGAAAAAGACAGGCTTTGGGATGTATCGCCGCCAGCAAATCCATGATCAGCGCGGCATTGGGGCTACCAATGCCGAAATTGATCATCGTTATGCCCAGGGCCGTAGCGGCCCGCATATTGGCACCAAAACCTACAGGACTCACTCCACACTGCTCGCAGAACAGGTCCACATAATTATTGAAGTTCGTAAGGAGAATATACTCTCCAAATTCATTGAGCGGCATTTTGGTGTACCTCACCAGCCAGTTTCCAGTTATTTCCTCTTTGGTTCTCATCATTTGTTTTCAGTTTATCACATCCGGTTCCTCTCCATGCAACCGTATCATCTACTTCTTGGAAAAAGGAATTCGAATGTCTATGCAAACTTACAAATAATCTCTGGAAAAGGCTAATAAAAAGGGCGAAAGTCTTTATGTTGCTTGTTAATAAGGAATTTGCGAAGACACTTGTCATACGGAAAACAAACGAAGAACTTGTGGTGAAAATGTCGTTCTTACGATCAAAAGCATCCCCCCCGCATTTCAAAGATACGTTCCCCTACGTTTCATCAAAATACCATTGATATTTTGCACTTTCAGAAAAAGACTGTAATTTTGCAGAGATTTTGAATCAGCCCCATGAGAATGTAAAAAAACAAAACTTCCACATCTGTTATCTTCTACGTTAAGACGCAAATTTTTATTTGTGCCGATGTTGTTTTATTTTTTATATTTATCATGAGTATTCAAATACAGAATCTTACATATATCCACTCCGACAAGGAAATCCTTTTTCAAAATTTAAATTTCTCCATCTCTTCCCATACCAAATGCGCACTCATTGGAGAAAACGGCATTGGAAAATCAACTCTTTTACAGATAATGGCCCATAAGCTGAAACCGGAGTCCGGTACGATTATCTGGAAAGATACTCCCTATTTCGTTCCGCAACATATGGGGCAATACAATCGGTTGACAGTGGCGGAAGCCCTTGACATATCGAAGGAACTGGATGCTTTGCACGCCATATTGAAAGGAGAAGTTTCAGAAGAAAACCTCACGTGCCTGAATGAAAAATGGGATATAGAGGAACAGGCCATATCAGCTCTCGGCAAGTGGAATTTATCTCATGTCTCGTTGGATATGCCCATGTGCAAGTTAAGCGGAGGAGAAAAAACGAAAGTCTTTCTTGCAGGAATCACATTGCACCGTCCAAGGCTGGCCTTAATGGATGAACCTACCAATCATCTGGATTTGTCCGGACGGGAAATGGTGTACGATTTCATTGCCGAGTTTCCCGGAACAATAGTTATTGTCAGCCACGACAGGGAGTTGCTGAACCGGATGTCGGAGATATATGAAATGTCTATCGGTGGCATTCATTTCTATCCCATGAATTATAATGCCTATAAGGAGTGGAAAGATATGGAGCTCCGATCTAAGACGGCGCAACTGGAGAACAGACAAAAGGAGTTGAAGAAGGCGAAGCAAGAAGCGAAGGAGGCAATGGAACGCCAACAGAAACACAATGTACGCGGAGAAAAGCGGAATGAAAAGAAAGGTATAGCCCGCATTGCCATGGGAAACCTGCAAAACAGGGCGGAAAACTCCACTTCAAAGCTAAGCAAAGTAAAACAGGAGAAACTTCAGAGTATGAATGAGGAGATCCGGACAATCAAGTCTTCTATCAGCCATGCAAGCACCATAAAGATAGACTTCCATTCTTCCACTCTCCATTTTGGACGAAAGATGATAGAGGCAAAAGGGATTAACTTCGCTTATGCCGGAATGCCACCATTGTGGGAGCAGGGTTTGGATCTCATCGTTTACAGCGGAGAGCGCATAAAACTGACAGGCGCCAACGGAAGCGGTAAAAGCACATTGCTTGAATTGATGGCGGGGTTAAGAAATCCAACGGAAGGGTCTATTTGCAGGGCCGACAACCTGAACTATGTCTATCTGGACCAGGAATACTCCTTTCTTCGGAACGACCGGACCATTCTGGAACAAATCACTGAATTCGGCACAGCCATGCAAGAGCATGAGATAAAGACATGCCTGAACCGTTTCCTGTTCACACAACAAATGTGGGATAAGAAATGCGCTTGCCTGAGTGGCGGTGAAAGAATGCGACTGGCACTTTGTTGCCTGATGGTAAGCAGCAATACGCCGGACATAATCATTGCGGACGAGCCTACCAACAACATAGACATTGTGAACGTTGACTTACTGAGTTCCATCTTGAAAGAATATCATGGAACCTTGATTGTAGTCAGTCATGACACCACTTTTGTGAGTGAACTTTCCATTGGAAAAGAGATTTCTTTGATAAAATCCAGTGCATATTCTTCCTGATTTCTCCATGAGGCGGATCATCCTCAGAACCTGTGTATTCAGGTCCTGAGGATTTAAACGACCCGTCGGTTACAGGATGCTTCCAAGCAGACTGTGCGGCAGTTCAGGCATGGCTCCACTCTGCGTACATACATAAGCGGATACGTTTACGGCCAACCGATGTGCTTCCCCAACCGTCTTACCCTTTAACAAGGCAGAGATAAAGGCAGCGGTAAACGAATCTCCCGCACCGACCGTATCGGCAACTTCCACCTGCGGGGTTTCTACAAACGAAACATCCCCGGGCGTGAATACGTAACTGCCGTTTATACCGCAAGTAAGGATAAGTATCTCCAATTCATATTCCGCAAGCAGAATCCGGCATTTTTCCAGCAAATCCACCTCCGGATATCCGAACATACGGCTGATCGTAACCAGTTCCTCATCATTTATTTTCAAAATATTGCAACGCTGCATGGCATTACAGATGATTTCCTGGGTGTAGAAACCTTGCCTGAGGTTGATATCAAATATCTTGTATTGTCCCTTGCCGTCGGGCATGGCATCCAAAAAGGAATTGATAGTCTCGCGGGACACGACGTTGCGCTGGGCCAAGGAGCCATAGCAAACGGCACATGTATTCCTGGCAAGCCGGTAAAGCCGTTCCGTAAACGGAATATTGTCCCACGCCACATTTTCTTTAATATCATAGCAAGGCACTCCCGCGCCATCAACCAGGACTTGTACCGTGCCGGTGGGACAGGGCACTTTTTCCATCAGGACATTCAACTCCTTGCTACGGAAAGTCTCCATAATCTCATTTCCCAATTTGTCATCTCCAATGGCACTTACCACCAGGCTTTGCAAACCGAACTGTGACACGTGGTAAGCAAAATTTGCCGGAGCGCCACCAATTTTCTTCCCATCGGGAAGCACATCCCACAAAGCCTCACCAATCCCTACAACATAATTCTCTTTTGCTCTCATAGCGATAATTTTCAAGTTGAAGTTTTTCGAAACCTGTTGCAAAGGAAATAAAAAATTTCCGCAGGGCTTCCAGCGCAACAGAATACCCTGCGGAAAAGAAAGGGAAATCAAAGAAATCCGTTTCTTTCCGCAGGGCAGGTATGTTCCATACGGTACGCGGTAGCAATCAATTATTCTCGGGACGGAGCTTTCTGACCGTCTCGGCAGTACGCCACATCTCGCTCTCGCGCAGGGCCTTCAGCTCTTCTTCGAGCTTGTCCCTATAGTCAGGTTTGGAGTTGCTGTCAATGGAGATCTGTGCCTCGTTACCGGTCACCACGCTCTGATAAAGCTGCTGCATCACGGGCTTCACGGCATCGTGAAACGGGGTCATCCAGTCAAGGGCACCACGTTGCGCCGTGGTGGAGCAGTTGGCATACATCCAGTCCATACCTTTGGCCGCGAAAAGAGGCATAAGGCTTTGTGTCAGTTCCTCCACCGTCTCGTTAAAAGCCTCGGAAGGAGTATGTCCGTTCTCACGCAACACCTCATACTGGGCCAGCAACAGTCCCTGTATGGCACCCATGAGCGAACCGCGCTCTCCGGTGAGGTCGCTCGTGGCCTCGCGCTTGAAGGTAGTCTCGAACAGATAGCCGGACCCGATGCCTATACCGAAAGCAATGACTTTTTCGAGGGCATGTCCCGTAGCATCCTGATACACGGCATAAGAGGAGTTCAGGCCGCGGCCTTCAAGAAACATGGTGCGGAGGCTTGTGCCCGATCCTTTGGGAGCGACCATGATGACGTCGATGTCTGCCGGAGGCACCACTCCGGTACGGTCGCTCCAGTTGATAGCGAATCCGTGGGAAAAATACAAAGTCTTTCCGGCAGAGAGATGCGGCTTGACAGAGGGCCACAGCTGCATCTGCGCGGCATCGCTCAACAGCATGCAGATAATTGTTCCACGCTCGGCCGCCTCTTCAAGCGAGAAGAGCGTCTCTCCGGGCACCCAGCCGTCGGCAACGGCTTTCTCGTAAGTTTTTCCCTGACGCTGACCCACAATCACATTGAAACCGTTGTCACGGAGATTGCAGGCCTGTCCCGGCCCCTGCACACCATAGCCAAGTACTGCTATCGTTTCATTTTTCAGGACTTCGCGCGCTTTTTCAAGCGGAAATTCCTCGCGTGTCATGACTTCCTCTATGACACCGCCAAAATTCATTTTTGCCATTTTCTGCTTTATTTAATTGTTTGATACTATGATTCGTCCGGATTCCTAAAAGTAACTTCACAACGTGCCACGACATCCCCACTCTCCTTGCGGATCTCAGCAACAACGATACCGCCGGCCTTCTCTTCCTTATATATATGGAGCCTATCTCCAAGATAGGCTTCCGTGCAATAGGCAGTCTCAATACGTTTCACTCCTCCCCTCTCATAATACTCGCGGGGAAAGAGATCCAACACCATCTCTATGTAACGGATGGAATTGACATGGCCGTTGATATCCAGATCGCTGTAACAGGCGGAGAGGCTACGCACCGAATCGTCGCTCTTCACACGAATGCGACCGGGTCCCTTGATCGGGATGCCGCGCCCGTCCACGGCAAACAAAGCACCGCCCTGCGAAAGCGCGGCGAGGTCCGCCGGCTCACGGCTGTCCATGTCGATAAGCGCCCAGACGCTGTATGCATACCCGTAAACACGTCCTTCGTCACCGGTGACGGAGAAGAAACGGTCGGTAAACTGACGGTAGACTTTCGATACCCACGTCTCGATGGTATAACGTTCTCCGGTACGCGGCATGTCGTCCAGTTCAACGACCAGCCGGGAAAGCACCCACACGTGACGGCTCCGCTGCATCTCGTCGAACCCGAATCCGTGGGCGCCGGCATGAAGGCTGGCACATCGCAACAACTGGTTTCCGAGGAAGCGCCAAGACAAACAACCGGTAAAGTCTTCCGAAAAAGGCTCTACGACAAAAGGAAATTTTCCTGCATTCCGATTCATACGTTCTTTCCTCCCCTCTTATTGCTGTTGTCCTACATTCCGCAAGCGGAACTCTTCCTCGCGAAGTTCGAGAAACTCGCTGAGTTCCTCACGCCGGCTCTTCGTCACCGCCACGACACCGCTGCTCACATATTGCAACAGGCAGCCGTATTCCTTCAGTTTGCGGTAGAGTTCAAGAATCTCTCCGGGAAGCCCCTCCTTCGAGACGATGCTGTACGTAGGGTTCACCTCCACTATTTTTCCATCATGCAGACGGATGGCCTTGGAAATATTCTTGTTCTCAAGCAACCGTGAAGTGGCGATCTTATACAAGGCCTGCTCCATCACATAGATCTCATCGCTCGTAAAATACTGTGCCTGGATCACGTCGATTTTCTTCTCGATCTGCCGGGTCACAGTGCGTATGGCGGCCTCGTCCGTCCAGCAGGTGATTGTATAACGATGCACCTTTTCTATCCCCGAGGCCGAAACATTGAGGCTTTCGATGTTGAGCTGCCGACGCGTGAAAACGTTGGTGATCTGATTGAGCACACCGGCCAAATTTTCGGAAAATATGATGAGCGTATATAATGTCTTTTCTTCCATAAGCGAAAACTTCTATCTTGTTCTATTGAACTCCTCCGGAACGGATATGCCTCAGCGGGAGGCTTCCGGAATTTCGAGGATCATGTCATCCACATCGTTGCCGGGGCAGCACATCGGAAGGACATTGTCCTCTTCCATCACGGCAGCCTGCAACAGGAACGGTCCGGGGGCGGCAAGCATTTCGCCCACGGCGCTCTCCAATTCGCTCCGCTCCGTCACGGTACGGACAGGAATCCGATAAGCCTCGGCAATCTTCTCATAATCAGGATTCATCATCGGCGTGAAGGAATAGCGACGGCGGAAAAACAACTGCTGCCACTGGCGCACATTGCCCAGATAGTTGTTGTTCAGAAGTATGATTTTCACCGGAGCACCCTGTTCCATCACCGTACCCAGTTCCTCTATCGTCATTTGCAGCCCGCCATCGCCCAGAAACAGGCATACCGTGCGTTCGGGAGCGCCGAATGTGGCGCCAATGGCCGCCGGCAGACCGAACCCCATCGTTCCCATGCCTCCCGACGTGACAATACTGCGGTTCTGCGTAAACTTGAAATAGCGGGCGGAAAACATCTGATTCTGCCCCACATCGGTGACAAGAACCGCCCGATTGCGCGACATCTCCGTCACCTTGCGTACCACCTCGGCCATCCGGAGCGGCCCTTCCGAAGGATGGATCTGCGGTTCGATGACCCGCCGGTTCTCTTCCTCGTCATGCGGTCTGAAAGTCTCGCGCCAGGCGTTGTGCTCCTGCTGTTGCAGCAAGGCGGTGACGGCGGCCAGCGTCTCCTTACAGTCGCCCGGAACCGCCACATCTACCCTGACATTCTTGTTGAACTCCGAAAGGTCGATGTCGAAATGTATCTTACGGGCCTGCGCCGCATACGTAGACAAGCGCCCTGTGATACGGTCGTCAAAACGCATACCCACGGCAATGAGCAAATCACATTTCTGCGTCTGCCTGTTCGCCCCGAGACTGCCGTGCATACCCAGCATGCCCACATTCAGCGGGTGGTCCGAAGGCAAGGCCGACAGACCGAGCAACGTACAGCCGGCCGGCATTCCCGCCTTCTCGATGAAAGCCCGCAGTTCGTTCTGAGCGTTGCCAAGCTCCACTCCCTGCCCCACCAGCACCAGCGGGCGCTCAGCTGCGTTGATCAGTTCGGCAGCAGCACGAACGGCCGCCCTGTCCATCTTCGGAACCGGCACATAGCTGCGGATAAAATCTATATGAGCCGGAACATATTCGGCCATTTCCATCTGGGCGTTTTTCGCAAAATCCAGCACCACGGGGCCGGGACGGCCGCTGCGGGCAATATAGAAAGCACGGCTCACGGCCCATGCCACATCAGCAGCGGAACGGATCTGGTAGGACCATTTACAAATAGGCTGCGTAATGTCTACCACGTCGCACTCCTGAAAAGCATCGGACCCGAGCATCTGCACTCCCACCTGGCCGGTAATGACCACAATGGGCGTACTATCCATCATAGCATCTGCAATGCCGGTGATGGTATTGGTAGCACCGGGACCGCTCGTAACGAGACATACTCCGACGCGACCGCTCACACGGGCATATCCTTCCGCCGCATGGGCCGCAGCCTGTTCATGCCGCACAAGCACATGGTTCAGCCGGTCGCGATAATCATACAACGCATCGTAAACCGGCATGATGGCTCCGCCGGGATAGCCGAAAAGCGTTTCCACGCCTTCGTCCACCAGCGAGCGCATCAGTATTTCCGCACCGGAAATGATATTCTGGTTCATAAACAGATGTTTTTACAATATACCTCAGTCAACAATTCTCACTCCACCCTTATCCGCGCTCGATACCATCGAGGCATACGCACGCAGGGCTTTCGATACCGTCCGCACACGCTGAAGCGGTCTCATGGGACGGGCCGACAGTTTCTCCTCGGTAAGGCGTACATTGATGGAACGGGCGGGAATATCAATATCTATGATGTCGCCGTCCAGAATCTTGCCGATCTCTCCTCCCGCGGCAGCCTCGGGCGAGACGTGTCCGATGCTCAACCCCGAGGTTCCACCCGAAAAACGTCCGTCCGTCACAAGGGCACAGGCTTTTCCCAGATGACGGCTCTTCAGATAGGATGTGGGGTATAGCATTTCCTGCATTCCGGGACCACCCTTAGGCCCCTCATGCGTAATCACCACAACATCGCCGTCCTTCACCGTGCCGTCCAGAATACCCTCGCAGGCAGCCTCCTGGGAATCAAAAACACGGGCAGGCCCGCTGAAACGCAGGATATCCGCATCCACGCCCGCCGTCTTGACCACACAGCCATGGCGCGCTATATTCCCCGAGAGAACCGCCAGCCCGCCATCGCGGGAATAGGCATGCTCCACATCACGGATGCAGCCTTCCGTCCGGTCTTTGTCGAGCGAAGGCCAGCAATTCTCCTGACTGCCCATCCGCGTCGAGAAACAGCCTCCCGGCGCGCTGCCATAGATACGGCGGGCCTCGGGCGAAGGCTCACCTACACATATATTATATAAGGCGATGTCCTCGCCAAGCGTATGTCCGTTGACACGGCGCACCGATGTATCCAACAGACCGGCCTGCGCCAGTTCTCCCATAATGCCCAGCACTCCGCCCGCACGGTTGCATTCCTGTACGGAATACTTCTGCGTGTTGGGAGCAAGTTTGCAAAGAAACGGCACACGACGGCTCAGCATATCCATGTCCGGCATGCTGAAGTCTGCCTCCGCCTCATTGGCCACTGCCAGCAAATGAAGCACGGTATTGGTGGAGCCGCCCATCGCTATGTCGAGTGCCATGGCATTGAGAAAAGCCGCCCGCGTGGCAATGCTGCGGGGCAGCACACTTTCATCGCCTTCGTCATAGTAGCGGAAGGCGTTCTTCACAATCAGGCGCGCGGCATCTTCGAAAAGCCGCCGCCGGTTGACGTGCGTGGCCAACACGGTGCCGTTACCGGGCAGAGAGAGACCCAATGCCTCGGTCAGGCAGTTCATAGAATTGGCCGTAAACATACCCGAGCAGGATCCGCAACCGGGACAAGCGCAATGCTCCAGTTTTTCCAGTTCAGCATCGCTCACACCTTCATCGGCTCCTTTTACCATCGCCGTCACAAGGTCCGCATTCTCTCCGTTCCACCGGCCGGCCTCCATCGGCCCGCCACTGACAAACACCACGGGAATATTGAGCCGCATGGCTGCCATCAGCATTCCCGGAGTGATCTTGTCGCAGTTGGAGATACACACCAGCGCATCAGCCTTGTGCGCGTTGACCATATATTCCACGGAGTCGGCAATAAGATCACGCGACGGGAGCGAATAGAGCATGCCGTCATGCCCCATCGCGATACCGTCATCTATGGCAATCGTGTTGAACTCGGCGGCATAACAGCCCAGTTTCTCTATCTCCTGCTTTACGAGCTGTCCCGCTTCGTGAAGATGCGTATGCCCGGGCACAAACTGCGTAAATGAATTGGCAATGGCTATAATCGGCCGACCGAACTGTTCGCGCTTCATGCCTGCGGCCACCCACAAAGCGCGGGCACCGGCCATACGACGTCCCTCCGTGCAGAACGCACTGCGTAATCCTATTCTTTTCATTCCGGTGGTATTTTTATTATATGTCAGTGAAATGAGAATATATAGCTGCAAATGTAAGCAAAAATACGCAGAACACAAACAAAACGAAACATAAAAAGAAAAAAACAGTATCCGGCAAACTGTCCTGGCAAACTATCCGCCAATACATACTGATGTTTTATCCACAGGCATTCCCTTCTCCATAAAACCACGGAACACTAAACGGAAATTGCAATTCCGCTCTTACGGGATGCCCCGAACAGTCAACCGACATAAGGAATACACATCAGAATTTTTACAGGCCTTGTAAAACTTTTTACATGCCTTGTAAAAGTTTTTACACGCCTTGTAAAAAAATGACGAGGGGGGGGAATATTATAATTGCCGCCCCATACCCCCAAAAAAGTTCCACATGCCCTGCGTACCCTTACGCAAGGCATGTGGAACACCATTTATTACAGCGGTGGCAGCTATTCTATCTCACCAGCACTTTCGTTCCGCCCACTACGTAGATACCGCGGGGCAGGCCTTTCAAAGCCTTCTCCACCGGCACCCGACTACGCACCATCCGGCCGTCGAGCGTGAGCACATCCACCCTGCCTTCGCCTGCAAAAGGAAGGGAAATACCGGTAATGTCGCGCTGCGAAACATAGAGCGACACATCCTGCTGGCTGCCGGTATAGCAGGCAAAACGGGGCGAAGAAGCATTATACTGAATGCGTCTGTCCGTATATTTTGCATTATAGATAGGAGTGAAGCCCCCACTGAAAGTAACGGTCCACTGTGCCTCTTCCGCACTGTTGTCCGTTGCCGTATGCAGTTTGTTTGCCGATGAGGTCAGGGCCAGATAGCAACCCGATGCAGCATCGTGGAACGAATACTTTCCGCCGGCCTCTACCAACGTGAGCGCATACGGATATCCCTCACTGCCTGTCGCAGTCACGACACGGTTGTCCGAAACCGTCACCTCGGCATAACTGCGGATGTCCTTACCCTGCCCCGAAAGGGCACGTCCGTATTTCTCGCACACGATGATATACTTCGCACCGTTCACGAGCTGTGAGTGATCTGTCACCTTAACATAGACACCTTCGCCCTCTTCACCGCCGGAAGCTACGGTATAGTTGGCCGTAACACTTTCGCTTTCCTTGTCTCCCAGAACGGCGCGGGCTGTTACCGTTGTGGTCTCGTCAATAACAAGACTGACAGGCGGATAGAGCACCTGTTCCTCGCCGTTGTTCACACTGAAACAAATGTAAGCACCTTGCGTGGGACACGAAACAGTCACAGTGGTACCAGCCTCGACCACTCCCGATACGGGCGAGAAAACAGGGGCCTGCACTTCGGTTCCGGGCACATCGGGGTTTCCACCGCCTCCCTCATAATTGTCAGGATCGAAGGCCGTAGAGGTCTTGCTGCCCCAGACGTATTGTTCCAGACCGGGATAGTCGATATAGGGATTGCGGTTGTGCTGTATGCCGTAGACGGCATTGTTGCGGTCAATTTCCTTCTGGCTGACGGGATCTTCCTCTGCCCATTTCAGAAGCAGACGGATGGCCCATTCGGTATAGGCTGGATATCTGTTTCCGGCCAGCATCGGACTGTTCCAGCCGGCTATGAGATTCTCGTAGCAGGTAGCCATATAGAAATAGGTACGCGCGAAGTCGCCCTTGTATTCATCGGCCGGCTCAAAGACCGTACCGCTGTAGCCTGCAACCGAGCTGGGGCCGAGCTTGCTGTGACCGCCGCTGGAAGTCCAGGTGGGATTTTTGGTCTCGCCGAAGGGATAATTGCTGCGCCGGCCGTTGACATATCCGTCGGTGGGATAGAGATGGAAAAGGTCGGTGTACATGGGTTTGGCATCGTCGAACCAACTCTTCGGGAAGGAGTGCTCGCGGTTGTATACATCTCCTTCGCGCTTGTAGTTTCCGGCCTGATCGTTGCCGAACGTGTAGTTGGTGATGGAAGAATACATGTCCCACACCTTGCCGTCGGCACGGGCATCGGTCTTGCGGAAATCCGTCCACAGGTTGTCATACGAACGAGCCGTGTGGTCGGTGATGATCGCATAGAGCGCAGTTTTCAGACTGCTTCCTTTCTTTCCTTTGGCCGGAGCATAATAGCCGGCCGGAGCTTGTGCGTGGAGCAAGACGGCCATGCAGACCAGACTCCACAGAAACGAAAATCTTTTGTTCATTGTATTGACTTATGAATATAAATGTTCTTATGGAAAACACGCCTCATTTGCGGCCGAAAAGATGGAGCCGCAACCACGGGCTGATGCGCAACAGATTGGACGTCACAAGACAGAAACCGATCACGAGCAACGCCGCACCCACAGAGACAAGCGTATCGAAAACAAAATTTCCCCGATGATTGTTGAAGAAGGCTCCGACAGCCCCCACATGCGGGATAAACAGGTAATGGATCAGATAGATATCGAGCGTGCGCACCCCGATGTATTGCAATCCGCGCCCCAAGCGGGTGCGGCCGGTAAAGGCCTCTCCATAATGGCGGAAATACATGATGACAAGCGTCAGCAGCAGATACATGGAAGCCGTGCGTGGCAGATTGGCCCACTGCAACCGGAGCGTATGCCATTTCAGGGTATCCATTACGCAGAAGAAGGCCACCGCCAGCACCACCGGAAGGAACCATCCGGAATCCATAAGCCGTTGGGCACGACCCCAGTAGCGACGCACGATATTCCCAAAAAGGAAAAAGTGAAAATACATCATCGTCTGCCCCAGACTGGAATACTGGAAAAAGGGAGCCTTGTGATAAGAGAACCACGCAGGCATATAAAGCGTAGCATAAACCGCCAGCGAGACGGCCCACAACATTGCCACCGGCCATACCCTGCGACGCGGCGACAGCCGGGCTTCAAAATAGGAGAAGACATAGTAGAGCGCAAACATCTGCAACAGCACCCACGTAAACCAGTAGCCGTATTTCGTTGGCGACTTCAGGGCATACATCATTCCGGCCCCGAAGTCTGGAGCCAGCAATGCCAGCGCGACCAGCAGAAAAAGCACCGTGGGAAACACCTGGATGCGGAACTTCTTCCACAGCATTTCCGACAGGCTGCGCCCCGTCCACAGAAAAGAAGACTTATAGGCCAGAAAACCGCTGATGAAAAAGAACAGCGGCATCCGGAAAAGCACAAAGAACGACAAGGCCGCCGAGGTCTTGATGTTCTCTCCAAAACCGATAGTGCTCACATGGTTTGCCACGACCAGAATCATGGTGAAACCGCGCATGGCATCCAGCCATTCCATGCGGGCCGGTTTGCGGACGGCCGCCCCCGTTTCGGGAAGATTTGTCTCCATACGAATTGTGCTGTTTTTCAAAATTCGCCGCAAAATTACGCATTTCGTGCCACACAATCCCCCAAATCGGAAAAAAGATGTAATTTTGTTTCATCGTTACACAAACATATACAAACCCACATACGTCACATCATGAACAGAGAACAACTTGTCCGCAACATCCGCCGGAAGCAGTCTTTCCTGTGCGTCGGGCTGGACACCGACCTTAAAAAAATCCCGGCCCATCTCTTGCAGGAGGAGGATCCCATCTTCGCCTTCAACCGCGCTATCATCGATGCCACAGCCCCTTATTGCGTGGCCTATAAGCCCAACCTGGCCTTCTACGAATGCTATGGTCTGAAAGGTTGGGAAGCTTTTGACAAAACCGTCCGGTACATCAAGGAGAACCACCCCGACCAGTTCATCATCGCCGATGCCAAACGCGGAGATATTGGCAACACGTCTGCCATGTATGCCCGCTCTTTCTTCGAGGAGATGAACATCGACTCCCTCACCGTAGCTCCTTACATGGGAGAAGATTCCGTCACTCCTTTCCTGCAATACGAAGACAAATGGGTCATCCTGCTTGCCCTGACAAGCAACAAGGGCTCGCACGACTTCCAGCTGGTGGAGGACAAAGACGGCCAACGGCTTTTCGAGAAAGTGCTGCTCACCTCGCAGCAATGGGCCGGGCCCGACAAGATGATGTATGTGGTGGGTGCCACACAAGGCCGCTTGTTTGAAGACATCCGGCGCATCGCTCCCCATCACTTCCTGCTTGTTCCCGGAGTGGGCGCGCAGGGAGGCTCGTTAGAGGAGGTTTGCCATTACGGCATGACCGGGGACTGCGGCTTGCTGGTCAACTCCTCGCGCGGCATCATCTATGCGGACAATAGTGAGAATTTCGCCGGAACCGCTGCCGCAAAAGCACAGGAACTGCAACAGCAGATGGCCCGGCTACTGGCGAAGAAAACGGCAGAATAAAAAAAGCACACCGTAAATTTCCGGTTTCCCGTAAGAGGAAGGAATAGCCGACATCCTCCCTCTTACGGGAAATGCTATCATCCGGCTCCACTACCCTGAACTTGCTTACAGCAAACCGGTATAGGCCGATGATTTTTTCCTTTCAGAGAAACATGATGTCCCTTATGACATCCGCCCTCACACTGGCATTGAGCTGCGAAACCAGTTCGCGACGGCGCATCAGCAACTCACTCCGCACCACCGGTGAGGAAAGACGCACCACAAGCGTCTGGTTGCGGATAAAAACCTCACGGGTATAAGCGGCGACAACACCACCCGCCACCTCAGGCCATGCCTGCACAAGGCGGTACTCATTGAGAGGGCTCTCCAGTCCCGCCTGGCGCATGAAGCGCAGCAGAACATCAGTCAGCGGTTCGGATTTTCTGCGTTCCATACGACACCGGGATCAGCAATCCGGATAAATAACCCCATCCCTTACGGTAAAGAGTCTGTACTCCCGGCAGGTAGTCTCAAGAATAAGATCCAGATGGCGGCGGTTCGTGTCGGTAATGAAGATCTGCCCGAACTCGCTGCCTGAAACATAATCGACAATGCGGGCCACACGGCCGGAATCCAGTTTGTCGAAGATGTCGTCAAGTAGAAGAATGGGAGCGCGACAGGCTCCTTTCAACCTCAAAAACAGGAACTGGGCCAGCTTCATGGCGATGAAATAGGTCTTGGTCTGCCCCTGCGACCCCTCGCGCCGGACCGGATAACCGTTAAAGTCGAGCTGAAGTTCATCGCGGTGTACACCGTGGAGCGTATGCCCCACTATGCGCTCACGTTCGCGCCATTCGGACAACAGAGGCTTCAGGTCGCCCCGAAAACCGTGAGACTCGTAGGTGATGCCCACCTCCTCGTTCTCCGTATTACACAACTTATTATACAGTTCACGGAAAACGGGCACGAATTCCTCGACAAACTTGCACCGCTCCTCGAAAATCACGGCGGCATCCATCGCCATCATGTCCTCGATCACCTCAAACACCCCGCCGTCCGGCTCCGCTTCCTGCTTCAGCAGGGCATTGCGTTGCTTCAGGGTGCGCTCGTAACGGATAAGGCTCTCCAGATAGGCCGTATTGTATTGCGAGATGACCGCGTCCATGAACTTGCGCCGCTCCTCGCTCCCACCCTGCACCAAAGCGGAATCGGATGGTGAGATCATCACCAGCGGAATAAGTCCCACATGTTCGGAAAAGCGCCGGTAGTCCTTATCATTGCGCCGCAGCCGCTTCCGTCCGCCACGCTGGACGGCCAGACTGACGGTATCGCTACCGCCCGCCTCATTGCGGTAAACACCTTTGATCATGAAAAAATCCGCTTCGTGACGAATATTGAGATAGTCAGACGGCCCGCCGGCACTCTTGCAGAAAGACAGATAATGGATCGTGTCGAGCACATTTGTCTTCCCCATCCCGTTGGAACCGACAAAGCAGTTGACGTTAGGCGAGAACTGCAAATCCGCCTGCTCAATATTCTTATAATTTACTATGGAGATTTCTTCAAGTATCATGAAAAAACTGTTTTTTTATTTCGAAAGACAAAAATACACGTTCCCCCCGTCTCTCCCAATAAAAAAAGAACTAAAAATACCCGCCTTCCAAAAAAAAGCCCAAAATACTTGACTAATATTTTGAAAAATAGTATTTTTGCGCTGCCAAAACTGAAAACAAAAAGAAACAAAATAATTATGACGCAACAAAAACAGACTCAGTCTCTGGATGTAAACGACGCTCTGAGCCAGTCGGAAGCATTCATTATCAAGTACAAGAAGGCCGTCATCGCCGGTGCCGTGGCAATAGTAGTGATCGTGGGCGGTTTCTTTGCCCTGAAATACGGCTACTTCGAACCGCGCGAAGAGAAAGCACAGAGCCTGCTGACCGCCGGCCAGCAATACCTGATGCAAGGAGATTACGAAAAGGCGCTGAAAGGCGATGGAAAGACTTTCCCCGGCTATGTGAAGATCGCGGGAGAATACAGTTTCACCGATGCCGCCAACGCAGCCAAGATGTATGCAGGTCTCTGCTACGCCAAATCGGGCAAGACCAAGGAAGCCATCAAATATCTGGAAGACTTCTCACCGCGCGGTGACCAGTCGCTTTCGCCTCAGGCTGTTTTCGCGCTGGCCAACTGCTATGCATCGGACAACCAGACCGACAAGGCCATCGAGACATTCAAGAAAGCCGCAGATCTGGCTGACAATCCTATTCTGAGCCCCATCTCCCTGCTCGAAGCCGGAAAACTGCTGGAGAGCCAGAAGAAAAACGAAGAGGCCCTGAAACTCTACACCCGCATCCGTGACGAATATCCGACAAGCGCCATGTCCGCTCCCCAGCCCGCACAGAACGGAGCCATCATGTCACCGGACATCGACCGCTACATAGAACGCGTATCGGGAAAATAAAGCATAACAGAAACAGCAATTATAAAAGGTTGGGACCTGCACAAAGGATTTCCCAACCTTTGACATTAAAATAAAACTTACTGAAAAAAAGATATGTCCTCCAAATCATTCGCCCTGAACGAAAATACCTGCGGCACTCCCGTACCAGACGCCACCGACATGCGCTTCGGCATTGTTGTCTGCGAATGGAACAGCCACATCACCGAAAAACTCCTTGCCGCCGCCGTCGAGACACTGAAAGAGAACGGCGTGAGCGAAACCAACATCACGGTACGTCACGTCCCCGGTAGTTTTGAACTCATATACGGCTGTTCCCAACTGGCCCGTTTCGGGCTGGTTGACGGAATCATCGCCATCGGATGCGTCATACGCGGCGACACCCCGCACTTCGACTACATCTGCCAAGGAACTACACAAGGACTGGCGGAACTGAATGCCAGCGGCACCAAACCCGTTGTCTATGGCCTGCTTACCGTTAACAGCGAAGAACAGGCGGAAGACCGCGCCGGAGGGAAATTAGGAAACAAAGGCAGCGAATTTGCCCTCACGGCAATAAAAATGGTGGATTACGCTTGGCAACTCCAAAAATAATTCATACCTTTGCAGCGTATTACTGAAATACAGGGGGCAAATACCAGAGTGGCCAAATGGGGCAGACTGTAAATCTGCTGGCTTACGCCTTCGGTGGTTCGAATCCATCTTTGCCCACCTCACATCAAGAGAGCAAACCGTATCATCCGGTTTGCTCTCTTTCTCTTTCCAATAGAAAAACTTTTGTATCTTTGCCTTCAAAAAAGAAACAGGAAAAGCACATAACACATGCAGGGGAATCTGACCGTTTACAAAGCTTCCGCCGGATCGGGGAAAACATTTACACTGACAGCGGAATACATCGCTCTGCTGCTCTCGGAAGACAACGGCGCCTTCCGGCACATTCTGGCCGTCACCTTCACCAACAAGGCCACGGCCGAGATGAAGGAACGCATCCTACAGAAACTCTGGGATCTGTCGCAGCCGGAGACAGATGGCACAACAGACGGATTTATGGATGCCGTCCTACAACGCACACCGGCCCTGACAGTTGAAGAAGTAAGAAAAAGAGCGGCTGATGCCATACGGGCTATCCTGCACGACTACGATGATTTCAAGGTGGAAACCATCGACTCCTTTTTCCAATCCCTGCTTTCCGGCCTGTCCCGCGAATTGGGGCTTTCAGCCAGCTTCAAGGTAGACATTGACGACAAGACCGTAATAGACAACGCCGTAGACAGACTCATGAACTCTCTCGCAGACAACCCTTCTGTAAGAGCATGGGTGCTGGGCTATATCCAGGAACGCATTGACGAGAACAAAAGATGGGATGTCTCCTTCGAAATAAAAAAACTGGCACGCGACATCCTGAAGGAGCGTTTCCAGACCAACGAAGAAAGCCTGCGGCAGGTGCTGGACGATAGCCAACGGCTGAACGAATACAGAAACAAGCTGCGGAATCTGACGGAAGAAGCCACGGACTATATGGTCAACGCCGCCGAACAGCTGGATGACACTGTCTGCGAAAGAGCCGGCGGATATGAAACCATCGCATACGGTAAAGTGCGCCTTCTGCCATACGTCAGAAGCATTCTGGAAAGGAATCCCAAAGAACCGTCCGATTCCATCATCAAATATATGGAATCTACCGAAAGCTGGCTCAAAAAGGCCGATGCTAAAAACGGTGCCCGCATCGCACTGGCCGAAGAAATGCAGGAATATCTGCGTGTACTGGAAGACTTGCGCCATCGGGGATGCCAAATCATCAACAGTTGCGCCCTGAGCCTGCGGCTGCTCAACCCGCTACGGCTGCTCAACGAGATTAACCGGACCATCACGGAAATCAACCGGGAGAACAACCGTTTCATGCTGGCCAGGACCCCGCTGCTCTTTGACCGAATCACAAACAAAGAAGATGCCTCATTCGTATTCGAGAAAACCGGTACCCGCTTCCGGCATATCATGATCGACGAATTTCAGGACACCTCGACCTTGCAATGGAGCAACCTGAGAAAGTTGCTGGTGGAAAACATGTCGGCCGGCAACAGCTGTCTGCTGGTGGGCGACATCAAACAGAGTATTTACCGTTTCAGAGGGGGAGACTGGAGCATTCTGGGAAATATCGGGAATGCTTTCCCGAACAACCGGCCGGTGCTGCGCAATCTGGACACCAATTACCGGAGCACGGACAACATCATTGCATTCAATAACGATTTTTTCCCCTCCGCCGCACGGATTCTGGACGAGATTGAAAATGACGACTCCATATATAATATATATGCCGATGTCCTGCAACAACCCGCAGGAAAAGCGGGAGGCTACGTAAAGGTCACGGGCATGGCCGCCTCGGAAGATTCACCGGAACGGACGATGGAAGCGGACCTGGCGGACAGCATCGAGCAGTTGCATCGTGACGGACTGCCTTACAACAAAATGGCTATTCTGGTGCGCTACAATTCTTCCGCCAGAAAACTGCTTGACGTTTTCGCGGAATCCTTTCCCGACATCCCGCTGATTTCGGACGAGGCATTTTTCCTCTCCTCGTCAAGAGGCATACAGATGATTATCCATGCCCTGCGCTATCTGAATGACAGAAAAGACACCATCGCACGCACCTATGTCATCCGCCGTTATAGCCGCGACATCCTGCACAAGGAACTTTCCTGGGAAGATATCATTACGGGAGAAGACCGGGATCTGTTGCCTGAAGCCTTCACGCAGAAGCGTGAAACACTGGCCGGCACCCCGCTCTACGAACTCTGCCTGAAACTGATGAGAATCTTCCAGCTGGAAGAACTGCCGGGAGCTTCGCCTTTCCTTTTTTCCTTTATGGACCAGCTACTGGAATATTTGGAGGAGACACCTTCGGACATAACGGAATTCCTGGCATATTGGGAGGAAACACTCTCCCGTAAAGCCATTCCGGCCGAAGCCGCTGACGGTGTCCGGATACTGACCATTCATAAATCGAAAGGACTGGCCTTCCATACCGTCCTGCTCCCCTACTGCGACTGGCCGGTAGAAAAAGACAACAGAGACGACAAGCTATGGTGCGAGCCGGACAGAGCTCCTTACAACGAAATTCCGTTGCTCCCGATCCCCCTCATTTCCGGCAAATCCATCCGACAATCCATCTATGCCGAAGACTACGGCAAAGAGCACCGGCAACGCCGCATCGAGAATCTGAATCTGCTGTACGTTGCCTTCACACGGGCAAAGGAAAATCTGCTGGTCTGGTACCGACAGGATGACAGAAGCACGTCAGTACAGACCATCGGCGACCTGATCCGCTCCGTGCTCCAAGCCGAGCCTGCCGATACGGAGGAAGAAACAGACAGCATCATCTATGAAAAAGGTGTTCCCTCCATACCCGCCGAAACTGAACCGTTGTCCGATAAAAAAGAATGCCGGAATCCCCTCGAAATTAATCCGATCCCCGAGACCACCCGGTTGCAGTTGTTTGAGAACCGCATAAAATTCCAGCAGTCAAACCAGTCCAGAGCCTTCCTCAATGACGGAACGGAAATGTCTGACAATGCAGAATATATTGTCCGCGGCAAACTGCTTCACCGTCTGCTTTCCACCATCCGGACCATTGACGATATTGACGACGCCATCCGGGAAATGGCAACACTGGGCGTACTCACGCACCAAACGGAACCGGACAGTCTGAAAAAGTTCATTCTGAAACGTCTGGAAAGTCCGATGACCTCCGCCTGGTTCGACGGTTCCTGGGAACTGTACAATGAATGCAGCATCCTCTCTCGCAATCCCGACGGAACGCTTCTGAAGAAACGGCCGGACCGGGTAATGACCCGCAACGGGAAAACCGTTGTCGTCGATTTCAAATTCGGAAATCCCAAACCGGAATATCCGCAACAGGTGAGAGAATACATGGCTCTGCTCAAAAAAATGGGCCATAAGGACATTCAGGGATTCATCTGGTACATGTACACCGGTAAACTGGAAAACGTGGCTCCGCCTCAATCTTAAAAACTCAAAGAGAATGACACCTTTTCTGAAACACGTAGCTAACGATTTACGAAAAAAATTCGGAAACGACCTGAGCCGCATCACACTCATCTTTCCCAACAAACGGGCCGGACTTTTCTTTGACGAATACCTGACCGGTACAGATGAAGAGAAACCCGTCTGGGCTCCGAAGTATCAGACGATCAACGAGCTTTTCAGTTCGCTCTCCTCCTTAAAAATAGCCGATGCTATTGATTCTATATGCCGGATATACGACCTGTACACCGAACTCACGGAAAACGATGAGACACTGGACTTTTTTTACGGCTGGGGAGAAAAACTGCTGGCCGATTTCGATGATGTGGACAAGAACATGGCCGACGTGGCACGATTGTTCAGGAATCTGCAAGAGATAAAGCAACTGGAGGACTACGAGTTTGTCAGCGAAGAACAGGAACAGGTACTCAAAGATTTCTTCCAGGATTTTTCTTTACAGGAAAACTCGCGCATCCGAAAAAAATTTCTGGAGCTGTGGAACCAGTTGCTTCCCATCTACCGGCAACTCAACGAACGGCTAAAAGCCGACGGACTGGCCTACGAAGGAGCGCTTTTCCGAGAGGTGACAGAGAATCTGGAAGCAGGAACCATCCGGTTGCCCTCTCAAACGGACCGCTATGTACTGGTAGGGTTCAATGTGCTCACAAAAGTGGAGGAACGCCTGTTCACCTTCTTGCAGGAACAGAAAAAAGCCCTCTTCTATTGGGACTATGATGTCTACTACGTCCGGGAATATTCTTTCGCAGAAGCGGGGACGTTTCTACGCGAGAATCTGAGAAAATTCCCCAATGAACTGTCCGGAGAATATTTTGACAACCTCCGTACACCCAAAGACATTGAATTCGTAGAGGCCCCGACGGAAAACGCACAGGTAAGCACGATAGCCTCATGGTTAGACAAGCATCTGGCAAACGACGAGAAACGCACAGCCATTGTTCTCTGCAACGAAAACCTGCTACAATCCGTATTGCATGCCCTGCCTTCCCGTCTCAAGGAAGTGAACATCACCAAAGGTTTTCCGCTCACCCACACTCCGGTATTCTCTCTGGTACGGAATTTCAGCACCGGCAAGAACTCCTCCGTCTCTTTACAGGATTATCTTGAAGAACTTGCCGCCGCCATCAGCCGGGCGGCTCGGCAAGACGAAGAGCAAAACACGGCAGGATACGACTCCATAGAAAAGACTCTCTATTCGGAAGCCTGCTTCCAGGCCTATACCATCACCAACCGCTTCCTGAATCTGCTCACCTCAGGAAGACTGCACGGCATCTCACTCGTCACGCTCCAACGTCTCATGACACAAGTGATGAGACAGACCTCCATACCGTTCCACGGAGAACCTGCCGTGGGACTGCAAATCATGGGAATGCTCGAAACCAGAAACCTGGACTTCGACCACCTGCTCATGCTCTCGGTGAACGAAGGAAACCTGCCCCGGAAAGCAACGGAAAACTCCATCATCCCCTATGCTCTGCGCCGCGAGTTCGGCCTGAACACCTCTCGGCAAAATACCGCCATCTACGCCTACCATTTCTATCGGCTTATCCAGCGGGCCAGCCATATCCGAATGGTATACAACAACAACTCCAACGGTATTTCCAAAGGAGAGAAATCCCGTTTCATGACCCAGCTGCAAGTAGAGACGGACTTGCCCGTCCGCCATCTGTCGCTGCTCAGTCCGCCCGAGATAATGTCCGCCTCCCTGTCGGAAATTCCCAAACCGGACAATCTGCCCCAACTGTTGCAGACGCTTTCCCCTTCGGCCATAAACACCTATCTGCGTTGTCAGCTGCAATTCTATTTCCAACGAGTCGCCCGCCTCAAAGAACCGGATCCCCCCGCCGATGTTATCGAACCGAACACATTCGGCACCCTGTTCCATCATGCCGCCGAACTGATATACAACGAGAAACTGACAGAACGCAACGGACTTATCACGGCCGAAACCCTGCAACGTTTTCTGGAAGATGGCGGGGAGGCTCTACTGACCCAATACGTACGCCGGTCATTCGAGGACAACGGTATCGAACGGAATATCATCATCGAAGAGGTGGTACGCTCCTACCTGCGGCAGCTCATCCGCCACGACCTGACACTCACTCCCTTCCAGGTAGTGGCCACTGAGAAAGACACAGAACTGCCGCTCGCCGTTCCCTATCGCTCCGGAAATGTCACCGTCCGGCTGAAAGGAAACATAGACCGCCTGGACCTGGTCAACCTCAACGGACTGACCAGCCTGCGCGTCGTGGACTATAAGACCGGCGGCAATCCGGAAAGCGCCAAAGACATGGACCAGTTGTTCCGGCCTTCCGAGAAACATCCGCACTACATTCTCCAGACGTTCCTCTATTCCCTCACCCTCTGCGGAAAAACCAGTCACCCCATCGTGCCGGCCCTGTTCTTCGTACACAAAGCCGCGGAAAAAGATTATAGCCCCTACATCGAACTGGGAGAACGGAAAGAGAAGACCACTGTCCTCCATTTTCAGGAGCTGGCCGGGGAGTTCAAGGAGAAAGTCACACAGCTGATTACCGAAATTCTGGACCCGGAACGTCCTTTCCTCCCCACCGAGACCCAACGGTTCTGCACCACCTGCCCTTTTGCCGATCTTTGCAGAAGATAGGCTGCGTCTCAGTAATTTGAAACAAATTTCATTACATTCGACTTGCACTATCCAGAACAACGATAACCCCAAAACCATATCCGCCGCCATGCCTGAAATAAAAATACATCCGTCCGATACGTTCAAAGCCATCTGTCCGCAATTCATCGGAGCCGCTCTTTTCGCCGAAGTGCGGAATCTTCCCACAAGCCCCACGCTCTGGGAGGAAATCCGTGCCTGCGGCAACGAACTGCGCACCCGGTTCACCACCGAAACGATCAAACTGCGCAGCGGCATCCTTGCTACCCGCTCCGCCTACAAGGCCGCCGGAAAAGATCCGAGCCGCTACCACCCCGCCTGCGAACAGCTGGCCCGCCGTATTCTTCAGGGCAAAGACCTGTACTCCATTGACACGCTTGTCGATATCGGGAACCTCGTTTCCCTGCAAAGCGGCTATTCCACTGCCGCTCTCGATGCCGGCAAAATAGAGGGAAATGTCCTGCAACTGGATCTGGGCCGGAAAGACGAACCTTACGAAGGCATAGGCCGCGGAATGCTGAACATAGAGCATCTTCCCGTCTACCGCGACAGCCTTGGCGGAATCGCCACCCCAACCAGCGACAGTGTACGCACGATGATTTCCCCGTCAACCACCCGCCTGCTCCTGCTCATCAACGGATATGACGGAGCCGAAGACCGTGTGGAAGCAACCGTCCGCTTCGCGCAGGAACTGTTGTGCCGCCACGCCGGTTCGGACGGCGGACATTACCATTTCTATTAACTTCAGACCACGGCCCACAACCATGAGTAGCATTCCCCGACTGAAAGATCTCGTTCTGCGGGACACACCTTTTGCAGAACTGATGAACAAACGCATTTACAACGTCTTGCTCATCGCTACAAAATACGATGCCTTCATGCTCGAAGACGACGGACGCATAGACGAACAGATGTTCAACGAATACAGTTCACTGGGTCTCCGCTATCCGCCGCGCTTCACGCAGGTCACCACCGAGCAGGAGGCCATGGCAGAACTGGCCGACCGCAATTTCGAGCTGGTCATTGTCATGCCCAACATGGACAACCGCGACATTTTCTCGGCTGCAAAGGAGATCAAGCTCCACTATCCCAATATCCCCATCGTGGTACTCACTCCCTTCTCCCGGGAAGTAAGCAAACGCATCGAGGGGGAGGACCTTTCCAGCATAGACTACGTGTTCTCCTGGTTAGGAAATGCCGAGTTACTCATTGCCATCATCAAGCTGATCGAGGACAAATGGAACGCGCCCAACGACTCGGCATCCGTAGGCGTACAGATCATACTGCTGGTGGAGGACTCCATCCGCTTCTATTCATCGGCCCTGCCGCACCTCTACCGTTTCGTCCTCGAACAAAGCCAGAACTTCTCGCAGGAAGCTCTCAACGATCATCTCAAGACCATGCGTATGCGCGGCCGTCCCAAGATCTTGCTGGCCCGCACCTACGAGGAGGCCACTGCCATCTATGAACAATACAAGGACAACGTCCTGGGAGTTGTCTCGGACATGAGTTTCAAAAACGGCGGCAAGAAAGACCCTTTGGCCGGCTACAAACTTTGCAGCCGTTTCCGCGAATCCGACCCTCATCTGCCGCTGCTGCTGGAGTCGAGCGAGGACAGCGGAGCCGAATATGCCGGCCGTCTCCACGCCTCTTTCATCAGCAAAAACTCCAAAAGCTATCCGCAGGACCTGCGGCACGAGATCATGGCTCATTTCGGATTCGGAGACTTCGTCATCGTCAATCCTTCGACCGGCCGGGAAATCATGCGCATCCGCGACTTGAAGGACCTGCAAAAGAAGCTCTACCAGATTCCCGACGAAGCGTTGCGCCACCATCTCTCCCACAACCATTTCTCCCGCTTCTTCTTCTCACGGGCCATGTTTCCGCCCGCCGTCATCCTGAAAAAGGTGGATGTCTGCGACTACGACCACATGGAACAGGCCCGTCAGCTCATCTCCGATCTCATCGTGGGCTACCGCAAGATGAAAAACGAAGGTGTCGTGGCCATCTACCAGAAAGAACGTTTCGACGAATACAGCAACTTCGCCCGCATCGGCAACGGATCGCTCGGGGGCAAAGGCCGCGGCCTGGCCTTCATGGGCACCATGGTCAAACGCTATCCGAAACTGGAAAGCGAGAACTTCACGGTAGACATCCCCAAGACCGTAGTCATCTGTACCGACATCTTCGACGAGTTCATGGAGAGCAACAATCTTTACCCCATCGCCCTCTCGCCCGACGCTTCCGATGAAGACATCCTCTCCGCCTTCGAACAGGCACAGTTGCCCGAGCATCTGCTCGACGATCTCATGGCTCTCTTCAAAGTGGTACACCACCCCATAGCCGTCCGCTCGTCAAGCCTGCTGGAGGATTCGCACTACCAGCCGTTCGCCGGCATCTACTCCACCTACATGATTCCCCGCGTACAGGAAAAGGAAACCATGCTCCACCTGTTGCGGTCTGCCATCAAGGCGGTCTACGCCTCGGTGTTCTACCGCGACAGCAAGGCCTACCTCACCGCCACGCAGAATCTGATAGACCAGGAAAAAATGGCCATTGTGCTTCAGGAAGTCGTAGGATCTCCCCACGGTGCCCCCGAAAGCCCGGCCGCCTGCTTCTACCCGACCCTGTCCGGAGTGGCCCGTTCACTCAACTTCTACCCCATCGGCGAGGAGAAAGCGGAAGACGGCATCGCCAACATCGCCCTGGGACTGGGAAAATACATCGTCGACGGCGGACTTACCCTCCGATTCTCCCCCCGCCATCCGCGCCACATCCTCCAGCTCAGTTCCACCGACATGGCCCTGCGCGAGACACAGCGCATCTTCTACGCCCTCGATACGGACTATTCCGGAGCAGACTTCCATACGGATGATGCCTTCAACCTGAAACGCCTCAACCTGAAAGACGCCGACGCGCACGGCACCCTCCGGCTCATCTCCTCAACCTACGATCCGCAAGACCAGACCATACGGGAAGGCTATTATCCCGGCGGAAGGAAAATCATCTCCTACACCAACATCCTGCAACACGGACTGTACCCGCTGGCCCCTACCATAGACCGCCTGCTATCCATCGGGGCAAAAGAAATGGGCCGTCCCGTCGAGATAGAATTTGCCATGAACATCGAGAACGGCACCGCCCACTTCTTCCTGCTCCAGATACGCCCCATCGTAGACAGCAAGGACACCGTCGACGAAGACCTCAGCCTCATTCCGGACGAGCGGTGCATCGTCAATGCCCGCAGCGCGCTGGGCAACGGCACCGTCAACGACGTGCAGGACGTCATTTATGTAAAATCCTCTGCCTTCGATCCGGGACAAAGTCAGCTCATCGCCCGCGAGATAGAAAAACTGAACCGCGGTTTCGCTGCCGATGACAGCGGCTACGTGCTCATCGGCCCGGGCCGTTGGGGCAGCAGCGATCCCTGGCTCGGCATTCCCGTGAAATGGCCCCACATCAGCCAGGCCCGCGTCATCGTGGAATGCGGCTTGCAGCACTATCGCGTGGACCCAAGCCAGGGCACCCACTTCTTCCAGAACCTGACATCCTTCGGAGTAGGCTATCTCACTATCAACCCCTACCGCAACGACGGGCTTTTCGACGAGGAGTATCTGGATGCCTTGCCCGCCCTCGCCGAGACGGAATACGTCCGCCACGTCCGCCTGCCACGTCCCGCCGTCATCAAAATGGATGGCCGCCACAGCCGTGCCGTAGTGTTGAAAGCCGAAAACGAATGACAAACCGATTTCGTCATCTCACATTTTTTCTGTATTTTTGTCCATCATCTCCAAACAAAAGAAGAAATCATGAAAACCCTGCAACATTCCGTAAGCATCACCCTGATGGTTCTGGCCTCTCTTTTCGCGTTCACCTCGTGCGAGGACGATGATGACCGATGGGCCACCGAAGTTCTTGAAGGCGAATGGATCATAACCGACGTCCTGCCCCGTTACGGCGAATGTCCCTACCGCTACGGCGACATCATCTACTTTTTCGCCAACGGCCGGCTGAGGGCTTTCGACCACAGCGGCGATCTGGATGAGGAGGGCTATTGGGAAGTGCGGCACGGTTATCTCTACATCGACTTCGACCTTGACGGCCGCGATGACCTGGTCGCTACCATCCGCGAACTGGACTACGGTTATTTGGAACTGGGTGTGACGGACTATATATACGAATCGAAATATAGTCTGCGCATCGTCCGCGACTGAGCGGGACCAACCGGAAAAAGACCTCGAAAAAGCCGCTGCATCGCGGCTTTTTTCAATGGGAAACAGGACCTGTCCACTGCCAATTCCTAAAAGCCCATCCAAAAGGGCCTGTCTGATTCTTTGGAAAAATTTTCTTATACAAGATTTAACGCATACATCCAAAGTTTAACTTTAAACTTTTTTGGAAAACGAACGGAAACGGACCTTTTTTTCACAACATAGTATCTTTTTTGAAAAAGATAGGACCTTTTTTCAACAAGATCCTATGTTTTTTTCACGTTAAGCAACGAAAAAAACCGCCCGTTAGGCGGCTTTTCAGGGTTCTTCTACTTTGCTGGTGCAAATATAATACATCAAGGAACGAAATCCAAACACTGTTTAACGTTCGTTTACATTCAGACCGAAACTCCCGTTTTCCCAATCGACGCCAAACATGAAACGACTCCCTCCATTTCCGCAGGCAAAAATACTTCAGAATAGCCGCACATGCTGAGGAAGAACCAGACAGGCCTACCGGGATTCCGTCATCTCCGCACCGTTCCACCGGCGCACCACCTGACGCAAACAACGCGCTGCGTCCTCACGGTCCTCAGGCGAAAGATGGGAAACCGAAACCGAGAAATTCAGTTCGGGAGCATCGGGCGACCAGCGTGCCTCGACATGTACGGGCTGCAGCTTTGCCAGCAGTTCCGCCCTGCGCTCTTCGGAGATGCTGTCGGCAGGCTGCCAGAAATCCTGCAACGGAGGACATCCAAACCCTGCACCCTCCACCGTTTTCCAGTCCGAGGCATACAGCGCGATCCGGCTTTCGGTTGCCCCGCTCCGCAACGAGTGGACGCAGGCATAAATCCAATCCCCGCCAAGAGGGAGACATTTCAGTTCCCAATGGCTCACTTCGGTCAGGCGGAGACGAAGATAGTCATCCGTTTTCGCCAACAGGACGGACGAACCTCCGAACACATTCTCCACCTTTGCCTGGATTTTATAGTTATAAAGGTCCAGCATGTCCAAGCGGGGATTCCGCTCCAGCAAGGGCAACACCTCTAACGGCATCCGCGCAAAAACGCTGTCTACCGGCTGGCAGACGGCTCCGCTCCATGATGCGGACAGAAGGACAACAGACAGCAGCATCTTTTTCATACCGGCAAACTTAGTCATTTTTTTCGAGTTGGCCTATTTTTCGGACAAAAGCCGGACCGGCCGGCCGCTTTTTTTGCGAAAATCAACCCGGAAAAAGAAAAAACACCACGAAACGTTTGCCTCTCTCTCCGGAAAGTCGTATCTTTGCACAGAAATCAGACCATTACACAAATTGTTACCAGCAATTTAATTAACGATAAAACAAAACAGACCATACGACAATGAAAAAAGGCATTCATCCCGAAAACTATCGTCCCGTAGTATTCAAAGACATGAGCAACGGTGACATGTTTCTCTCCCGCTCTACGTGCAAAACGAACGACACCGTAGAATTCGAAGGAGAGACCTATCCGGTTGTAAAACTTGAAATCTCCAGTTCTTCTCACCCGTTCTACACTGGCAAGTCCAAACTCGTGGATACCGCAGGACGCGTTGACAAGTTCATGAGCCGCTACGGACAGTCCCGCAAGAAGTAAAAGGAAAACTGCCGCAATTTTTTAATAGAGGATCCAAAGATCATACATATTGGGAACGGGAGTGTCTGAAAAAGATACTCCCGTTCCCGTTTCTCAGCCACACCATCCCTCCAAAAATGAAAAACCGAAATCCCCGTCATGTTCTGGAACTGCGCTGTCCTCCCCTGCCCGTTGTACGCATCGGCCTCATCGGTCTGGGACAACGCGGAATGAAGACCCTCGAACGCTATGCCTTCATCCAGGGAGCCGAAATACGCTATCTGGTCGACATAGACCGCGACAGACTGGAAGCCGCCAACCGGAAACTCTCGGACAGCGGACGTCCACAGGCCGGACTGATGGAGGGAAAGGAGGCATGGAAGGAACTGTGCCGGCAACGGGACATCGACCTGATCTATATCTGCACGGACTGGCAGACACACTGCGAAATGGCCGTCGAGGCCATGACATGCGGAAAGCATGTGGCCGTAGAAGTGCCCGCGGCACGGACGCTGGAGGAATGCCGCCTGCTCGTGCATACCGCCGAGGAAACACGCCGGCACTGCTTCATGACGGAAAACTGCTGCTACGACTCCTTCACCCTTGCCACCCTCGAAATGCAACGCCACGGAAAACTGGGAAAAATCACCCATTGCGAAGGGGCATACATACACGACCTGCGCGATGTTTTCGGGCTGACAGGCACACAAGGCAACTCCACGCGTCAATGGATGGAACGCAGTTGTGCCCTGCATGGCGGGAATTCCTACCCCACCCATGGGATAGGCCCGATAGGATGGCTCCTCAACCTGCACCGGGGCGACCGCATGGACTATCTGGTATCGCTCACCTCACAAGGCGGCGGACCGGACGAGCTGCTGGGAAGGGTCAATTCGACACTGATCCATACGGTACGGGGCATAAGCATCCTGCTACAACTGGATGTCACCACACCGCGCCCATACAGCCGCTTGCAAACCGTTTGCGGAACTACCGGATTCGTTCAGAAATATCCCGTCCCCACCGTACAGACAATAGACACGGGCCATCCCCTTACAGCAAGTTCCGCTCTGGAGGAGATGGAGAAATATGCCACAGGTCCAGCCTCGGAAATATGGAAAGAGGGGCACGCCATGGGTGTTCCCAATGAAATGAACTATACCATGGACCGCAGGCTGATTCACTGCCTGCGCAACGGTCTGCCACTGGATATTGATGTATACGATGCCGCGGAATGGTCTTGCCTGTCCGAACTCAGCCAACTGTCGGCACGCGAGGGCAGCCGGCCGGTCAGCATCCCGGACTTCACGAACGGACACTGGGAGGAGACAAAGGAACACCGCTTCTTTTAAGTCAAGGTCCCGACATACAGGCACACCATTCCCAAAAGGACCAATAACAGATCGACAGCCTTTTCCCGCAAATTCTTTTCGCGGAACACCAACGCCCCGAAAAGAAACGAAACCAGCACACTGCTGCGTCTCACCATCGAAACCAATGCGATCATGACACCCGGCAGGCTCAGCGCATAGAAATAGGACAAATCGGCCAGCGTAAGGAATACGGAGATAAAAAGAATGCTCCATCGCCACTCGAAAGACTGCCTCCGCACCGACTTGCGGAAAGCCAGATACACACCGGCCATCATCAGCAACTGATACAGATTATACCAGCTCTGCACAAACATCCGGTTCAGCCCGGCACCGCCTTCCGAAACGGAAGCCATCAGATATTTGTCGTAAAGTCCGCTCAGAGAACCCAGAAGGGCCGCGGCCAACAGGAAATAGATCCACCGGTTCCGGGAAAAACGGATGCCTTCTTTCTTTCCACTTCTGCTCAGCAGGAAGAAAGAGACTACGGCAAGCGTCACTCCCGCCCACTGCCAGCCATTCAGCCTCTCGCCGAAAATCAGCAGAGCGCCAACAAGCGTCATGACCGGACGTGTGGCATTGACAGGCCCCACAATCGTCAGAGGCAAATGTTTCATAGCCAGATAACCGCACAGCCACGACGAAAGTACAATCAGGGACTTCACCACAATGTATGTGTGCGAAGACAAATCGCCCAATGGTATGAAATACCGGCTCGCAGACGGCAGAAAACCGCCTGCCGAAGCCACCATCAGGGGCAGAAAAAAAGCGGAGCAGATACCGGTATTCAACAGCAGGACCGGTATGACGGCATTATCACGGAGAGAGCGTTTCTTGAACACATCATAGAAACCCAGCAATGCCGCAGACAGAAAAGCAAAGAACAACCACATCACGCGCCGGCTTTCTAATCGAGAAACAAATCTTCAGGGTAAGCTATATCAACCAACGAAAGGGCGTTTCCGGGCACGGAGTCGCCGGCCGCACAACGGTTCCTGCGCTCTATCACGGCCGCGAACTCTTCAATGTCCATGCGCCCGCGACCCACTTCAAGGAGCGTCCCCACCACGGCGCGCACCATATTGCGCAAAAAACGGTCGGCCGTTATCTCGAAACGCCAGCAGTCCTCATCCACACGCACCCAACGGGCCTGCGTCACCTTGCAGAAATTCGTCTTCGCATCCGTATGCAACTTACTGAAACTGGTAAAGTCCCGGGTCTCAGGCAAAAGACGCGCGGCACGGTTCATCCGCTCATAGTCCGGAGTGAAGAACAACCGCGTGGCGAAATGACGGCGGAAAGGATCCTTCCGCGTATACACATAATAATGGTACGTGCGTGACAGGGCGTCAAAACGGGCGTGGGCATCACTCCGCACCGGACGCACCCGCCCTATGGAAATATCCGGAGGCAGCAGACGGTTCAATTTATCGGCCAGACGATTCGTGTCTATTTCCAGATCCGTATCGAAATGCGCGGCCAGCATACGGGCATGCACTCCGGTATCGGTGCGTCCGGCACCTACAACCTCAACAGCACTCCTCAGCAACGTGGAAAGTGCCTCATTAAGCCGTTGTTGCACACTGACGGCATTGGGCTGTATCTGCCAACCGTGATAGGCTGTCCCGTCATAGGAAAGAAAAATAAAATAGCGCATCGGTTTCCATGATAAAAAATGTGCCGCCACACCTTTGCAGGAGAGCAGCACATTCTATTGTTTTTTCAGTTGTGTCCTTATGCTTCTTCAGCCACTACCTCAAAAGGAATTTCAACAGATACTTCCTTATGAAGTTTCACCGTAGCCTTGTAAGAACCTACTTCTTTCACGTCTTTGAGAATAATGGTCTTACGATCTATCTCGAAACCGAGTTTACCGAGTTCTTCGGAAATATGCAAACTGTTGACCGAACCGTAAATGGCACCGGTAGCGCTCACCTTGGTTGCGATTCTGATAGTCTCGACAGCTCCGAGTTTCTCGGCCAGAGCCAAGGCATCATTCTTGATTTTTTCAAGTTTATGAGCACGCTGCTTCAGGTTCTCGGCCAAAACTTTCTTGGCGGACGGAGACGCGATTACAGCCTTGCCGGTAGGAATAAGGTAATTGCGACCATAACCGCTCTTCACGTTTACAATGTCGTCTTTGTAGCCCAGACCGACTACGTTTTCTTTCAAAATGAGTTCCATATCTTATACCTCCACGTTTTTATTTCATCAAATCGGTTACGAAGGGAAGCAGAGCCAGCTGACGCGCTCTTTTTACGGCCTGAGCCACACGACGCTGATACTTCAAAGAGGTACCGGTGATACGACGGGGCAGGATCTTACCCTGTTCATTCAGGAATTTTTTGAGGAACTCGGGATCTTTATAGTCAATGTACTTGATTCCGCTCTTTTTGAAACGGCAGTATTTTTTCTTTTTGACATCTACTGAAGGCGGGGTCAAATATCTGATTTCGGATTGTGCTTGTGCCATTGCTTAGTCCTCCTTGTTTGCTTTTTTGTTACGACGTTTTTCTGCATACAGAGCAGCATACTTCTCCATTTTCACGGTAAGGAAACGGATGACGCGCTCGTCACGGCGATAGCCAACTTCGAGTTTGTCTACCACTTCGGGAGCGGCCTTGAACTCAATGAGCTGATAAAAACCGGTGGATTTTTTCTGAATGGGATAAGCCATCTTCTTGAGGCCCCAGCTTTCTTCATTGATAATCTCGGCGCCTTCGGCGGTGAGAATACCCTTGAATTTTTCGACCGTCTCCTTCATCTGTTGGTCAGATAAAACGGGAGTCATAATGAAAACGGTCTCGTACTGATTCATCATACGGATAAATTGATTAATTATTAGATTTTGCAAAATTGCGGTGCAAATTTACACATATTTTATTACATGACAAAAAGTTTTTTCTTTTTATCTATACAGAAAAGGGTGTCGCCACCATAAAAAGCCGGCAGGCACCCTTTTCGAAAAAAAGAAAAGGAGATACCTGCCGGAAAACGTACCTAATTGTTCCACGGGACAAGAGGAATTGTCATTCCCAGCCCAGCGCACTGGCTCCGAGCACAGCGGCCTCACTACCGTTGAGAGCGGACACCAGAAGCTTTGCCTTGTTCTTGTAGAGCGAAAGGATATTCTCGTCGTAAGCCTTACGGAGAGGTTCCATCAGATAATCGCCGGCTTTGGTCAGACCGCCGAAGAAGACAAAGGCTTCGGGAGAATTGAAGGTGGCGAAATCGGCACAGGCCGTACCAAGCAGTTTGCCGGTAAACTCAAAGATTTCAAGAGCTACGGCATCGCCGGCCTCGGCGGCCTGGAACACATCAAACGATGTGATTTCTGCCGGATTAAGTTCGCGGAGCTTGCTCGGCAATGTGCTTTTCTCCAGCATCTCGCGGGCTGTACGGGCCACACCCGTAGCCGAACAGTAGGTTTCAAGACAGCCACTACGACCGCAGCCACAGGAACGGCCCTCGGAGGTATGGTCCACAACCAGGTGGCCCAGCTCACCTGCAAAGCCGTCACTTCCGTACACTACTTTTCCGTCCACAACGATACCGCTGCCCACACCGGTGCCCAGCGTTATCATGATGAAGTTCTTCATTCCCCGTGCCACGCCGTAGGTCATCTCTCCCATCGCAGCGGCGTTCGCATCATTGGTCACACGGACGGGGATGCCCAGAGCTTCCTGAAAAAGCTGTGCGATGGGTACCACTCCGGGCCAGGCCAGATTGGCGGCATGCTCAATGTTTCCGGTATAAAAGTTACCATTGGGAGCGCCGATCCCCATACCTCTGACTTGCTCTATGCCCCCAATCACGTCCAGCGCCGGTTGCAGAGCTTCCACCGCAGCTGCCACATAGTCGTGTACATCCGGGTAGGCTTTGGTCTTGATGGCGGTCTGCGCTTTGATGGTTCCTCGCTGGTCCACTATTCCGAAGATGGAATTAGTCCCTCCCATATCCAGACCGATTACATAAGGTTTTTCTGCTTCGTTTTCCATAATTCCGTATATTTTGACATTAGATTTGTTACCGCACAAATATACAGATTTATTTTATAATCGACAAATTATTAATACCCGTAAGTCTGTCCGCCTGCTAAAATTCAGAACAAAGTTTCGGTTTCTCATAAAAAAATACGAAATTTGCAAACAGTATGGATATTTTCGCAGAATTCGGCAGTACGATCCAACTGTTCCTGAAAGGCTTGCTGGTAGGCATCATCGCTTCGGCTCCCATGGGGCCGGTAGGCATCCTTTGCATCCAGCGCACGATGCAGAAAGGGCGCATATACGGGCTTGCCACCGGGGCCGGCGCCACCCTCAGCGACATCATATATGCCTTGATGACCGGCTGGGGCATGGCCTTTGTCATGGACTTCATCGACAACGAGCGGAACATTTTCTGGATGAAACTCATCGGCAGCGTGATGCTCTTCATTTTCGGCATCTACATGTTCCGCACGGATCCCCGCAAATGCATCCGGCCCGTGTCGAACAACAAAGGCACACTGTTCCATAATTTCTTCACATCGTTTCTCGTCACGCTGTCCAACCCGTTGATCATTTTCCTGTTTCTGGCGTTGTTCAACATGTTCACGTTTGTCATTCCGGGTAACCTGTTCGGGCAATGTGTGGGCTACGTCTCCATCGTGGCTGGCGCAATGCTGTGGTGGGTAGGCCTGACGTATGTCATCAACCGCATGAGAAGGAACTTCGGCCTGCGGGGCATTCTCCGCCTGAACCGCTCTATCGGAACCATCGTGCTGGCCGCTTCCGTCATATACGCCATCATGACACTGTTCCACCTGTCGCTCTACTGAACGAACCTCCACGGAACAAGCCTGTATTTTCCTTTATAGACAAAAAGACTGACAAGATGATCATAGCCGACCAATTACGCCCAAAGAACCTGACGGAATACCTGCTCTACATGTGGCAGGTGGAAGACATCCTGCGCGCCTACGGCTGCGACTCGGAACTCCTGAGAAAGGAATACCTCAGCCGTTTCGAGCTGGACGACAGCTGCCGTCGGAAAACGGAACAATGGTATGCCGACCTGTGTGAGATGATGCGGACGGAAGGCAAAACGGAACACGGACATTTGCAGATCAACCTGAACACACAGCAGAAACTGACGGAACTGCACGACCGTCTGCTCCGCTCTTCCCACTTTCCCTACTACCGTGAAATGTACTACAAGGTACTGCCCTATATTGTGGAACTGCGCACCAAGCATGCCGACCACGAGGCGGGAGAATTACAGATTTGTCTGGAAATGCTCTACGGGCTCCTGCTGCTACGCCTGCAAAAAAAAGAAATATCTCCGGAAACCGAACGCTCGGCAAAAGACATCTCCACTCTGCTCGGACAACTCTCCGACTATTACCGGAAAGACCAGGAGGCTCCGCTGGAACTGTAAGCAATGCCCTGCCATGCCTCTTCCATCGCCTCAACGGTTGCAAATATAAAAACACCATACAAAAAAAGATGAAACAAATACTCGTCACCGGCCACCGCGGACAGCTGGGCAACGAAATGCAGTTGCTCGCCCCGCTGTATGCGGACTCCTGCCACTTCCTGTTTACGGACAAGGATGAACTGGACATCACGGACCGCAAGGCCGTCTATGCCTTTATCGAAGAGCATGCGGTGAACATCGTCATCAATTGTGCCGCCTATACGGCCGTTGACAAAGCCGAAAGCGAGCCGGAACTCTGCGAACTGCTGAATCATACCGCCCCAGGCTATCTGGCGGAAGCCGTCGCATCGGTCGGAGGCACTATGATACAGATCTCAACGGACTATGTTTTTGACGGAACAGGACACATTCCTTACCGCGAAGACGATCCCACCTGCCCCAACACGGTGTACGGCCGCACGAAACTGGCCGGTGAGGAAGCCGTCATCCGCACCTGCCCCGGATCAATGGTAATCCGCACGGCATGGCTCTACTCTACTTTCGGCAACAACTTTGTCAAGACCATGCTACGTCTCGGCAAGGAACGGGAATCACTGGGGGTAATCTTCGACCAGATAGGATCGCCCACCTATGCCCGCGACCTTGCCCGCGCCATCATGACGGCCGTCGAACAAGGTATCGTGCCGGGGGTCTACCATTTCACGAACGAAGGTGTCTGTTCCTGGTACGACTTCACACGCACCATTCACCGCATGGCCGGCATCGCCTCCTGCCACGTACGCCCGCTCCACACGGAAGAATATCCCGCACCGGCACCCCGACCGCACTATTCGGTACTCGACAAGTCCAAAATCAAGGAGACTTACGGAATAGACATCCCCTGGTGGGAGGATTCGCTGCGCGATTGCCTGAAGAACCTCTGACAAACCCATTCCGCACGGCATACTAAAACACTCAGGGCTTCCCCGTCACGGTGGAAGCCCTGAGTGTTTTTATAACGTCTATTCCGTTCTTACTTGATGATTTCCAGTTCCTTGAACACCTTGGAAAGAGCAGCGACCGCCCTGTCCACCTGTTCTTTGGTATGGGTGGCCATCAACGCCACGCGCACCAGTGTGTCCTGCGGTGCGCAGGCGGGCGGAATCACCGGATTGATGAACACTCCTTCATCGAAGGCACGGGCCGTAGCCACAAATGTCTTCTCCGGATCGCGCACATACAACGGGATTATGGGCGACTCCGTCTCACCGATCTCAAAGCCGGCTTCGCGGAAACGCTTCAGCGCATAGTTCGTCACGTCCCACAAAGCCTGAATGCGTTCCGGTTCCCGTTGCAGGATGTGCAAAGCCTCCATGGCTGCCGCTGTTGCCGCAGGTGTATTCGAAGCACTGAATATATAGGTGCGGGCCGTATGGCGCAGCCAGTTGATGATGGACTTGTCGGCCGCGATGAAACCGCCGATGCTGGCCAGCGACTTGCTGAACGTTCCCATGATGAGATCCACATCGTCTGTCAGGCCGAAATGATCGCAGACACCACGTCCGTCACGGCCGAACACTCCGATGCCGTGGGCCTCGTCAACCATGACGGTGGCATTGTATTTTTTCTTCAGACGGATAATTTCGGGAAGATTGGCCAGATCGCCTTCCATGGAGAACACGCCGTCCACAACAATCAGCTTGACGGCCTCGGGGGCACACTTCTGTAGCTGGCGCTCCAGATCGGCCATGTCATTGTGCTTGTACTTCAGGTTCGTCGAGAATGACAAACGCCGGCCGTCCACGATCGAAGCATGATCGCGGTCGTCACAGATGATATAATCCTCCCGACCGGTCAGGCAGGCGATGACTCCGGCATTGACTGTAAATCCGGTAGAAAAACAAAGGGCTTCGTCCTTACCCACAAACTCGGCCAATTCGCGCTCCAGCTCCACATGCAGGTCAAGCGTCCCGTTGAGAAAACGGGAGCCGGCACAGCCCGCTCCATACTGGCGCAAGGCTTTCACTCCGGCCTCGATGACACGCTCGTCACCCGTCAGGCCCGTATAGGCGTTAGACCCGAACATCAGGACCTTATGTCCCCCCATTTCTACCTCGGTGCCTTGTTTCCCCTCTATCTCGCGGAAATAAGGATACACTCCTTTTTCCATATATTGCTGGGGCAACGTGTACTTCGCCAATCTGTCTTGTAATATTCCCATATTATAATAATGAATACAGACCTTGCAGCCTGCGGACGGCTGTCCGCAACTTCCCGGCCTTAAAAAACGCAGCAAAGATACGCATTTTATTAATAATATTTCCTATTTGCTAAAAAAAACAACTTCCCGACTTGGTGGCAAACCGAAAAACACAATTGCCAAAACCGAAAAACACCAACACGGCACAGGGAGATTTCCATCTTCGGATTTTTTTTGCTAAGTTTGCAGTCCCGAGAATGTGCATTCATCCCCGAACAGAGAGAGAACCAATATGAGCAAAAAGCGGATACTTTTTATCGTCAATCCCATTTCCGGAACAGGCAAGAAAGACGCAGCCCTACGTAGTGTAGAGAAATATCTGGACAAAGAACGCTTCGACTACGAGATACGTCCCACGACCCATGCCGGACATGCCGCTGAAATGGCCGCCGCAGCCGCCCGTTCGGGGACAGACATCGTCGCGGCCATCGGCGGCGACGGAACCGTCAACGAAGTGGCCCGCTCACTGGTCCATACTCCAACAGCGTTGGCCATCATTCCCTGCGGCTCAGGCAATGGACTGGCCCGACACCTGCAAATCCCCATGCAGCCGGCCCGCGCTGTCGGCATCATCAACCGTGCCACCATCCATTCGCTTGACTACGGGCGCATCAACGGCCGGCCGTTTTTCTGTACGTGCGGCGTGGGGTTCGATGCTTTCGTCAGCCTGAAATTTGCCGCTGCCGGCCGGCGCGGACCGCTGTCCTATGTGGAAAACACCGTCCGCGAGGGGCTGACCTATCGCCCCGAGACCTATAAGATACAGATCGACGGGAACGAAAAGCTGCACGAGGCCTTCCTCATTGCCTGCGCCAACGCCTCGCAATACGGCAACAACGCTTTCATCGCCCCCCACGCCTCGATGAAGGACGGCCTGATGGATGTCATCATCATCTCGCCCTTCGCCCTGTTCGAAGCACCGCAAATAGCACTGGGACTTTTCAACAAAAAGCTGGCCAACAACAGCCACGTGGAAACACTACAGGCCCGGCACATACGCATCACGCGCCCCACGGAAGGGGCCGCCCACTGCGACGGGGATCCCTTCATGACGGGAAGAACCATAGAAGTGGAACTGATCAGAAACAGTTTCAACGCAGTGGTGAACCCCGAGGCCCACACCAAGCACAAGAGTTTCATCCTCAGTCTCGCCGAGAGCTTCAGTTCTCCGGCGCGCCTACAGGCGGAAATCATGCAGGCGCTGAAAAATTCAGGAGAATCCACCCGCACCTTCATCCGTAAACTCACGAATCTGTAAATCCTTTTTTCCGTTGCCAGCGTCCGCCCAAAACCTCTTCCCGGATTCAAGAAAAAGGGGCCTCGTCGTTTCACGTTTAGCATCGTTTAAGAAAACAGGCGTTTCCGCCCAAATGTAAACGTAGGTTAATCAACATTTGGGTTTCGCCCCTTAGAGTCAAGAACGAAGTGCAAAAAATTCTGTTCAGAATTATTACTGTCGGCTAAACCGTAAAGAAGGGAAAAATCCGCAGAATCAGACCATACGCACCTCATCCAGATTGACCAGCTTGTTCACAATGGCATAAATGGTCAGACCGCTCACCGAATGGATATTCAACTTTCGGGAAATGTTCTTGCGATGCGTCAGCACGGTATTGACGGAAATGAACAACTTCCCGGCCACCTCCTTGTTGGTCATGCCTCTTACGACACATCCCACAATCTCGCGTTCGCGCTCGCTGAGTGCTTCTTGCGGAGCCTGACGGTCGGCATCGGGCGTTTCCGCCTCTGTGCTCATGACCGCCACCTGCTGTTCCAGCCGCTGAACGGCTGGAACAAAAAGAACGTCCTCCACCTCACAGTGCAGCCGCAAATCAGTCTCGCAATTGAAAATGTCAAAAAGAACGTTGTTCAGCAAATCGGCAGTGTCGGCTACGGCGTAGTATTTGATGATGATGTTTTTCAGTTCCTGCAATTTCTTGTCTATGCCCACATGGCTCCGGGCAAACTGCGCGATCTCGAAACCGCACGTCCTGCGACCGGCTTGCAAAGAGTTGACGTAGGTAAAGATCTTGTGGTTCTCGTGTTCCATGTGCCGGCGCACATCGCCCATATACTCGTCATAGAACTTCAGAATGAGATAGGCCACTTCGTTTTTCTGCGAGCAGTCGATGGCCTCGATGAGTTTGCGACGGATGGCGGGCAACTGGAAGTTCAGGAAATAATTGTGTGCCTGACCGAGATAGGCCACCAAAGCCTGGACCGAAACGTTCTCCACATAATAGGGGGCAATCTCTGCCCCAAACTTCATACAGTTGGCCACAGCCAGAAACGTAGGCGCATGCACCTGATGCTCCCCACACACCTCGCCCACGGTCTTGTCTCCCACACCGAGGGGTATACCGAAACGGCTCATCATCTGCAACAGGGAAGGCTCGTCACAGATGACATCACACATTTTATCCGTCTCGCGATAATTTACCGACATAACTCTCAGAACTATATTCTGCCGGCAAATTTACCGCTTTCCCACGACATTCCACATACCCACTTCCGGGTATTTTGTAGTAAAAAATTGTGATTTCGCCCGAAGGCCGTCCTCCCCTGCCCTTCCTCCATTTTACCGTTTTCTTGCGATTGACCGGCCTTTGCATTTACTCTACCTTTGCATCCGCAAACAAAAATTCACACACTGTGTTATATATTATATATGAATAAGGATATGAGAAAAAAAGCAATCCCGGCAGGCTGCCTTCTGGCCCTTTCACTGACAATGCTCCCGGTCTCGGCAAGCACGGTTCCTCCCGACTCGACAGGTTCCGCACAACCGGTACGGCATCAGACCTTCCGAAAAAGACTGACCATCGGCGGCTATGGCGAAGCCGTCATGACGCGCAACTTCTACAGCGACAGCTATCTGCGTTACACCGACCCCGAAAGCAAGAAAGATGCCCAAAGCCACGGCCGCTTTGACCTGCCCCACGTGGTTCTCTACATAGGCTATGATTTCGGCAAAGGCTGGTCCATGGGTTCGGAAATAGAATTCGAGCACGGCGGGACGGAGAGTGCCGTAGAAGTGGAGAACGAAGAAGGCGGCGAATATGAAAGCGAAATCGAGCGCGGCGGCGAAGTGGCGCTGGAACAGTTCTGGATCCAGAAGTCCTTCTGCCCGCAACTGAACCTACGCATGGGACATATCATCGTGCCTGTGGGACAGACCAACAGCCATCACATGCCCACCGAGTTTTTCGGTGTATACCGTCCGGAAGGAGAAAACACCATCATGCCCTGCACCTGGCACGAAACGGGTATCTCCGTCTGGGGACAGACAAGATTATGGAACGAAGAAAGCAACCTGAGATACGAAGCCCTGTTCGTTTCCGGACTGGACAGCGAGCGTTTCGGCAGCAAGGGTTGGATTCATGACGGGTCGGCTTCGCCCTACGAGTTCAAAATAGCCAACACATACGCCGGCGCGGCCCGTCTGGACTTTGTCCCCTCACGGGGCATCCGTCTCTCGGCCAGCGGCTACGTGGGCAACTCTTTCCGCAACACGCTGCGGGAAACCGACAACGGCAAGAACAACGGCATCAAGGGAACTGTCGCTATCGGGTCCTTTGACTTTGCCGTAGACCGTGCCTCGTGGATTGTACGCGGCTATGCCGACTACGGACACCTCAGCGACGCGGCACACATCTCTGCCTTCAACCGCGGAATGCCGCAGGCCTCGCCCTCGGCCCATGAATATGTGGCATCCGATGCATACGCCGTAGGTATTGAGGCCGGTTTCGACCTGTTCTCCCTTTCCCGCAAACTGTCGGGAAAGGAGCGGAAACTCTATGTCTTCGGACGGTATGACTCCTACGACTCCATGTATAAGACGGAAGGAAACACCCTGTCCTACGACTGGTGCGGCCGCCAGCGTCTGGCCGCCGGACTGAACTACAAGCCGATGCGCGACATCGTCATCAAGGGAGAATATGCCATCGGACTGCCCGGAAGCCGCTACGCCAACGAGCCGAGCGTCTCGATAGGTATCGCCTACGCCGGTTTCTTCCTGTAAGGATTTATCAATTCACAAACTCATAAACCAACCGATCTCCATGAACAGATTTATCAAGACCACACTGACCGCAGCTTGCGGCCTGATGCTGGCAACAGGCTTTACGGCCTGTTCCGATGACAACGAGGCAACGGCCGGAGGATTTTCCACCAAAGAACAGGTTCTGCAAGCCGCCGCCGTCCCCTATGTGGACAATACCGTCCTGCCCACCTACAAGACAATGGCCGATGAGGCCATCCGCCTCTACAACAAATGTCTGGACATTCAGGACAAGTTCAGCCGTCACGCCCTGACCGAAGCCGACATCAGGGAAGCCGGCGAATACTGGAAGAGCTCACGCAAAAGCTGGGAACTTTCCGAGGCATTCCTCTTCGGACCGGCAGCCAACCACAACATCGACCCGCACATAGACTCCTGGCCTTTAGACAAAGCCTCCATGGACGCCCTGCTGACCGACATCCGCAACGGAAAGGAGTGGAAAATCGACAACAATGGCGGCTACGGCCTGCTGGGATTCCACGCCATCGAGTACGTACTTTTTGAACTGACGGCCGACGAGAACCATTCACTCCCTCACAATCCTGCCCACTATACGGCGGAGGAACTCACCTACCTCGTGACGGTGGCCGAAGACCTGAGAAACCAGTGTGTGCTGTTAGAAACCTGCTGGGCCGGTGACGATGCCATCTCCGAAGAGAAACGGAACATCCTTGAAGAAGCCGGACTGGGCTACGGCGAACAATACGGCTGGATGATGAAAAACGCCGGCAAACCCGGTTCCACGTTCATCACCTTTCAGGCCGTGGCCGAAGAAATCATCCAGGGCTGCATCGACATTGCCGACGAAGTGGGCAACACGAAAATCGGCAAGCCTAATCTTGCCGGTAACGACGAGGACCGCAACTACATCGAATCGCCCTACTCACTCAACTCCGTTGAGGACTTTCAGGACAACATCCGCTCCATCCGCAATTCTTACTGCGGCAGCAAAACGGGCGATGCCTCCATCTCCGACTATGTGAAAAGTGTAAACCCTGCCCTCGACACGCAGATACGCGCCGACATTGACAATGCCATTGCCAAGATCGGGCTGATACCCGAACCGTTCAGAAAAAATGCCACCGGCAGGGAGGCAGAGACAGCCATCGGAGCCTGCAACGATCTCGTCTCCACACTGTCCAAGGTGATGACCGAACTCACCAAACAATAAACCTACCCAAACAATTACAAGATGAACAAATTTCCCTTCCTGTTAGGCGCCTTCCTCATCGGTCTGTCCTCTTGTAGCGATGACGAGATCACCGATACCACCCCGACCGCTCCCGAGAACGAAAAGCCCGACTGGTACTATGCCGGCGGAAAACTGGGAACGGCCTATCTGACCACCTCCAACGCCTACGAACAACCGACACCGGCCGTTGAGGAAGCCGGTCTCTACCAGTCGTTCAAAAACGGCGAAGCCCTGTTCGAGAAACCCTTCATGAGCAATTTCGGCGGAACGCGCCACGGCCTCGGCCCCGCCTACATCCGCACCTCGTGCATGCACTGCCATCCCGGCTACGGACACGGACAGCGCATTCCCTCCGGCTCCTTCAGCACCAACGAAATCGGCAACGGCTGTCTGCTGGTGGTTTACAACCCCGCCACGAACGCCTACGTCAACTGGCTGGCCGGGATGCCGCAAAGCCACGCCACGGCTCCCTTCAAGGCTCCGGTAGACGAAAGCAAGATCAAGGTGGAATGGCTGACCGCCACCGACGAATGGAACAACCGATTCCCCGACGGCGAGACCTACGAGTTGCAATATCCGAAAGTCACGATGCCCAAAGAGGCCGTCTACGTGTACAACCAAGGATTTGACTGACTGGGCGAATACGAAGTCCTGCTGTAAAGCACCATCGGCATCTACGGCAGCGGACTGATCGATGCCATCGACGACAAGGACATCATCGAGGAATGGGCCAAACAGGAACGTGACGGCTATATGCCGAACGGACTGAACCCCGCCATGTTCGAGAACGGACAATGGAAAAATTACTACGCCAATACGCTGCAAGGCGACGGCACGCCCTACGTGCGCCGCTACACGTATGCCCTGAGCCGCGGTCCCGTCATGGACGGAGCCGGAGCCAATGCCATCTGGAACATCACCAACGTGACACGCTCCGACCGCCGCTACCATTATCTGGATGCCGCCGGCACATACGCGGAATATTCCTCCAAAGATCCTGAGGTACAGGCCGGCTTTGAGGAATACATCGCCAAGGTTGACCCGAAGAAAGAACATGCCTCCTGGTGGAACGGCACGATGGAACAGCGCATCAAGAACTATCTCACCGCCAAAGACCTTCCGGTAGAGATGACCGATCAGGAATACATCGACCTCATGATCTGGCACCGCGGACTGGCCGTTCCCGCCGTCCGCAATGTAGACGATGCCGCTGTCAGACGCGGCAAAAAGCTGTTCGAGGAAATAGGCTGCGCCTACTGCCACCGGCCGTCATGGACCACAGGCGAGGACATCGTGCGCGACCCCAACAATTTCCTTGCAGGCGAGGGAGCCCATCGGATGCCGCGCTATCCGCACCAGAAAATCTGGCCCTACACCGACATGGTACAGCACAAGCTGCACATGGCCAATGACATCCGCACGGGATGGTGCCGCACCACACCGTTATGGGGACGCGGGCTACACCAGAAATGCACCGGTTCCGCCACGGCCGACCGCCTGCACGACTGCCGCGCCCGCAATGTCCTCGAAGCCATCATGTGGCACGGCTATTCGCCCAAGAGCGACGCCCGTCGCTGTACCGAGAAGTTCCGCGAACTGCCCAAGGCCGACCGCGACGCCATCTGCAAATTCGTAGATGCCATCTGAAACGCACACACCCTTTTCTTTCATCGTTTCCGTATAAGGTATACGGAAACGATGAAGGATTTTCTCCGGCCCAGTGAACCCCATACGGAACCGATATGCCGGAGACAGCCGTATTTCCGGCTGCCGGCTTATCCGCTAACGGTATATTATTCTTACTTTTGCAACATGAAAACCATAAACATTCTCCGCTATCTTTCCTTCGGATCGGCCGCCCTGCTGACAGTCGTGCTGGTCGCAGCCTCTGTCACAGAGCATCTCACGGACAGCGATACGGCCCGCCGGCTGCTTTACACCTCTCCCCTCACACTGGCCCTGTGGTGTGTGTGCACGATCACCTCACTGGTCTACCTGACACGCCGCACCGGCGGCAAGCATCCCGCCACCCTGCTCTTCCATGCGGCTTTTGCCGTCATCCTCGCCGGAGCTGCCGTCACGCACTTCACCGGAGAAAGAGGCTCCCTGACCCTCTTTCGCGGAGGCAAAACCGTCAATGGTTTTCTGTTAGACAACGGACATGTGGCCCGCCTGCCGTTCAGCATCCGTCTCATCGACTGCCACACGGATTACCATCCGGGAACACTGGCTGCTACCGACTATGTCAGCATCGTTGAAGTGAAACAGGATAACGGGAAAAGCACTCGCGACACCATCTCGATGAACCGCATTCTGGACTGCCGGAATTTCCGTTTCTACCAGACTTCCATGAACAGAGAAAGCTCCACGTTCACCATTACCCACGATCCGTGGGGCATCGGCATCACCTATACCGGCTACCTGCTGTTGCTGACAGCAGGCATCCTCTTCTTTTTCAATCCCCGTAGCGACTTCCGCCGGCTGCTCCGGCACCCGCTGCTCCGCCGCACCTCTTTGATCTTGCTGCTGGCAGCTCTTCCCGCAACAGCCGGGGCCGAGACTCCGAAAACCCTCCAGCGCGGACTGGCCCGCCACTTCGGAGAACTGTACATCTACCATAACGACCGCGTATGTCCGGTGCAGACGCTGGCCACCGACTTTTGCATCTGCCTCTGCGGCAAAGACAGCTGGAACGGTCTGACGGCCGAACAGGTACTGACCGGCTGGATATTCTACTACGAAGACTGGCGGGACGAACCGATGATACGTATCAAAAGCCGCCGCACACGCGAACTGCTGGGCATCCGGTCGGAATACGCAAGCCTCAGCGATTTCTACAGTCCGCAAGGCTACAAACTGGAGGCGGCCCTTTCCGGACAACCGGACAAGGACATACTGGAGGCCGACGGAAAATGCCGGCTCGCCGAAACGGTATGTACGGGCGCCGCCATCAGGATATTTCCCTTCCGGCCCACAGGAAGCAACCGGCCGCAATGGCTGTCGTGGACAGACGCCATGCCCCGCGAGCTGCCGTTGGAAAACTGGAAATTCATCAACGGCAGCATGGAATACGTAGCCCGGCAAATCCTGCACGGAAAGAACACACGCGCAGACGAGGCACTGCAAAAAATCCGGAAATACCAGCAGGAACAGGCGGGCAGCGGACATTTGCCCCACGAGAGCCGTTTCAGGACGGAAATCCTATACAACCGCATCCGCCACAGCCGCACAGCTGCCATCCTGTCACTCGTTTGCGGCCTGCTGACTTTTTTTGCCAGCTACCGCAGTGTGTTGCGGAAACAACCGGACCGCCCCTCTTTCGATAGGAAACTGCTGACAGCGGCACAAGGTATGCTGGGCCTGCTGACCCTTTTCCTGCTTTCCACCCTCGCACTGCGCGGCTACATCAGCGGCCACTGGCCACTCTCCAACGGCTACGAGACCATGCAGTTCATGGCTTTCGCTACAGCCTTGCTCACCCTCGTCCTGTGCCGCCGTTTCCCGTTCCTCCTGCCTTTCGGGTTCCTGCTGTGCGGACTTACTTTATTGGTATCGACAATGGGACAGAATCCTTCCCAAATATCGCAGCTCATGCCCGTACTGGCCTCACCTCTGCTCAGTCTGCACGTAGTAGTCATCATGCTGGCCTACTCTCTGCTGGCCTTCACGGCAATCGGGAGTCTCACGGCCCTGTGCATCCACTTCGCAAACCGCCGGGTAGGAACGGTAAAAATATTCCGGCAATTAGACCTGCTGACCATCATGAACCGTCTGATGCTCTATCCGGCCCTGATGCTTCTTGCCGCCGGCATTTTCATCGGAGCTGTATGGGCCAACCAATCCTGGGGCACTTACTGGAGCTGGGACCCTAAGGAGACATGGGCGCTCGTCACACTACTGGTCTACGCCTTTCCCCTTCACGTGCGCTCATTGCCTCTGTTGCGCCGGCCGCTCTATTTCCATCTCTACCTATTTCTGGCGTTCGCCACGGTACTGATGACCTACTTCGGCGTCAACTACATTCTGGGAGGCATGCACAGTTACGCAGGCTGATTTGTCCACTCTCTCCATCTTTCCCTACAGGGTAAAAACGGGGAGATGGAATCCAAGAAAAAGTAAGCTGCCGAGAAAAACTTTTTACATGCCTTGTAAATTTTTTCACACGCCTTGTAAAAGTTTTTACGTGCCTTGTAAAATTCTTTACACGTCACATAAAAAAGTTTGTCAACTTTCGCAGCATACAGAAACGCGTACAAACCGGCTAAAAATAGGTTTTAACGGCAAAAAGAAACCAGTCTATGAATATGCGCTTGAAAGCAGTGATGTTGTTCTGCTCATAGCCGGAAAAAATTTACCGGACACCAATAAAAAATCCGCTTTTACTTTGGCATTTTATATGCAAGACGTAACTTTGCAGCAATTATGTGCCTATCCGACAGTCATTCCGTCCATCTTACCGTTGACATCGGCAACACACGGACCAAGCTGACGGTCTTTGACAATGACCGCATTGTCTGCAAGACCGACACGGACAACGATTTGTCCGGCCCGCTCAATGACTTGTACCGGAAATACCGGCCGGAAGCCTGCGCCGTATCGGCTGTAAGACATACGGACGACCGGACTGAGGAGACACTGCAACAACTCTCCTGCCGCATACTGCGCGTAACGGGAAAGACCCCCTCTCCCCTCCGCATGGGCTACCGGAGTCCCGAGACCTTGGGAGCCGACCGCCTGGCAGCGGTAGTAGGTGCCATCACCCTTTGTCCCGGAACGGATCTGCTGGTCATAGATGCCGGAACGTGTATCACCTACGACTTTGTCGACGCATCCGGTTTCTATGCGGGAGGGAACATCGCTCCGGGCCTGCACATGCGTCTTGAAGCCCTGCACGAGCAGACGGCCCGCCTGCCCCTGGTAGAGAAAGCGGGCGAAATCCCCGAACTGGGAAAGGACACGGAAACAGCCATCCGCTCCGGCGTAATACAAGGAATACGCTTCGAGACGGAGGGCTATATCCGGTTGCTGGCCTCCCGCTACCCGAATCTGCGCGTGTTCCTCACGGGAGGCGACATCTGCCGTCCGGACACAGAGACCGCATTCCGCCTGCTGACCGAGCCGGACCTGGTAGCCTACGGCCTGAACCGCCTGCTGAAGACCAACTCCGGCCACACATCGCACTAACGCAACATCACACCGAATATGATACATCTCAAGAAACTCCTGCTGCTCTCGGCCCTGACAGTCTGCTCCGGACTTGTCACCGCCCAGACCAACGGCAGCAACTCCCCCTACTCCCGCTATGGATTCGGTCTGCTCAACGACCGTGCCCAAGGCTTTAACAAAGGCATGTCGGGACTGGCCTACGGTATGCGCAACGGCAAGGAACTGAATGCGAAGAACCCCGCATCCTATTCCTCAATAGACTCCCTGTCGTTTATTTTCGACATCGGGCTGTCGCTGCAAAACGGCAATCTTGAGCAGAACGGCCGCAAGGTAAACGCACATAACACCTCCGTGGACTACGTCTCCATGGGATTCCGCGTTTCTCCCAGACTGGGTATGTCCATCGGACTTCTGCCCTTCAGCACTATCGGTTACAGCATGAACAACTCAAGGAGCATGGACCTGCCGACCGGAGAAGTGATCCAGACCATGAACTACAGCGGCGACGGCGGCTTGCACGAAGTCTACGCCGGACTCGGCTGGCAACCGCTCCGTAATTTTTCCATCGGTGCCAATATAGGCTATCTCTGGGGCAGTGTCTCGAACACGGTACTGGCCTCGTTCAACGATGCAAACATCGCCTCGACCCGCCGCTTTTATGACGCGGATGTCCGCACCTATAAAATAGACTTCGGCATACAACACGAATTCAGCCTGAACAAGAACGACAGACTGACGGCCGGCCTCACCTACGGTCTGGGACACGGAATAGGATCGACCGCCTATTTCTATAACCAGAAGATCACATCCGGCAATGTCAGCGGAGCCGATACGCTCGCCACCTCCAATGCCTACCAACTGCCCCACACCTTCGGAGCGGGCCTCGTATGGACACACAAAGGAAATCTGAGAATCGGTGCGGACTATCAATTGCAGAAATGGAGCAACGTCACCATGCCAACCGTCGAGGTTCAGAACGGTGAGTACCAGTACGTAGCCCGCCAAGGAAACTATACGGATTTGCACAAAATCACGGTCGGCGGAGAATATATCCCCAACCCGAACGGAGTGCGCTGGCGCGACTTCGTACGCTACCGCGCCGGCTTCAGCTATTCCACTCCCTATACCAAAGTTGACGGAAAAGACGGACCGCGTGACTACTGCGTAAGCCTGGGTGTGGGACTCCCCGTCATCAATTTCCACAACAACCGCTCCATCGTGAACATTTCCGCACAATACGAACATGTCAAGCCTAAATTCGCCGGCATGATTACTGAGAACTATCTCCGCCTGTGCATCGGACTTTCGTTCAACGAACGCTGGTTCATGAAATGGAAAGTAGAATAAACGCCTTCCGGCAGGCAGGAAAAGCCTTTGCACCGTTTTTCCTGTCTGTCTTGTGTATGACCGTACCCTCGGGATGCGGAACCGACGCTCCCCCGATGGGAAACTCCGTGGAAAACCGGGACTCGCTCCCGGCGATGATCACCACGGGTGTATCGAAACTGATATCCGATTCGGGCGTGATCCGCTACAAGATCGTAGCCGAGGAGTGGCAGGTATTTGACAAGACGAACCCTCCGCGTCAGGTATTTCCCAAAGGTATCTTTCTGGAACGCTTCGATGAGAAATTCCATGTCAACCTTCACATCACGGCCGACACAGCCTACTGTTACAACCAGAACCTGTGGGAACTGAGAGGACGTGTCTTCATCAAGAACGATGCAAACCGAACTACCTTCCGGACCGAAAAACTGTTCTGGGACATGAACCGGCACGAAATATATTCCGACACCTACATGCACATCGTCCGCCCCGACAAGGAACTGGAAGGAAACTGGTTCGTCTCGAACGAACAGATGACACGTTACCACGTGCGTCAGACCAACGGTTTCATGCCCATGCCTAAAGAGGAAAACGAAAAACCTGCCACCAACGATTCGGCCGCCATCCGCGAGGTCCGTCCGGCACAGGAACGTTCCAAGGACGGTTTTTAGGTTAAAAAGACTTGTTTCGTTTGGCCCTTCTCCCGCTAAATCGTACTTTTGCAAACTGAAAACTAACAGATTAATGATTATGAAGAATATCCGTCTGGAAATCAGCAAAGCTGAACAATTTCTGGCCGCAGATGCCGTAAAGAACATGGAAGCGGAAGTGAAAGCCGCCAACGAAGCACTCGAAAACGGCACCTGTCCGGGCAACGATTTTCTGGGATGGCTGCACCTGCCCTCCTCCATCACGGCCGACCATCTGGCCGATCTGAAAAAAACGGCACAAGTGCTCCGCGAGAACTGCGACACCATTGTCGTGGCCGGCATAGGCGGAAGCTATCTGGGGGCCCGAGCCGTCATCGAGGCACTCGGCAACAGTTTTGAATGGTTGGTAAACGACGGCAAGAATCCCGTGATTCTCTTCGCCGGCAACAATATCGGAGAAGATTATCTTGCCGAACTCTGCTCCTACCTGAAAGGCCGCAAATTCGGTGTCATCAACATTTCAAAATCAGGAACGACTACCGAAACGGCATTGGCCTTCCGTCTGCTGAAAAAGCAGTGCGAGGAACAGCGCGGCAAAGAAACGGCCCGCAAGGTAATCGTAGCCGTAACGGATGCCCGCCGCGGTGCGGCCCGCGTCACGGCCGACAAAGAAGGCTACAAGAGCTTTATCATCCCCGACAACGTGGGCGGACGTTTCTCCGTACTCACACCGGTAGGCCTGCTCCCCATTGCCTGCGCAGGTTATGACATCGAACAGCTGGTCAAGGGAGCCGCCGACATGGAGAAAGCTACAGGAACCGACATCCCCACAACAGAAAATCCGGCAGCCGTCTATGCCGCCGTACGAAACGCCCTTTATGCCACAGGAAAGAAAATCGAGATTCTGGTAAACTTCCAGCCCAAGCTGCACTCCATGAACGAATGGTGGAAACAGCTTTACGGCGAAAGCGAGGGCAAAGACGGCAAAGGCATCTTCCCCGCCGCAGTGGATTTCACAACAGACCTGCACTCTATGGGACAATGGATTCAGGACGGCGAGCGCACCATCTTCGAGACAGTCATCTCGGTAGAGAAGTCGCAGCACACGGTTCTCTTCCCTCATGACGAGGAAAATCTGGACGGTCTGAACTTCCTCGAAGGCCGCCGCGTGGACGAGGTGAACAAGATGGCGGAATTGGGAACACAGCTGGCCCATGTGGACGGCGGAGTGCCCAACCTGCGCATTGCGGTCCCCGAACTGAACGAGTACTACATCGGACAGCTCATCTACTTTTTTGAACGCGCCTGCGGAATCTCCGGCAATCTGCTGGGAGTAAATCCCTTTAACCAGCCGGGCGTAGAAGCCTACAAGAAAAACATGTTTGCCCTGTTAGGCAAACCCGGTTATGAGGCCGAAAGCGAAGCCATCAAAGCAAAATTATAAAAAACCGACAAACAAGGACGGACGGCTCTTCCCCCCCTCACACAGGAAACGGGAAAACCGCCCGTCCTTTCTTTTTCACGGAAACGACAAATGCCCAGACAAGCCATCCATTCCTATCTGAACCGGCACGGCTTCGAGACCCTTCAACCGAAAGCCGTGCTTTTTGACATGGACGGAGTCCTGTTCGACTCCATGCCCGCCCATGCCCGTTCGTGGGCCAGCGTATGCACCAGGTTCGGCCTGCATATCTCGGCCGAAGAAGCCTACATGAACGAGGGCCGCACAGCGGCCTCCACCATCAACCTGCTCACGGAACGGCAATGGGGCAGAAAAGCAACGTCACAGGAAATAGAACAGATCTACGCAGAAAAATGCAAGGCCTTCAACACCTGCCCCGAAGCTCCCAAAATGCCCGGAGCCGAAGAACTGCTGACCAAAGTAAAGGCTTCGGGGCTACAGATTCTGGTGGTGACGGGAAGCGGACAGCTTTCTCTGCTGGAACGGTTGGAAAGCCATTACCCGGAATTTTTCTCGGCCGACCGCATCGTCTCAAGCAAAGACGTACACCACGGGAAGCCTCATCCGGAACCCTATCTGAAAGGACTCGAAAAAGCCGGCGTAAGGCCGTGGGAGGCCTTTGTCGTGGAAAACGCTCCGTTAGGCGTAAGGGCAGGAGTGGCGGCAGGCATCTTCACCATTGCCGTCAACACAGGCCCGCTGCCGGACAAAGCCCTGGCAGACGAAGGCGCCGACCTGATATACCCATCCATGCGGAGCCTGGCCGAAAACTGGGAAACACTCCTCGCAGCGTGCCGCTCCTGACCAACAGATGAACAGAAAAAAAGAAGGCTTCGCTTTGTACTTTGTCTGCGTTATGCTACCTTTGCAGAAACACCCGTAATTCATGGACAATTATATAGTATCGGCCCGAAAATACCGTCCGGCGACATTCGACCATGTCATAGGTCAGAAAGCACTGACCACCACACTGAAAAACGCCATCGCGACGGGCAAACTGGCACATGCTTACCTGTTCTGCGGACCGAGAGGCGTGGGAAAAACCACCTGCGCCCGTATTTTCGCAAAAACCATCAACTGTCTCGCTCCGACCGACAAAGGCGAAGCATGCAACCAGTGTGAAAGTTGCCGTGCCTTCAACGAAAACCGAAGCTACAACATTCACGAACTTGACGCGGCATCCAACAACTCGGTTGAAGACATCCGTTCGCTCATAGAGCAGGTGCGCATCCCGCCTCAGGTAGGGAAATACAAGGTCTTCATTATCGACGAGGTACACATGCTGTCGGCCGCGGCCTTCAATGCTTTCCTGAAAACTCTGGAGGAGCCGCCCGCACACGCCATCTTCATCCTGGCAACCACCGAAAAGCACAAGATTCTGCCGACGATCCTGAGCCGCTGCCAGATCTACGACTTCAACCGTATGGAAGCGGGAGCCATCGTGGAGCATCTGAAGCACGTGGCCGACAACGAAGGATACACCTACGAGGAAGAAGCCCTCGGTGTGATTGCCCACAAAGCCGACGGAGGCATGCGGGATGCCCTTTCCATCTTCGATCAGGTGGCCAGCTTTACCGGAGGCAATATCTCCTACAAAAAAGTGATTGAAGACCTCAACGTCTTGGATTACGACTACTATTTTTCACTGACCGACAGCCTGCTCAAAACCGACATTCCCGCCGCCCTGCTGACACTGAACGAGATACTTTCAAAAGGATTCGAGGCCAACCACTTCATCGGCGGACTGGCCTCTCACTTCCGCGACCTGCTGGTGAGCCGCGATGCGGTCACACTTCCCTTGCTGGAAGTGGCCGACTCCATCCGGCAACGTTACAGCAAACAGGCGGGAAGATGCAAATTGCCTTTCCTCTACAAGGCCTTGAAACTCTGCAACAACTGTGACCTCAATTACAGAACCAGCCGCAACAAACGCCTGCTGGTAGAGATCACGCTCATCGAAGTGGCCCAAGCGTCGCAAGACGATGGGCCGGGTTCGGGGCCCGGCCCTGCAAAGAAATTATCCCCCCTGTTCAATCATGCGGAGAAAAAAGAATCCTCCGCACCGGCGGAAAACAAGAATTCCTCCCCAGCCGCTGTCAGAGAAACCGTAACCGCAACAACAAGACCGGCCAGACAACAACCGGACAGCGGCACGGCGCGTCCCGTTTCCTCCGGTCCCGCATACAAGAAACTGCAAACCATTTCCATCCGGAAAAAAGCAGAGACCACTACAGAAGAAGAACATACACAGCCTCCCGTTTCCGGCGCCTCTCCCGAGAATCCCGTCACGGCAAACAACGAAAAGGCATTTGAAGAAAACGAGCTGCACTACCAATGGTACCGCTTTGCCGCGGCTCTGCCCAAAGAAAAAAGCGCCATTGCCGGCCGCATGAAAAACATGCGCCCCCACCTACAGGCCGGATGGCACATCGACGTAGCCATCGAGAACGACCAGGTAAAGATATACATGGAGGAAATGGCTCCCGAAATACTGGCCTACCTGCGGAAACACCTGGACAACGGGAAAATAACCCTGTCGTTCCACGTAATGGAAAAACAGGAACAGACCCGCGCCTACAGCCGCAAGGAGCAACTGGCTGCAATGCTCAAGAAAAGTCCGGAACTGGTCCTGCTGAGAAAAGAGCTGGAACTGGAACTGACCTGATTATTCACCATCTAAAAAACATACAAAACAAAACCATGGAAAAGAACTTGCACAAATACATTTCAGTAGCATACGAACTCTATTCCGACAACGAAAAAGGCATCCACGAACTGATTGAAAAGGCTCCGGCCGAACATCCCTTCCATTTTATTTCCGGAATGGGAGTGGCGCTTGACTCTTTCGAGGCAAAAATCAAGGATCTTGCCGCCGGAGACAAATTTGACTTCAACCTGAGCATAGAAGAGGCATACGGTCCCTACATGCAGGAACACGTGATCGAACTGGACAAGGAAATGTTCTGCGTAGACGGCCGCTTCGACAAGAGCGTCATCTATCCGGGCAACGTCATCCCTCTCGTCAATGCCGACGGAAACCGTTTCCAGGGCATCATACTCGAAGTGAAGGAAGACAAAGTCATCGTAGACCTCAACCACCCTCTCTCGGGCAAAGCCCTCCATTTTACAGGCGAAGTGATTGTCTCGCGTGATGCCACAAACGAAGAGATCCAAGGCCTAATCAACATGATGAGCGGCGAAGGATGCGGTTGCGGATGCGGATGTGACGACTGCGGCAGCGGATGCGAAGGCCACCACGAACATGAGGGCGGATGTTGCGGCGGCGGACACTGCCACTGATAAACCCGTCCGGAAAAAGAATACAGCAACAACTACCGGAACGGCACCCGTCCGAAACGGACTCTCGTGCCGTCTCCGGATTTTTTATATATACAATGAATACATTCGGAAACATTTTCCGTCTCACCACTTTCGGTGAAAGCCACGGAAACGGAATAGGAGGAGTCATAGACGGATTTCCCGCCGGTGTGGAAATTGACGAGACATTCATCCAGAAAGAACTGCTCCGCCGCAAACCGGGGCAAAGCGCACTGACCACCTCCCGCAACGAAAGCGACCGCGTCGAGATCCTGTCGGGCCTGTTCGAGGGCCGCTCCACGGGAACGCCTATCGGATTTCTGGTGCGCAACGAGAACCAGCATTCGGCCGACTATAACAACCTGCGCGACATCTACCGGCCCAGCCATGCCGACTACACCTACCAGAGCAAATACGGCATCCGTGACCACCGGGGTGGCGGCCGTTCCTCAGCCCGCGAGACCATTGCCCGCTGCGTGGGAGGCGCTTTTGCCAAAATAGCCTTGCGGCAACTGGGCATAAGTGTCACGGCCTACACCTCCCAGGTAGGGAACATTGCCCTTGAACGGGATTACCGTGCCTACGACCTCTCCCTCATCGAGAGCAATGCCGTGCGGTGCCCCGATCCGGAAAAGGCGGCGGAGATGGCCGAACTCATCATGCGGATCAAGGAAAAAGGCGACACTGTCGGCGGGATCATCACCGGAGTGATACAAGGGTGCCCCGTCGGACTGGGAGAACCCGTATTCGGGAAACTACACGCCGCACTGGGGGCGGCCATGCTGGGCATCAACGCCGTAAAAGGATTTGAATACGGCGAAGGATTTGCGGGAGCCGCGGCAACGGGAAGCGAACTGAACGACCGCTTCATCCCTTCTGCCGACGGAACCTTCCGCACCGCCTCCAACCACAGCGGCGGCATACAAGGAGGCATCTCCAACGGCGAAGACATCTACTTCCGGGTAGCCTTCAAACCGGTAGCCACACTCTTACAGGAGCAGCAGACCGTGAACCGCCAGGGACAGCCCGCCCGGATAGAAGTGCGCGGACGCCACGATCCCTGTGTCCTGCCCCGTGCCGTTCCCATTGTCGAAGCCATGGCAGCCATGACCATACTGGACTATCATCTGCTCAATAAAACCGTCAATTGTTAAAAAAGAACCCCTGTATAAACTTTTTTTGTTTTTTTCTTGCATTTACAAACTCTAATCTCTATATTTGCGACAGTTAGTTGTCGTGATGATAACACTTTTATAAATAGTTTAGTTAAGTCTAGTTTAGTTTTTGTGTTGGTTAATGGAGACCCGAAGTGACGGTGCCTCCATTAATTTTTTTACAATTGGCCCGATCCTCTTAGCACTCATCAAAGAAACAACGAAAACGATGGAAAGCAATTTTTCAAGGCCTTTCCTTCCGCCCGTCCCGCTTTTTTAGTAATATTGCATCCGCCTTCGTTCTTTTTCGGAAACCGGAGAAGAAAGGGCAAACCGCAAGACACATCAGCACAAAGAAAAAGAAAATATGGATTTTAAGAACGGACATTCTTCGGAAGAAATAAAGGCCCTGAGAGCCTGGTTTGAAACACACAAGACAGAAATACCTGCCTCCCTGCAATTAGACGAGGCAACTTTTATTCCGGACCTGCTCACCACCTTCGACAATTTCCTCGCCGTGGCCGAACTGCACGGAAACAATCCCACCTACAGGGGACAGATTCATCTTCTGTTCAAGATGAAGAAACGCATGGATGAACTGACAGCCTCCGCATCATCATGACGGTGCCGCCGGCGCCCCCTGTTACCGACTGACCCGAAAAAATATTTTCGCATACATACTTTAACGTGTATCTAAAAAGTTTAACTCAGATGTTTTAGGCAGACCGGGCCGGAACGGACCTATTTTTCACAACATAGTATCTTTTTTAAACAAGATAGGACCTTTTTTAAAAAAGATACTATGTTTTTTTCACGTTAAGCGATGAAAAAAGCCGCCTAATGGGCGGCTTTTCAGGATACTTCTACTTTGCTGGTGCAAATATAATACATCCGAGGGCGAAATCCAAATGTTAATTAACCTCCATTCACATTCAGGACCAAACACACGTGTCACTTATCGGCGCTAAAGATGAAACGCCGCCACGAGATGCCTTTTCTCATTTTCGGATATGGGCTACGGGATATGTCCGCAGTTTTTTGTAACTTTGCCTCATCTTTTTTTCTTTCCGAAACAAGATGAACGAGACGCAACTTCAACGCATAAAGCAAAGATACAACGTCGTGGGAAACTGCGACGGCTTGAACCGCGCCCTTGAAATAGCCCTGAAAATAGCTCCCGTGGACCTTTCGGTCCTCATCATGGGAGAAAACGGTGTGGGCAAGGAAGTCTTTCCCCGCATCATCCACGAGAACAGCTTGCGGAAAAACAAGAAATATTTTGCCGTGAACTGCGGCGCCATCCCCGAAGGCACCATCGACTCCGAGCTTTTCGGACACGAGAAAGGAGCCTTCACCGGAGCCGTGGAACGCCGCGAGGGGTATTTCTCAGTAGCGAACGGCGGGACGCTCTTTCTGGACGAAGTGGGCGAACTGCCGGTCCAGACACAAGCCCGCCTGCTGCGTGTGCTGGAAACGGGCGAATACATCCCCGTGGGGTCCAGCGAAGTGAAAAAGACCGATGTGCGCATCGTGGCCGCCACGAATGTGAACATGGAGAAAGCCATTGCCGAAGGAAAATTCCGCGAGGACCTCTTCTACCGGCTCAACTCCGTCTCCATCTCCATCCCCGCCCTGCGCGAACGCGGGGCCGATGCGGTGCTGCTCTTCCGTAAATTCGCGCTCGAAATGAGCGAGAAATACCAAATGCCGCCCGTCCGTCTGGACGATGCCGCCCGTCAGGTCATCGCGTCCTACCCGTGGCCCGGAAACGTGAGGCAGTTGAAAAACATTGCCGAGAACATTTCCGTCACATCGGAAGTAAGGGAAATCTCGCCCGAGATTCTGAAAATGTATCTGCCGGAAATACACCGCCACGACCAGTTGGTGACCGTAGACAAACCGCAGCGGGAACACAGTTTCGAGAACGAGCGGGAAATACTCTACCAGATTCTGTTCGACCTGAGACGGGACGTCACAGAGTTGAAAAAACTGGTCAACTCCGGCAACACCCCCGCAACGGCACCAGTGCCGGAAGTGCAGACGGGAAAAGGCAACGTCACCCTGATGCAACCGTCGGCGACCTACCGGCGGAAAGCCGAACGGAAAGAGGAGGAATCGCCCATCCTGGAAGCCGAGGAAATCAAAGAGAACGACACGGCGCCCCATGCCGATGCCCACACAAAAACGCTGGCCGAATCGGAAAGGGACATGATTGAGAACTCGCTGGCGGTAAACAACCTGCACCGTAAGAAAGCGGCACAGCAGTTGGGAATTTCCGAACGCACACTTTACCGAAAAATCAAGGAATATGGCCTGGAATAAGTTTCGTCCCGGTCTGACGGCGGGATGCGCCGTCCTGCTGCTTGTCCTGACAGCCTGTGTCAGCTACAAGTTTACGGGCACCTCCATCAACTATGAGGTTGTCAAGACCATCCAGATTGACAACATCGCCAACCGCGCGCCCTACGGCTGGGCGCCGATGGAAGCCATGTTCAACAACAAGTTGCAGGACATGTATGCCAACCAGACACGCCTGCAACTGGTGAAACGGAAGGGAGACATGCAGATATCCGGCGAGATCATCGCCTACGACCAATACAACAAAGCCATCTCGGCCGACGGAATGTCCTCACAGGTACAGCTGAAACTGACCGTAAACATCCGGTTCAACAGTCCGAAAACCAACCAGAGTTGGGAACGCCAGTTCTCGGCCACCTCACAGTATAATTCCACCCAGCAACTTTCGGCCGTGCAGGAAAAACTGGTTTCGGAGATGATCACTGACATCACCGAGCAGATATTCAACGCCACCGTGGCAGACTGGTGACAGAAAGAGAGAGAGCAGAAACCATGAACGGCATGAACATAAACATCCCCCAACTGGCAGAACACCCTGAAAAACTGGACAAGGACACGCTTTACGCCCTGCGCGGAGCGGTGGCCCAATACCCCTATTTCCAAGCCGCCCGCCTGCTGTTCCTGCAAAATCTGTTTCTCCTGCACGACCCTTCGTTCGGCGAGGAGCTACGCCGTGCTGCCCTGTATCTGCCCGACCGGAAAGCATTATTCAAAATGGTTGAGGGCAATAACTACAAAATCCAGCCCCGACCGCAGACGTCCCCGACCGACAACGGCCGGGCACAGACCGGCGACCGGACACAATCGCTCATAGACGACTTCCTGAAAGACTGTACACCACAGGAGGACATGCCCCGCCGGAAACTGACCATCGCCGATGCGACAAGAGACTATGCGGCCTTTCTCATGCAGATGGACGATGCCGCCGCGGCCGACGAGACCGAAACGGACGAGACCTCCCACCGACGGCAATCGCTCATAGACGACTTCATCGAAAAGACCCCCGAGCGCATCGTCCTGCAAGAAAAACCGGAATACGTGCCCGAAATAGCCGAAACACCTGAAGAGAATAACGAAGAGGACTATTTCACCGAAACTCTGGCAAAAATATACATCAAACAGGGCCGGTATGAGAAGGCCATTGAAATAATCCGTAAATTAAACTTGAATTATCCAAAAAAAAATAGTTACTTTGCAGATCAAATTAGATTCCTGCAAAAACTGATAATCAATAATAAAAATAAACAATAGAGAAATGTATTCAGTATTAGTGATTCTGGCTGTAATTATTGCCGTAATGTTGACGTTCATTGTGCTCATCCAGGAGTCCAAAGGCGGTGGTCTGGCATCGAGCTTCGCCTCGTCCAATCAGATCATGGGTGTGCGCAAGACAACGGATGTAGTTGAAAAAGCAACCTGGACCCTCGCCGGTCTGCTGGTGGTATTGAGCATCGCCACTACCTACGTAACTCCGCAACTGAAAGATTCCGCCACCATCGTCACCAACATGACGACTGCTCCCGTCAGTCTGCCGGGACAAGGACAGAATCCGGCTCCGGCCGCACCTGCTGCACCGGCCCAGAAATAAATCCGGACTCTCCACAGGACCCTAAAAAGTATGCCGGACATCACAAGGAAGAATTTGTGATGTCCGGCATACTTTTTAGGGGTCATATTCCCAAGGGCAAAGACGGAATTGCCCGCTGCTTCTTATTTTGCAGAAAGCTCCTCCCAGAACTTTTCAAGATCCTCTTCCAGTCCCAGCATCAGTTCCCCGTCTATGACAATCACGTCATCGTCCACCAGGAACAAATCCGCCACAATGTTTTTCTCCTCATTCATCAGGACATACGAATAAGGACGAAGCACGTGCAGTCCGCTCATCAGGTCCCGCAATCTTTCGAGACATCCGCGCAATACCGGCTGCACCTCCTCATAGAAATTCTCAGACGTATTGCCTATCCATTCCTCCACCACGCATCGCGTCAGTTCCTCCTCATCGTCATTGAAAACGAGCAGTTCGCCGCTCTCCTGCTTCACCTGCAAATAGAAATCGGTCAGAGGCGGATTCTCCGTCTCCATCTGGAATTTAGAGGCCACCTTGCGCAAGGCACGCTCTATCTGCTGACAAGTCTGTTCGTTCGCATTCATGGCATACATCGTTTTAGTTACATACAAAAGTACGATTTTTTTGGTGCCACCACCCTCTTTCCTCAAACTTTTTAAATAAAAGTATAAAAACCGGGCACTTCCGACATCCGTCATAACACATTTTTGTACCTTTGCAACCGTTAAGAAACCGGAAATATTTTTCTGACTATATCCTATTATCTAAAATCCCGTTTATGGCAAAAAAGTTCAAACTGGTGCAGACTTCCGACGGGAAGAACTATCTGCTCCCTTTCGTACTCATCACGACGCTCTTTTTTCTCTGGGGCTTTGCCCACAGTATTCTGGACGTTCTCAACAAGCATTTCCAGGATGCGTTGGGAATCTCGAAAACCCGCTCGGCACTGGTGCAGGCCGTTGTCTACGGCGGCTACTTCCTGATGGCCCTGCCCGCCGGCAGCATCATCCGCCGTTTCGGCTACCGCATCGGCGTACTGACCGGACTGGTGCTCTACGGTCTGGGAGCCCTGCTGTTCATTCCGGGCGGCCGGCTGATGTCGTTCGAGTTCTTCCTGTTCTCCCTGTTCATCATCGGCTGCGGCCTCACCTGTTTAGAGACAGCCGCAAATCCTTACGTCACCGTGCTGGGCGATAAGAAATCGGCCGAACGCCGCATCAACTTCTCACAATCCTTCAACGGTCTCGGATGGATATGCGGTCCGCTCGTAGGCGGCCTGTTCCTTTTCTCCGGCAACGGTAACGATGGCGGCAACATCTCCATGCCCTACGCCATCATCGGCTGCGTGGTACTGCTCGTGGCCATCGCCTTCTCCCGCGCCCGTCTGCCCGAAGTGAAAGAAGAGGAAATACCGGCCGCCGGACAGGAGGCGTCCGAATCCGCCCGCCCGCTTTGGAGCCACCGCCACTTCACGGTCGGACTGACCGCCCTTTTCCTCTATGTGGCCGCACAGACAGGCATCAACAGCTTTTTCATCAACTATGCCACAGAAAACGCATCGCTCAGCGCCCGCGATGCCTCTATCCTGCTGTCCTTTATCGGCATGGGGCTGTTCATGGCCGGCCGCATGATCGGCAGTTGGGCCATGAGCCGCATCCGCGCCGAGCGTCTTCTGCAAGGCTGCGCCCTTGGCGCCGTCATCGCCATGGCCGTGATTCTGGCTGCCGACGGAACGGCCGGACTCGTTGCCTTCTTCCTGTGTTTTCTGTGCGAGAGCATCATGTTCCCCACCATTTTCGCTCTGTCCATCCGCGGATTAGGCGCACACACCAAACGCGCCTCTTCCTTCCTGATCATGAGCATCGTGGGCGGTGCACTGGCTCCCGTCAGCATGGGATATATCGCCGACCATACATCCATTGCATGGGCTTTTGTCATACCGATGCTCTGCTTCGCCTTTATTCTCTGCTTCGCCACCCGATACCGTAAACTGATACGCAGATAAAGACTACGCGCATGAACTGGCTGATACTGATTATCGCAGGATTTTTCGAGACGGGATTTGCCTTCTGTCTCGGGAAAGCGAAAGAAACAACAGGAACCGACCACTGGCTATGGCTGGCGGGCTTCGTCTTGTCGCTGGCCATGAGCATGCTCCTGCTGGCCAAGGCTGTCCAGACCATACCGTTAGGCACAGCCTATCCCGTATGGACCGGCATAGGCGCGGTGGGCACGGTGCTTGCGGGCATTCTGTTCTTTCACGATCCCGCCACTTTCTGGCGGATGTTTTTCATCACTACTCTGATTCTATCCATCATCGGACTGAAGGCTGTAAGCTGACCTTCAGTCCTACTTTTTTCTTCGCACCAAGTCCTACATACGGTGTCTCAACCGTAAATGGCGAAGATTGCGGGAATCTTTGACAGGTCGGGGAGGTCTCCGGCCTGTTTCCATTCGCGGACGGTGCGGGTGCGGATATATTCCTTGTCCGTGGTGAGACCGGCCGCCACACACAAGCGCGTCCGGGGATGACAGGCGGACAGGATGTCGGCAATCATTCGGGAGTTCCGGTAAGGTGTCTCTATGAAAAGCTGAGTCTGATGCTCGGAAACGGAACGTGCCTCCAACGCCTTGAGACGACGGATGCGTCCGGCGGGGTCTACGGGGAGATAACCGTGGAAAGCAAAGCTCTGCCCGTTGAAGCCGGAGGCCATCACCGCCAGCAGGATGGACGAAGGGCCCACAAGCGGCACCACCCGAAGGCCCTCGCGCTGGGCAATGGCCACGATGTCGGCACCCGGATCGGCCACGGCGGGACAACCGGCCTCACTGATGACTCCTACTGGCAAACCCGCACGCAAAGGATCGAGATAGCGCGAGAAACGGTCGGCGTCGGCATGTTTGCCCATCGGATAGAAGGTCAGAACATCAATGTCTATGGCCTTTTCCACCTGTTTGAGAAACCGGCGGGCCGTGCGCACCTCCTCGACAATGAAATGGCGGATGCCCAGAATGACAGACTTGTTACAGGCCGGCAGGACGTTGTCTAACGGCGTATCGCCCAGCGTGACGGGAATGAGATATAAAGCTGCTTCCATAGAAAAAAACGATCGGGAGAGGGGTCAGAGCGGCGCATAGCCGGACTGCTCCAACAGGACGGCGTGGTCATCGGTCTGAAGAAGTTCGTCCACCGTTACGTCGGGATGGCTCTCCATATATGCGTTGATGATGCGCATACCGATCCATGTACCTACACCGCGCGAATAAATGTCTTTAAAATAAGGATGCTCGGCAGCAAGGCTGAGTACGGAAAAAATCAGTGTGGAGTCGGACGTGTTCCGCAATTCCTCGCCGGAAAGGGCCTTCCAAACCTTCGGCTCGTTCTCGCGATACCAGTCGCGGGCCTCTTCGCAGAGGGTGGCCTCGTCAATCAGGGACTTATCGAGCACCTTCGCCACCACCCAGTTTATTTTTCCGGAATAGAGAATGCGTTCCATCAGCGTTCTGTCCGACACCCGGCGGGGCGGATATTTGGCGGCAAGATAGAAACGCAGAAAATCCTGTACCATCAGGTCGGGCTTCATGGTTGCCCGCTGGCATTCGGTAAAATACTTCCGATAAAGGGGATAATCGGTTCCCATATATTTGTCCAGACTGATGCCGACGGTACTGTCGCCCACAACGATGCTTTGGTTAAGTGCCGACACTTGGGCATAAACACGTGGAGTCTCAAAGTCGGAACATTTCTCTGCCAAACTGCGGAGCGCTCCCTGCAAACGCTTCTCGAAAACGGTGAGATCGGCAAAGCGGTGGTCCACATCGCCTCTCAACACCTGAAGGGCGGAATCGTTGAAGAACGTGCGCAACGTATCGCCGATGCTCTCGTTCTCCAGTGTTCCCAATTGCAGTACACGCTCCACGAGCAACGATGTCTCCTGCGGGTAGTCTATCGTCAGCTGCTGCCAGGAAGAATAGTTACCCGTATGTACGAACTCATTGACCACACGGTCAAAACGCTCTATCTTCACCGTTCCGTCTTCGGGCTGCCCCATGAACGCACGGTTCCACTCACAAGATGAAACGGAAAAAAGAACAGACAGACTGAAAAAAGAAACAAAAATAGCTTTCACTGATCCTCCTTTTTATAAATGCGCGGCAAAGGTACGTTTTTCCCTTTTTTCCAGCAAATAATATGTTAAAAAACGTCCCACATCTCACAAAGAATATCTTTCCGAAAAGATATATCATAAATATTATTTCATTTTGCCACACAGACCACGCAATTCAATAGCAAAATGACAGAGCCCCCTCAAAACTTATCCTTCAGCGAGCCGAATGTCTTTCTTCCGCAAAGGTAATATTGGAAAAGAATGCTACACGAGGTTCTTTCGGGAATCCGCGCGCCGGTAGCGGCGGCCATATTCACGGCACGCGCCTCCCTGAAACCGGGGAGCAGGCGGCGGTATTCCCTTCGTGCCCGCCACACGGCGCGGGCATTGGACAGATCGCCCGTAAGCAGAAATTTCAGTGCGGCGATACAGTCCAGCCAGCCACGCACCCGCATGATATGACGCAACTCTTCCTGCGGCAGATTCTTATAGAGCATCAGCAGGTTATTGCGGAAATTGAGGAAGGTCTTCCGCGGACTCTCCCGGTTCAGCGTCGCACCGCCCACATGATAGACTACAGAGCCGGGGATACAGACGATGCCCCGGCCACGTGCCCGCAACCGCCAGCAGAAGTCAATCTCCTCCATGTGGGCGAAGAAGCGTCCGTCCAGTCCGCCGGCTTCCTCCCAGTCACGGCTGCGTACCATCAGGGCGGCCCCCGTGGCCCACATCACCGGAACAATGTCATCATACTGCCCGCGGTCGTTTTCCACATCGGCAAAGATGCGTCCCCGACAAAACGGGTAGCCGTAGCGGTCTATGAAACCTCCTGCTCCGCCGGCATATTCAAAACTACCGCGATCGCGGTAGCTCAGCAGCTTGGGCTGACAGGCCGCCACCTCGGGGTGGGCATCCATATAGGACAGCATCGGCCGCAACCATCCCGCCACGGTCTCCACATCCGAATTAAGCAACACGAAATATTCTGCCCGCACCTGTTCAAGCGCTTTGTTGTAACCGTCGGCAAACCCGTAGTTCCGCCCCAGTTCTATCAGCCGGACTTCGGGAAACTCGTTCCGAAGCATCGCGCACGAATCATCGTCGGAACCGTTGTCGGCCACTACAACCTCAGCCTCGTCCGAGGAATGGGCCACAACGAAAGGCAGGAAACTCCGCATCATCGACGCGCCGTTCCAGTTGAGTATCACTACCGCTATTCTCTTCATGTTTGTTCTTTCGGGGAAATTATACGGGCAAAGCCTGAAGGGCCTTTCCTTCTTCGGTAAAATCGCCCAGACGGGCGGGCAGCAAGACATTGTCACCGACGGTGCCTTCCGTCATCGCCACACGGATGTAGTTGTCCGTAAAGCCGTGCCATGTGCCACCGTTTCGGGCATGCTCCCAAAGCACAGACCTACAGTCGCCCACATAGCGGGCATAGAAGGCACGGCGTTTACGCTCGGAGAGTTCCAGCAGACGGCGGCTGCGCTCGTGCTTCTCCTGTGGCGAGACACTGTGGGGAATCTCCAACGCCTTGGTTCCGGGTCGCTCCGAGTAACTGAAGACGTGCAGCTGCGAAATGTCCAGTCCTTCGATAAAGCGGCAGGCATCCTCGAAAAATGCCTCCGTCTCACCACGGGTTCCCACTATGACATCTACACCGATGAAAGCATCGGGCATGGCCTGTTTCACCTTCTCCACCTTACGGGCAAACAACTCTGTATCGTAACGCCGGCGCATCAGACGCAACACATCATCGCTCCCGCTTTGCAGGGGGATATGGAAATGGGGCATGAAAGCGCGCGATGATGCGCAGAAGTCGATGATCTCGTCCGTCAGCAAATTCGGTTCGATGCTGGAAATGCGATAACGCTCTATACCGTCCACCTTGTCGAGCGCCCGCACCAGGTCGAAAAAGGTCTCGCCCGTAGAGCGTCCGAAGTCACCGATGTTCACTCCGGTCAGGACAATTTCCTTTCCGCCGGCCTCCGCCACATCCTCCGCCTGCCGCACAAGCGAGGCAACCGGTGCGTTGCGGCTGCGTCCGCGGGCAATGGGAATGGTGCAGTAGGTGCAATAATAATTACAGCCGTCCTGCACCTTCAGGAAATAGCGGGTACGGTCGCCACACGAACAGGAAGGAACAAATGTCCGGATTTCGCGTGTGGGCACGGCAATGGCCTCATGACAGGCCGCGGTGCCTGCTTCAGGACAGGCCTTGCGGACCAGTCTTTCTTCCAGATAGCGCACAATGTCGCCTTTCTGCTCCATTCCCAGCACCAAATCCACACCTTCGAACCCGGCAATATGCTCGGGTTGCAACTGAGCGTAACACCCCGTCACCACGACAAAGGCTCCGGGATGCTCCCGCGTGAGCTTGTGGATGGCCTGCCGGCACTTGTGGTCGGCCACGTCCGTCACCGAACAGGTGTTCACAATGCAGATGTCGGCCTGTTCACCGTCCTCCGCCTGCCGCACACCGCGACTCAACAGCTCGTCGCGCAAAGATGCCGTTTCCGCAAAATTCAACTTGCATCCCAGCGTCACGAACACCGCTTTCTTATTATATATTATAGGAGTCTCCTGCATAAGCTACATAAAAAGCCGCCGGTCTCGGCCCGGTTTCGGCTCCGGAGCCGGAAGAGCCAGCATTAAAGTGCCGCAAAGTTAGCACATTTCGGGACAGTACGGATATTTGCAGATTATTTTTTTAAGAAGGTGTACTGATTCACAAGTGATTAATATAAAAACAGTGTTAAAAACAGGAGAAATCGCAAAAAAAGAGAAAGAAAAACTTGCAGAGTATAAAAAAGTCCGTACCTTTGCACCGTTTTAATAAAGGCAATTGATTGTTTTACTAAAAAATTTCAAAACCAATGAAAAAGTTAGTTTTCATGTTCGTAGCTTTCGCAGCTATCTCTTTCGCTTCTTGCGGCGGTAACACTAATGCAAACGCTGTAGGTACAGATTCTGACAGCGTAGCTGTTGACAGCATTGTTGAAGATTCTTTGGCTACTGATTCTGTTGCCGGTGACAGCGCTGTTGCTGACACGACTGTGGCTACTACTGCTCCCGAAGCATAAGTAAACATACGAACATCAGAGAGAATCAACCTGTGGGACTTTCCCGCAGGTTTTTTTGTTTCCACGTTCATCACCCTTCCCCACCATCCTGCCGACAGAATGAAAAAAAGACACCCCGTCGTTTCACGTTTAACAGCGACGGGCAAAACGAACATTCGAAGCAGAATGTAAACGGAGGTTAATTAACATTTGCTTTTCGCCCGCGAATATATTATATTTGCACCAGCAAAGTAGAAGTACCCTGAAAAGCCGCTAAAATGCGGCTTTTTTTGGATACTTAACGTGAAAAAAACATAGGATCTTGTTGAAAAAAGGTCCTATCTTTTTTGAAAAACATACTATCTTGTGAAAA
>VSQE01000040.1 GCA_009775705.1 Prevotellamassilia sp.
TGGTCTTAGTCAGCAGCGTCAGCACGGAATCGCGAAGCAAGGTCGCCACCAACACTCTGCAGAACTACGGCTACTTCCGCGGCAATGTCACCCACGAGGTCCTCACACAGAAAAATCCGCGCAAGGCCAAAATTTCCTATCACGTAAGGGCCGGACATCTTTTCCGTCTCGACTCCATCGCCTATCTCGACTTCCCTCCCGCTGCCGACAGCCTGCTGAAAGCCACCGAATCCAAACGCATGCTCCGCAAGGGAGACGCCTTCAGCGTCATCAACCTTTCGGGCGAACAGACACGCATCGAGAATCTCTTTCGCGAAAACGGCTACTACTTCTATTCCGCACCTTATACCACCTACCGAGCCGACACGATCATGCGCCCGGGCTACGTGCAACTGCAAGTGCGACCCTCCGCCGACCGTCCGGCACGCGTCCGCCATCCGTGGTTCATCGGCAACACCTATGTCACCGTATACGACAAAGAGAACGCCACATTGGACGGGCTGCTGAAACGCCGCAACTACACCTACCGCTACTCCGGAAAAAAGATTCCTCTGCGGCCCTTTCTGTGGCGGCAGGCCATCAGCCACCGGAAAGGAGAACGCTACAGCCTGAGCCATCAGAAATCCACCCTCGAAAAACTCGGGGCTATCGGTGTGTTCAGCCAGATGGACATCAACTATGTTCCCCGCGACACGGCCGCCTCCAGCGACACACTCGACATCTACGTCACGGCCGTCATGGACAAACTGTACGACAGTTCCTTCGAGATGAACGCCACCCTGAAGAGCAACCAGCAGGTGGGTCCGGGTCTCTCCTACGAACTGGCCAAGCGCAATGCCTTCCGCGGCGGCGAAAAAGTATCCTTCAAGATTTTCGGATCTTATGAATGGCAGACGGGAGCAGGCTCGGGCGGCGGCAATTCGCTGCTCAACTCCTACGAGATCGGCACCCAGTTAGCCTTCGACTTCCCCCGCTTCGTCTTCCCCGGCATCAGCCGCCGGCTCACCCGTTTTCCCGCCTCAACCACCTTCGCGCTCGATGTAGACTGGAAGAACCGGTCCGGCTTCTTCAACATGGTCAAAGCCGGAGTGAGCGCCACCTACAAATGGCACAAACTCCCCACCGTGCAGCACGAACTGACGCTGCTGAGCTTCGACTTCGACAAGACGTTGCATACTACAGCGGTCTTCGACTCCATCATGACGGCCAATCCCGCCCTCTACGTCTCCATGCGCGACCAGTTCATCCCTTCCATATCCTACACCTTCACCTACGCCTCGGCGGCCCGTCACCGCAATCCCTCGTGGGTCCAGCTCACGGCCAAAGAAGCCGGCAACATCGTATCGTCCGTCTATGCGGCCACCGGCCGGAAATTCTCCCGTCAGAACAAAGAGATATGCGGCAATCCCTTTGCCCAGTACCTCCGTTTCACGGCCGAGGCACGGCAAACATTCCGCATCTCCTCCGGCCTGTCTCTTTCCACCCGTCTCTTCGGCGGTGTCATCTACAGCTACGGAAACAGCCTCCGCGCACCCTATAACGACCAGTTCTATGCCGGAGGTGCCAACGGCATCCGCGCCTTCACCGTCCGCACCATAGGCCCAGGCTCTTTCCGGTCGCCCGACTCCAAATACGCCTATATCGACCAGACCGGCGACATCAAGCTCGAAGCCAACGCCGAACTCCGCGTCCGCCTCTTCGGTAATCTCCACGGAGCCACGTTCCTCGATGCCGGCAATGTCTGGCTCATACGCCAGGATCCCCTGCGTCCCGGAGCCACGCTCACAGCCAAGACTCTTAAACACATCGCTGTGGGAACAGGTCTGGGCCTGCGCTACGATCTCAGTTTTCTGGTTCTCCGCTTCGATGTCGGGGTAGCCCTTCACGCTCCTTACGAAACCAGCCGCTCGGGATGGTACAATATTCCCCGCTTCAAGGACGGACTGGCCTACCACTTCGCCATCGGCTATCCGTTCTGAGACAGAATCGGCCGGCCCGACAACACTTCACCGGAACAAACAAGGAAATCCCCCTCTCCGCAGCATACAGGTTTATGCCATGGAGAGGGGGATTTCCTTGTTTGTTCCGGTGAATGTTTTGCCTATCGGATCATAAATACGGCCTAACGTATCTCCATCTCGTCAAGCAGATAGGTGGAACCGCCAAACTTGTCGATCAGGAAAAGCACATAACGGATGTCCACATTGATGCAACGCTGCAACTGCGGGTTGAAGCGCAGGTCGCTGCTGAGGCTCTCGATGTTGCCGTCGAAGGCCAACCCGATCAGTTCGCCCCGGGCATTCATCACGGGACTGCCCGAGTTTCCGCCCGTGATGTCGTTGTCAGAGAGGAAACAAACCGGCAGCTGGCCATCCGGCAAGGCATAACGGCCAAAGTCGCCTTTCTGATAGAAACCGCGCAATTTCTCATTGATCACATAGTCGGGGTCGGAAGGATTCTCCTTCTCGAACATACCCTTCAGCACGGTCTGCCATCCGTAGTCCACAGCATCGCGGGGACTGTATCCGCCCACATGCCCGTAGGTCATGCGCAGCGTGAAGTTGGCATCCGGCGCCTTGCTCCAGTCGTACATCTCGCAAAGACCGCGCACATACACCTTGTCCAGCTCGCGGCGGCACACGTTATACCGGTTCAGGGCCGGCTGGTAACAGGCCGTCAGTTCCTTGAAACTCTTCCAATGACGGTAGAGCGGATCGGCCTTGAAAGTCTCCGCGTCGGGATGCTGCAAAAAGGCATTCAGCCGCTCGCGGTCCGCAAAAAGCGATTTCCCGTACAGTTCGTCATAATGCACTTTTGCCGCAGCGGCATCCGGAAGGAATGCTCTGGAACGTTCCAGCCGGGCATGTTTCTGCCAATAAGGCAAGAGCAGGTCCGCAATCTCACGGTCCAGCCGGAGGTCCGCCGTCCCGACCGACATGTCATAGGCTTTCAGCAATTCCCCACGGGCGGCCTCTATCTCTTTGGCCTTGCCGCTCTCCAATGCGGCGGCATAACTGTCCAGTGTGCGGAGCGGCATATAAAAAGCCGGCGCGCCCACCGTGGCCGTCAGCAGACGATAGTCGAACAGTGTGTCCTGCACGGCGGCACAAAGAGAGTCGATGCGGTCGATGATGTCGCGGTATTCCACCTTGCCACTGCGCGCCGCGAAAGCGCGGAAAGCAGCTTCCTCCTTCTTCTTGATGCCAAGCAGGCCCGTCTTCTTCACGCTTTCGTTCATACCGCCGTAGTTCTTCACCACATTGCCCAGGCTCATATAGTCATCGGCCAGTTTGAGCGCGAGCACACTGTCGCGGTCCATGCGCTGCTTCATGTAGGTGAGCTGTGCCTCGCCCGCCATGTTGACCGGTGTGTTCTCGCATTCCGTCCGGAGCGCCACTTCCGAAGCCGTCAGATAGCGGCTCGTCCGGCCGGGAAAGCCCATGATCATCGTATAGTCGCCCTGCTGCGGACCTTTGATGGAGAGCGGCAGGAACCGCGGGGTCTGCAAGGGCACATTTTTCTTGCTGTATTCCGCCGGATCGCCCTTCGCGTCGGCATAAATACGGAACACGGCAAAGTCCGCGTTGTGGCGCGGCCACACCCAGTTGTCCTGGTTGAAACCGAACTGCGCGATGTTCTGCGGCGGATTCACCACCAGACGGACGTCCGGAAAGCGCTGCTCATAGAACATATAGAAGCGGTTGCCGCCAAAATAGGGCACAATCCGCACGTCCATTCCTTTCTTCCCCTTCAGGTCGCTCTTCTTGAAGAGTTTCCCGGCCAGCGGCTCCAGAAACGACTGGCTCTGCGCCGTATAGGCATTCGCGCCTTCCTTGAGCGCGGCGGCCTCCACCTCGGCCGTCACGTCCGCAATGCGCACCACAAAGGTGAAATCCAAGTCGGGCACGGGCAACTCCTCGGCAAGGCTCCGCGCAAAATAACCGTCCTGCAAATAGTTGTGTTCCATCGTACTCATGCCGTGTACGTAACCGAAGCCGCAATGGTTGTTCGTAAAGACAAGTCCGCGGGGCGACACCACCTCGCCCGTACAGCCCGCGCCGAAAATGCCCACACACTCGCGCAGCGAGGGCGAGTTTTCCGAATACAGAGCCTCGGGCGGAAGCGCCAGACCGGCCTTGCGCAGCGAATCCTCCAGATGCTGCATCTTCATCAGTTTAAGGAGCCACATGCCCTCATCGGCCCGCGCTCCCGAAAAGCCCAGCACAAAAGCCAGACAGAATCCCAAGATTTTTCTCATACTTACAAATGTATTTAAAATTAAAGAATTTGTGTGCAAATACAGAACTGTGCAAAAGTACGGATTTTTCCGGATGCGGAAAAGCCCCTCCGCCATTTCACGTTAAACGCCGATAAGAAAAACGGAGGACCAGCACCCAATGTAAACGTAAGTTAATTAACATTTGCTTTTCGCACCGGAATGTCGTATATTTGCGGTAGCAAAAGAGAACATCCCTGAGAAGCCGCCTGAAAGCGGCTTTTTTTCTGCCCTGAACGTGAAAAAAACATAGGTTTTTCTTGAAAAAAGATCCTATCTTTTTCAAAAAAGGTCCGATGTTTTTTAAAAAAGGTCCTATCTTTTTTGAAAACCCTCCGATCTTCGCGTTAAACTTTTCGGACATACGTTAAATTTCATGTACGATTTTTTTCCAAATAGGGAAAAACAAGATGCCTGCCCGCCCCTCTGATCCGCGGAATCCAGCCGGCAGGAAATCAAAATAACCGCTTTCTCTTTGTGCTTTGCGCGAAAAGCCCTAACTTTGCCACAACGCAGAAGCGACGCGGAAACGGCTGTGATGCAAGACGTATCCGACGCCGGCTATTCAACGAACAGACATGTCTATATCGAAAACACGCCAGAGACTGGTGGAGGAAGCGCGCGAACTCTTTGCCCGCAACGGACTTGAAGCCACCACGATGAACGACATCGCCACGGCGTCGGGACGCGGCCGGCGCACCCTCTACACCTACTTCCGCAACAAGGAAGAGGTCTATACCGCTGTCATCGAGGGTGAGTTGGAACGCCTCTCCGAACGCATGGACGAGGTGGCCAACATGGCCGTCCGGCCCGAGGAGAAAGTGTTCCGCCTTATCTATACCCACCTGAGCCTGATACGCGAAACGGTGGCGCGGAACGGGAGCCTGCGCGCGGAATTTTTCCGCAACATCTGGATGGTGGAGAAAGTGCGAAAGACCTTTGATGAAGAGGAGAAGAACGTGTTGCGGCGCGTCCTGATGGAAGGAGTGGAGAACGGCAGTTTCCACATAGCCAGTGTGGACCTGCTCACCGACATCATCCACTATTCCGTCAAGGGCCTTGAGGTGCCCTACATCTACGACCGCCTCGGCGAGGGGCTGACCGAGGAGGACACCTACCCCATCGTCACCGAACTACTCCACCGTGTGCTGGACATCAGAAATGACATTCCCTCTGCCAGACAACAATCAACCGAAAAACATTATCCATCAAAACTATAAAAAAAGAGAAACATGGGACTTTTAACAGGTAAAACCGCTCTGATCACCGGCGCCGCCCGCGGCATCGGCAAAGCCATAGCTCTGAAATTCGCAGCCGAAGGGGCCAACATCGCCTTCACCGATCTCGTCATCGACGAAAACGGCGAAGCCACGAAAAAGGAAATCGAGGCTACCGGCGTGAAATGTATCGCATACGCCTCCAATGCCGCCGACTTCGCACAGACCGAGGAAGTAGTGAAAAAGGTGCACGAGGATTTCGGCAGCATTGACATCCTCGTCAACAACGCCGGCATCACCAAAGACGGCCTCATGATGCGCATGACCGAAAGCCAATGGGACGCCGTCATCGCCGTGAACCTCAAATCGGCCTTCAACTTCATCCACGCCTGCACCCCCGTCATGATGCGCCAGCGCAGCGGCTCCATCATCAACATGGCCAGCGTGGTGGGCGTGCACGGCAACGCCGGCCAGAGCAACTATGCCGCCTCTAAAGCCGGCCTCATCGCCCTGGCCAAGAGCGTGGCTCAGGAAATGGGCAGCCGCGGCATCCGCGCCAACGCCATAGCCCCGGGCTTTATCGAGACCGCCATGACAGCCGCCCTGAGCGAGGACGTGCGCAAGGAATGGATGAAGGCCATCCCCCTGCGTCGCGGCGGAAAACCGGAAGACATCGCCGATGTGGCCACCTTCCTCGCTTCGGACATGTCCAGCTACATCAGCGGACAGGTGATCCAGGTGGACGGCGGTATGAACATGTAATCATTCCCCACACAAAAAAACAATCCACCGGCAATTGACAGTTGACACTCCGCCCTGAAAACAGGGAACCGTCGGCTGTCAATTGCCGCGTTTTGAAAAAACTCTCATGGAAGTTCTCTACGAAGACAACCACATCATCATCGTCAACAAAGCTCCGGGCGAGATAGTCCAGGGCGACAAAACGGGCGATGCCACCTTGGGCGACAGCGTGAAACAGTACATCAAGGAAAAATATGCCAAACCGGGAGCGGTATTCCTCGGTGTGGTGCACCGGCTGGACCGTCCGGTCAGCGGCGCCGTCATCTTTGCCCGCACCAGCAAGGCCCTTGCACGGATGAGCGAGATGTTCCGCAAGGGCGAAGTTAGAAAGACCTATCATGCCATTGTGCCGCGCCGCGACATTCCGGAGGAAACGACCGTCACGCTGGAACACTGGCTGACGCGCAACGAACGCCAGAACAAGGCCTACGCCCACAACCGGGAGATAAACGGGAGCAAACGTGCCCTGTTAGACTTCCGGGCGCTGACCTCCTCAGACCGGTACACCCTGCTCGAAATACACCTGCACACCGGCCGGCACCACCAGATACGCTGCCAGCTGGCGGCGGAAGGCATGCCCATCAAAGGAGACCTGAAGTACGGCGCGCCGCGCAGCAATCCCGACGGCAGCATCAGCCTGCATGCCCGCAGCGTAGCCTTCACGCATCCCGTCTCGCGCCTCCCCATCCTCGTGAAAGCACCCTATCCGGACGGTCTCTGGCAAAAAATACAGCCGTAAAAAAAACGCCGCTAACGGACTTCACGCCTCCGGCGGCGCGGCGGAGGCCCCGACATCCGGCCGTTGTTCTTTCTCCTCGTTCAGGAAAACGGCAATGTCCTTCAGAATGCGGTTGTAGGGAGGTGATTCCACATAGCCCGTATGTTTCCGCATCATCTCACCCACCGGAGCGGCGGCATGCTGATAGGCGGCCAGTTCGTTCTGCATCTGCGTGGCATGGCCGGCCAATTGGCGGATCTCGCGCTCGCGCTCGCGCCGCAAAGCCTCACAGATTCCGTTGAGCAACGGCCCGACAACATTGTCGTACAGGTCGTGACCGCGCATATACAGATAGACCGTTTCGGGAGTAACTCCCAACCGCAGCAGCTCCTCGCGCAGCGGCTTGTAGGTTTTCTTGCCCTGCGGAAACTGGCGTTGCAGACGGCTCACCTTGGAGTTCACCCTGCGGCGGACGGCTTCAAGGGTCTGGTCGGGATGATAATAGTTCATGTCGTTGAGTTCCACAATACGCGAAAAATCAAGCATGGAGAACGACTTATAATAATCATAACGGTAGCACCAGACGCTCCAGACAAAAAGAGGCCATACGATTTCGGAATAGCGCGCCAGGAAATCCTCGAAGTCAAAAATACGCCGGTCATTGAGAGTGGCCATCACGCAGACATTGTGAAGCGAAGGAGCGTAACACTCGAAACTCTCTATGGCATAGACGTAGGTATGAAACACATACGGGCTCTCGCATACCATGCGGGAGGTTTCGGTGGCCCCCTGCATCAGATAGTCGTAATCCGCATCCACACAGGCAATCATGCTGCTGCCCAGCCTGTCGCCGAGACGATTGGCCAGCGCGATTTTCTTTCCCTTGCAGAGCGAGGTGCGCGAAGGGAGCATTACCTCAAAATAACGGTCTTTCGTCTCAAAAGTGCGCAACAGGCTGCTCCAGAAGAAAATATCATCGTAACTTTCAACGTAAGCTATGATCTTACGCCGTGCCTGCTTTCCGTTGAGACGGTTGGCCGCAGCGATATAGGCGGAATTGAGGTTTTGTGAAAGACGCTTTGCCATATCCGGGAACGTACACAGTAAGTAAAAAAGGGAATATTTCAATGACGGGCCCTTGCGGGTCTCAGACCGTGATGTCGCATACTTCGGTCACGGCATCTTCCCAGCCGTCCATAATCACTGCCGGAGAATGGGTGGTGAGAATGATCTGCACGTTGGGGTTCAGCTCGCGCACCATGTCGATGAGCCGTTTCTGCCAGTCAAAATGCAGGCTGGCCTCGGGTTCGTCCATAAAAAGAACGTATGGCTGACGGTCCTGGGTGAGAGCCGTAAGCAGGATGACAAGGATCTGCTTCTCGCCGCTCGAAAGCAAATAAGGTGGCAGCAGTTCGTCGAACTGGACAAACTGTAGTTCGTTGCTGTTGCGGTCTATCTTCTTCCCCGTCTCGCTGAAGAGTTCGTCCACCAGATCCTGAAAACGCGTTTTGATGAGCGAGGCCTCAGTCGCTTTTTCCCGAGCTTCGGGATCGCCTCCGGTAAGCAACTGTATCATGCGGTTGGCCACATTGACCTGATAGTCCAGATAACGCCGCTGCAAGAGGTAGAGCTGCCAGTCGAGCTCGGTATTGACCCTTCCGTCCGCCAGTGTGTTGAGCCGGTCGCCGCGGATGAGCTGACGGTCAAAACTCCGGATGATGTCGTAACGTATTCCGGTAGCATCGGAAGGACTGAAATCTATACGCACCCCCAGACGGCTGTTGCCGATAAGTTCGCCGGTGGCGGGCAACGAGCGCAGATGCTGTATGAGTTTGTTCAGAATGGTGGTTTTCCCTGCTCCGTTGCGTCCGCTCAGCACATTCACGCCAGGACGAAGTTCCCACACGATGTGCTTGTGTCCGCTCCAGAGACTGCTGATTTCAATCTTTGCAATATAATCCGCCCACTTTATCATGATCGTTCTTTTTTAAATAGGATATAAGGTAGTAGGGCAAATATACAGACTTTTCGGAAAACGCACCCATGAAAATGACGCTTTTATTACCGACGGATTAAACCTTTTCCACTTCACAGGTCAAATAGAGGAAAACCAACCAACACAAACATCTAAATATACACCCAAAGTCCATGAAAAAATATCTTCTGCTCGGCATCGGCCTCCTGATGCTTGCCACCGAAGGGCATGCCCAGCGCTACATCGTGACGGGAACCGCTCGCAACTTCCAATCAAAAACAGCCATCGAACTGGCCGGAGCCACTCTGATGCATCCGGACAGTTCGTTCGTGGCAGGCGCCATGACAGACGAGAACGGAAACTTCCGCATCCATGCCAAAAAGGCCGGACGCTTTATCCTCAAACTCAGCTACGTGGGATATACCCCCCTGTTGAAAGACATTGAACTGACGGCACAGAAAGATTCGCTGGGACTGGGCGAGTTGCTGCTCAGCTCCAAGGACGTGGCTTTGGGAACTGCCGTGGTGACAGCCACGGCTGCCCGCGTTGAGCAGAAGGAGGACACGACCATGTTCAATGCCGCGGCCTATCGTGTGCCGGAGGGCTCTACGCTCGAAGCGCTGGTAAAACAACTGCCGGGTGTGGAGATTGACGACAACGGGACCATCAAATGGAATGGCAAGGAAGTGAAAGAATTTCTGGTAAACGGAAAAGACCTCTTCAAAGGAGACACGAAAATAGCCTTGAAGAACCTGCCTACGGAAATGGTCAACAAAATAAAGGCCTACGACAAGAAGAGCGACTATACGGAACAGACCGGCATTGACGACGGCGAGGAAACCACCGTACTGGACATCGCCACCAAAAGACAGCTCAACGAATCGTGGGTAACGAACCTGGACGTGGCCTACGGCACGAAAGACCGCTACTCGGGACGTTTCTTTGCCACACGGTTTACCGACCGCACCAGAGTCACCGCATTCGGATCGGCCAACAATACCGGAGACCGGGGATTTGGCGGGCCGCGCGGATTCAGAGGAGGCGGAGGCGGCCTGACAGCATCGAAAATGGCAGGTCTGAGCTTTTCCTGGGAAAACGGCAAGGAGAAGAAAGAAGCCGGCCGGCTGGAACTGAACGGAGACGTCCACTACTCGCACAACAGCACCGACTTGCTCTCCACCTCGGCTTCGGAAACCTTTCTGACCTCGGGAGCCACCAGCTCCTTCAGCAACAGCCGCAACCGCAGCATCAGCAGCTCCACCAACGTCCACGCCAACGGACGCCTGAAATGGAGTCCCGACACGATGACGACCATCACCTTCCGCCCGGCATTCAGCCATTCGGACAGCCACAGCCGTTCCCATCGCTTCACGGGTACCTTCAATGACGATCCTTACAAAATCAAGAACATGCAGTCACCGCTCGACAGCATCTTCTCCGATTTCTTCTTCAACACTCCCGTGCTCAATCCGCAACTGCTGGCCATCGCCGTCAACCGGAACCGCCGCGAGTCGCTCTCCGACAGCAAATCGAATAACGTAAGCGGAACATTGATGTTCCTGCGCCGCTTCGGCTCGAAAGGACGCAACGTATCGCTCAACTTTTCCGGAGGCTATACGAAAGGCGAAAGCAACTCTTTCTCCATCTCCGACATCCGGTATTTCAACAAACCGGAAAATGAAAGTACGAATTTCCTGAACCAGTACACGACTACTCCTTCAAAAAACTACAACTACTCTGCTCGCCTGAGCTATACGGAACCCTTGGGCAAACAATGGTTCGCCGAGGCACGCTATGAGTTTTCCTATAAATACTCGGACAGCGACCGTTCTCTCTACAACCTGAGCGACACACAGTCCTTCCTGGATGCCGGCTTCCCCCAATATGCCTCGTTCGGCCAGGCAGACGGTTATCCGGTCATCGGATCCGTCCCAACCGAGGCGGACGCGCTGGCAGCCGTACGCGATGACAACAACTCCCAATACGCCACTTACAAGTACTTCGACCACACGACCAACATCGGCGTAAGACACAATTCCGAAAAAATCCGCTTCAACGCCGGAGTAGACTTCAAGCCTCAACGCACGGAAATGGCCTACAACCGCCCTGCCCGTCTGGATACGGTAGTGACCCGCCACGTCTTCAACGTCTCACCTCAGGTACGCCTGCGCATCCGCTTCTCCAAGACCAACAATCTGGACCTGCGTTACCGCGGCTCTTCGTCCCAGCCGTCCATGACCAACCTGCTCGAAGTGGTCGATGATTCCGACCCGCTGAATATCTCCATGGGTAATGCCGGACTGAAACCGGCATGGACCAACACGTTCCGCGCAATGTATCACGGATATAATGTCGACCGGCAACAGGGAATAATGGGAGGCATGGACTTCTCACAAACATCCAACTCCATCTCGAACATGATGGTCTACGACCAGACCACCGGTGTACGCTACACACGGCCGGAGAATATCAGCGGCAACTGGAATGCCAACGGACGCTTCATGTTCAACTCAGGACTGGGCGCGGAGAAACTCTTCACCGTTTCAACTTTCACGAATCTGGGCTACAACAATTCCGTGGGCTACGTGAGCGTGTTCGGCCGGAACGGACGTGCCGCCGGCACCTCCGAAGGCACGACAGACTATGACGCGATCTTCGCCAACTCAAACGCACAGAAGAATACCACCCGCACCTGGAACGTCGGAGAGCACCTGCGCGCCAACTACCGGAGAAGCTGGTTCGATGTAGGGGTGTTCGGAAATCTCAACTACCAGCACTCGCGCAGCCGCTTGCAGGAAAACGCCAACATGGACACCTGGAACTTCGCATACGGCGCCGAGGCCAACCTCACCTTTGACTGGGGCATGAGCATCTCCACGGACATCCGCATGAACTCCCGCCGCGGATATGCCGACGCTTCCATGAACACGAACGAACTGCTCTGGAACGCACAGATCGCACAGAGTTTCCTGCGTAACAAAGCAGCCACCATCAGCCTGCAATTCTACGACATCCTGCACGAACAGAGCAACGTGAGCCGTACCATCAACGCGCAAATGCGCAGCGACTCCTGGAACAATGCCATCTACTCCTACTGCATGGTCCACTTCATCTATAAGCTCAACATCTTCGGCGGAAGCAGCAAGAGCAAAGGCGACAGCAACGACGGTCCCCGTCCCGGCGGCCGTATGCGGGGACCCGGAGGCGGGCCTGGCGGTGGCATGCCGCCCATGCGCATAGGTTTCTGAAGCCTCCCCACCTATCACAAAAACACAAGGCCCGTTCGTCTAAGTTAGAACGGGCCTTGTGCTTATCTTTACTCCTACAATTAAAAAGCTTTTCTCCCGAAGCCCTCAACGGCCTTCGGGAATCTCGAACAGCAACGTGTCGGCATAGGTGACTCCTATGCCGTTGCGCGCAAAGGCCACGGCAAAATAAAGACCGGGCTTCAACGACCGTGTCGCGGCGGAGAAGGTGTCCTGCGCGTCTGCGGACAGCACTTCCAAACGCAGCGTGTCGTTGCCGTAGCTGAAACCCCGCTGCCGCACCTCGCTGTTGGGCGAAGACAGGACGCATCCCGTCAACAGACAGGAGTCGCCATCGACCACCGCCGACACACTTTTCACCGTCGGGGCAAACGGCTGCTCGCCCGAACGGTCTACGGGATTACACGCGGCAAAAAGCAAAAAAACACCTGCCGGAATTATCTTTTTCATATCTGCTTATCCTTTTGTTCTGAAATTTCTACCCTGAGCACACGCAAGGTCGCCTCTGTCACGGCACAGCGCCGGTCCGGGATCTCCCCCACCAGCCACACGATGCCATCGGCATCACACAGCACGAGGGCCGCCCGCTTGTCGAGCACCGAGCGCTTGCGGTCCGTCAGGAAATCGCTGACCAACTTCGTACCCCGCTTCATGCCGAAAGGAGCGAAACGGTCTGCCGGCCGCACACTACGCACGGTCAGCGGCAAACGCACCGTGGAAAAATCCAGCCATGCCGTCCGCCTGTCGCGCGGCACCTCTTCGCCCACCACATATTCCGCCACGGACAGTCGCAACTCACGGCCGTCGGGAAGGGTCTGCCGCTCTCCGGGACGCACTTCACGGCCCGGCAGCGGCACCGGATGCCGCCGTATCTCGAAACGGCCGCGGTTAAGCGTGGCCGTGTAGTGTTCCGTCTCATAAAACGTTCCGGTCCGTCCGTCCAACGCGGCATAGATCTCTTCCGCACGCCGTGGCGAAAAACCGTAAGGGCGCAACAACTCGTAAAAGAGCGTCTGCGGCGCAGGTCGGCCGCGCAAGGCCTCCACGTCCACATCGATCCCGCTGGGTACGTGCCGCGCCACTTCTCCCATCAACCGTTCCAAGGCATAACCGTACAACCGCTCCGCATCTGCCAGACGGCGCTGCGTCTCGGCCAGCACCCTGTCGGCATCGGGGTTCAACTCGCGCAACAGCGGCAACAGCTCCCATCTCACCTTGTTCCTTTTATAGACCGTCTCCAGGTTGGAACTGTCCGTCACATAGTCCTGCCGTTCCGCACGCAGAAAGGCCTCAATGTCACCACGCGTAATGTCCAGCATGGGACGCACCACCCTCCCGCGCCGCGGCGACATGCCCGTCAGTCCCCGCAGTCCCGTGCCCCGGGCAAGGTTCAGCAACAAGGTCTCCACGTTGTCCTCCCGATGGTGGGCCACGGCAATGGCCGCGCCGGCACGTTCGTCGGCCAACCGTTCAAACCATTCGTAGCGCAACCGACGGGCCGCCATCTCGATGCTGATTCCGCAGGCACAGGCATACTCCTTCGTGTCGAAATCCCTACAGTGCAGCCTCACTCCCACACGGCGGCAAAGCTCGCGCACGAAATTCTCATCGCGCAGGCTCTCGCTGCCCCGCAGGTGGAAATTGCAGTGCGCCGCCTCCACCTCATACCCCAGCCGCAACAGTCCTACGAGCAGGGCCACGCTGTCCGCGCCGCCGCTCAACGCCACCAGCACCCGCCCCTGCGGCGGCAAAAGCCGGTGGCGGTCTATGGTTTCCTGCAACTGTTCGGGAAACGGTTTCATCCGGCCGGGCCCTTTCGTTCAATAAGAGGCCAAGGCTGGAATGCCTTCCGCCTCCACCCGTTCCACAATACGGTCCAGTTCCTCGCGCGAGGCCTTGCGCAGCCCGGCATCGGGCGTCTCGCGGTCAATGGTATAGACCATCACCTGCCGGGGACGTATACGCCGCAAGGCCTCCAACCAAGGCCCCACGTATTCCTCGCCGGTATTGTCCACGCTGCAGCCTCCGCTTTCACCTTTCATGAAAAGGGTCTGCACGATGAGCCGTCCCTCGAAGGCACACAGCGCGCGCACCACCTCCTCCACATCGTAACGGCCCGTCGGACGGTTCACCCGTTCTATATATCCGGCCGATACCGTATCGAGCTTCAGGATGTTGTTGTCCACCCGCAGCAGCGCCTCCCTCACCCGAGGCAGACCAGCCCGCGTGGCATTGCTCAGCACGCTCACCCGCGCCGCGGGACAATAGCGGTCGCGCAATGCTATGGTATCGTCTATGATGGCAGGAAAATCGGGATGGGCCGTAGGCTCCCCGTTGCCGGCAAAGGTCAGCACATCGGGCAGCTCGCCTTCCGCCTGCATCTTCCGCAACTGTGCCTCAAGCGCACGGCTCACTTCCTCGCGCGTGGGGCGCGGGGCACGGGGCCGGCGTCCGGCATTGAAGCCGCATTCGCAATACAGACAATCGAACGTACAGATTTTTCCATCGGCCGGCATCAGGTTGATGCCGAGCGACACACCCAGACGCCGGCTGCGTACGGGGCCGAAAACAGGCGAAGGGAAAAGAAGGGTTGACATGATATTCCGTTTTTACTGAATCTGATTTCGGAAGCAAAGATACGGAAAAAGCCGTTTCCGCGTATTGCCGCAGGGAATGAAAGTTTCCCGCTCACACCCGAAGCAGACCGATACATAAACGGCACCGACCGTAAAAAAACAAAGAGAGAGACTGTTCCGCAGGATATTACGGAAAGGTCTCTCCCAAAACTTTGGTATTCTCTCTGAAAAAGCTTTATGCGTTCTTGGAAACGATGGTACGTTTTTCCTTGATACGGGCCTTCTTTCCGGTGAGTGCACGCAGGTAGTACAGTTTGGCGCGGCGCACCTTACCGATCTTGTTCACCTCGATGCTGTCGATGTTCGGAGAGTTGAGGGGGAAGATACGTTCCACACCCACAGTGCCCGACATCTTGCGCACGGTGAAACGCTTCTTGTCCTGATGTCCGGAAATCTTGATAACAACGCCGCGATACAACTGGATACGCTCCTTGTTACCTTCGACGATCTTGTATGCAACGGTCACGGTGTCACCAGCCTTGAAGGTGGGAAAAGACTTGCCCGTAGCAAATGCTTCTTCAGCAATCTTAATTAAATCTGCCATTTGATTGGATAATTAATATTGTTTGTCCGTCCCGGCCCAACATAACGGGGAACTCTGCATCCCGACAGCGGTTGGGCGGAAAAGCGTTGCAAAGGAACAACTTTTTTTCGGAATGACAAAACATATTTTCAGGTATTTTCACCTATGGTTCTTTTTCTTTAATTCCGGAGCAAAACTGCCCGCAGGCATATTGCACATATCGCAACTATTCCGTACATTTGCTTACATATCTTTTTTACCTTAAACAAATCCATTATCCCACATCTCATGTACAAGAAACAGATCCAGAAACACTTACACCACGCTCTGATGACCGTTGCAGCCGGCATTGCCTTCATCGCACTTTCAACCGAGATCCAAGCCGATGTCATCCACCTGCTGCCTAAAGTCAAAAAACTGGAGATAGGCAAAGGCAGCCTGCCGCTGTCTTCTCCGCTGACCATCAGCGACCCGCGCCAGACTCCCGCACTCAACCTTTACCTGACCGATTGCGGAGCGACGCTGACCCAAGAAGGCGATGCAGCCGGCACTCCCGTAACCGTCGAATATACCGATGAAATTCCCGGTGCTTTCCGCCACAACTTCACCGACTGGCCCGATGAAGAATACAGCCTGTCCGTCACTCCCGAAGGAATCTCCATCAAAGCTGTCAGCCAGACCGGCGTGATCCGTGCCGCACAGACTCTTTTCCAGCTGTCACTGGAACGCGACGGTTCGCTGCCCTGCGTTGAAATTCAGGACTGGCCCGCTTTCAAGGTCAGGGGCTACATGCATGATGTGGGCCGCTCTTTCATTGAGTACGAAACACTGCTGCGCCACATCGACCTGCTGTCCCGCTTCAAGATCAACACCTTCCACTGGCACCTGACCGAGAATCAGGCATGGAGGTTTGAGGTCAACGGCTATCCGCAGCTGACCTCCGATGCCAGCATGACCCGTTTCCCCGGAAAATATTACACCCAAGAACAATGCACTGCCCTGTCCCGCTATGCCGCCGAACGCGGAGTAACGGTCATTCCCGAAATCGACATGCCGGGCCATTCCGAAGCGTTCACCCGCGCCATGGGGTTCTCCATGCAGACGGACGAGGGAGTCAAGGTGCTGAAGGAGGCGCTCCGGCAACTGGCCGCCACCTTCCCCGATGCCCCCTACATCCACATCGGGGCCGATGAAGTGGCGTTGACCTACCCCAATTTCCTCCAGATCATGACCGCCTACGTACAGAACGAGCTTCACCGCAAGGTGATGGTGTGGAATCCCATCTCCAACTTCACCATCACAGACAAGACCGGCTTCGACATGACAACCACATGGCACCCCACCGGCAAGGCCGTTGCCGGCATACCCAACATAGACACCCGCTACAACTACGCCAACCTCAACGACATGTTTGCCGATCCTGTCGGACTGTTCCGCAGCACGGTCTACCATGAAAAACAGGGCACCAAAGACATCGTCGGTGCCATATCGGCCTTCTGGAACGACCGCAAGATGGCAACCGAGGAAGACATCATCAGGCAGAACGGCTTCTACACTTTCGTACTCGTCAACAGCGAACGCACCTGGGTGGGCAACCGCGAGCAATACATCGAGCAGGGCGGCGCCATGCTGCCCGTCGCCGGCCCGGAATTCAATGAATTTGCCGACTGGGAACAGCGCTTCCTCTTTTACAAGAACAGCATCCTGAAAGACGAATCCATTCCCTACGTGCGCCAGACGAACATCAAATGGCGCGTCACCGAGCCCATGCCCCGCAACAGCGCCGATGGCGATGCCGTCTTCCCGCCGGAAACATCGGAACCGGCAACCGCTTACGAATACAACGGAAAAACTTACGGTACGGTCCGTGCAGCCGGTGCAGCCGTTTACCTGCGCCACAGCTGGGGCGACAAGGTGAAGGCCTTGTTCACCAACAAACCTACGGACAACATGACCAGCTATGCCTATACATACATATACTCACCGACAGAACAGACGGCAGGGGCCTTCATCGAGTTCCAGACCTACGGCCGCAGCGAGGTTTACCCCGCCCCGCTGCCCGATAAATGGGACCGCAAAGGATCCGACATCTGGATCAACGACGAACGCATCGCACCCCCCGTATGGATCGGTTCCACCCATCCGGGATCCATAAACCGCGAGGACCTCTTGGGCAACCAGAACTTCACCGCACGTGAGCCGGCACAGATCAGGCTGAAAAAAGGCTGGAACAAGGTCCTGCTCAAACTGCCCTACTGCAACCTGCCCAATATCCGCCTGAACCAATGGATGTTCACATTCGTGCTGACCGACCCCGAAGGCAGAAACGCTCTCGAAGGCATCATTTACAGTCCGGACAAGATCATGGACGAGAACGCAGACCGCCTGAACGCAAGCCTCGACGATGCCGAGGCCTGGGTCAAAGCCACTTTCCGCGAAATCCCGGGATTCTATGACCCAGCCCTGGCAACCGATTACACGGCCACCATCCAGGCAGTGAAAGCCACCATCCACGACGAGCTAAGCGAGGAAGAACGCAACGCACAGCTCAACGACCTGGCCCAAAAACGTTCCGAACTCGAAGCCCGGCTGACCCCGGAAGCCATCATGCAGCCCCAGGAACGCACCGCCGACGGCAGCGAAATGGTCTACTATCTCTCTACACCCAACCGTGACGGCAAATTCATGACCGGACAAGGCGCCAATGCCAAAGCTGTCGGCAAGAACGAGACTTCGGCCACCGCGGGCTGGAAATTCGCCAGACGTAGCGACAACACCTGGGATATTATAAACTATGCGAACGGCACCTATCTGAGTGCAGAATCCCAGTTCAACACTCCCGTTTATACCAGATCCGCGCGTCCCCGAAAAGGCTGGGAAATCAAACCGGCGTCTCAGTTCGGCCTTGTCACCATCACATGCGGCAACGTACAGCTCAACCAGACCAAGTCCAGCCAGAACTACGAAATCTACAACTGGGGGAACGGCAACAACACTACGGACACCGGCTGCCAGTTCTCTTTTTCCATCGCCGACGATCTGATCATGACTGGGGTGAAAGGCATTACCGAGCAAACACAAAACCAGCGGTTTTCCGGCAAAGTCTATGACCTTCAGGGACGCAGTTACCCTTCCGGCAGCATTCCCAAACCTCAGAGCATCTATATTTCCAACAACAAAAAGTACATAGGAAACTGAATACCGGTCTCAGAACCGACATTCAACCGACATTTCACGAAGGGGGGGCGGCATGATACCGCCCCTCTCTTTTTTGCATAAGCCGAAGAATACAATTTCAAACTGTTAAATTCTGCACCCCCTGAATTTAACACACGTATCCAAAGTTTAACTTTGAGGTTTTTCGGAAAAACTCCGGGAACGGACCTATTTTTCACAACATAGTATCTTTTTTGAACAAGATAGGACCTTTTTTAAAAAAGATCGGATGTTTTTTTCACGTTAAGCGACGAAAAAAACCGCCCGTTAGGCGGCTTTTCAGAGTTCTTCTACTTTGCTGGTGCAAATATAATACATCCAAGGGCAAAATGCAAATGCCATTTAACTTCCGTTTACATTCGGTCTGAAACGCCCGTTTTGCTTATCGCCCCTTAACGTGAAACGGCGGGAGGGCTTTTCCCGCACCTCCGAAACAGTTTTCACCGGACGGAAATCAGGCTCCATCATCCACCCGAATCCACTGCTTGCCCGACAACGCGGCAACGCTCATACAACGCGCGGTAAAAACCATGCCGGCACAGCGTCCGCGCCGAGCCCAGAATGATCAGTTTCATCCGTGCCCGCGTCATCGCCACGTTCATGCGGCGCAGGTCCGCCAGAAAACCAATCTGCCCCGCCTCGTTGGCCCGCACCAGCGACACCAGCACCACGTCGCGCTCCTGCCCCTGAAAGGCATCCACCGTATTCACGGCAATGCGGTTGCGGAAAGGTTGCAGCCCTTCCTGCCGCTTCAACAGCGAACGCAAATACTGCACCTGTGCCCTATAGGGCGAGATGACGGCAAAGTCCGTGCGTTCCTCTATCAGGCGGTGTTTCCCGATGTGGGCCACATAGTCCGTCAGCGCGCTCACCGTCAGTTCAGCCTCGCGGCGGTTGATGCGCCCGTAGTTAGTGCCAGTGAACTCTTCCTGCGCGTTGTTCTCCTCACCGGTATCTATCCACACCAACGGCGGATCCGTTATCCCCATCCATCCGCGCCGGCACACCTCGGGAGCAGCCTCAAGTTTCCCCTCGTAGAACCACTCGGACGAGAAGCGCATCAGTTCCTCATTCATCCGATATTGCACGGTGAGCAGCCTCACCGCCTCGGGCCGTGTCTTTGCGAGCCTCTCCATCAGCGTATGCCCCAGACCGCCGCGCAGGGCCTCGGGCGACTTCAGCGTAGGCGGCAACTGACAATGGTCGCCGGCCAGCACCACGCGGTCGCAACGCGTCAGCGCAATCCAGCAGGCGGCCTCGAGGGCCTGCGCCGCCTCGTCGATGAAAAGGGTATGGAAATGGCGGCCGGCCATGAGCGGATGGGCCGATCCGGCCAGCGTGGAAGCCACCACGCGACAACTGTCGAAAAGCTCATCACGGATGCGCAGCTCCAGCACTTCGGCCCGCTCGCGCAAACGGGCCGTCTTCTGGTGGAAATTGTCGGGACGGCCCCGACGCGGCAGCGAGGCGAGACGGCGCAAGTCGCGCCGCACGGCCCACAACTCAGGATAGTCGGGATGCCCCTCGAAACGACGTTCGTAGGTATGGGACAGCATCTTGTCCGTGACACGCACGGGATTGCCTATGCGGAGCACCTGTATGCCCCGGTCTGCCAGCTGCTCGGCAATCCAGTCCACCGCGGTATTGCTCTGCGCGCACACCAGCACCTGCGGCTCGCGGCGCAGCACCTCACAGACGGCCTCGACCAGCGTGGTGGTCTTACCCGTTCCGGGAGGTCCGTGCACCACCAGTGCATCGCGGGCACGCAGCACTTCGTTGACGGCCTGCTGCTGCGAAGCGTTGAGCCACGGCAGGCCCACCGGCATGGCAGAAGCCGCGGAGAAACGCAGCGGCGCCGTCCCGAAAAACAGGTCGCGCAACTCAGCCAGCCGGTTGCCGCGGGCCGAGAGGACACGGTCCAGCGCCTCGAACATGAGCCGGTAGGTAGTCTCGTCGAAATGCAGCTGCACTCCCAACCGCTCCACCGCCTGCAAACGCGACAGGGCGGCCTCGCCGGGCAGTGTGACCACCATGCGGTCGGCCCCGGCATAGCTGACCGTGGCCGTGAAATCAAGATAATGGAGAAGTCCCGCGCCGTCGCGGGCAAAAAAACAGACGGTGCGGCCATACTCGAAGTTATGTTCCGTATCACCGTCTTCGCGGCGCACCAGCTCCACGACCAGACGGTCGAGCGAGTTGTAACAGCTACTCCCCATACTTACCGGAAACCAGCAGTCACCCCGCTTTATCTTCCGGTCAATACCTTGTGCCTCGCTTTCCCGGCGGAAAGCGGCTTTCTCGTATTCGTATTCCAGTTTCAGCAATTCGCGCTGACGCACAAGGGAGACCACTGCTCTTTCGGAAATTCAGACAGATACCAAACAGTTCACTCTCACCAGCCGTAGGGCTTCATGCCTCCTACCCCAAAAGCGGGCGGAACAAACGAGTCAGAGCAGTGCTCCACACTGATCTGCACCGCAGCATTCTTTCCCACCTTGAATTCCGCCATCGCCCCGATGCGGTCCCCTCCGCCGGGCAAATACAACGGCAGACCACCCCGCAGCGGATAGCGGTAGCGCGGAACCAGGCTCTTCGAGGCGTAGGCACTGAGGCTGACGGCATCGTTCACGCGATAGGTAAGGATGCCGGCCAGCCCCACTTCCGTGCGGCGAAGGCCGCCCCACTCCAGATTTCCGGCACAGATCCCGGCGGCAAAGGACAGGCGGTCGGTCAGCGGCAGGGCATAGGCGAAAGCCGCCTCCTGCCCGAATCCCACACCGCGCAGGGCATGGCGTCCGAAAGCGGTGGAGACACTCATGGAAAACCGGGCGTTGAAGCCTTCGTGCAACCGCCAGCTGCCGGGAATGTCCCATCCGAAGGGAGAAGCCGTAAACGCCGGAGCCGGCATGAACAGTGGCAACGACAATTCTGCGGCGGCCACCGAATCGCAGTATTCTTCCGTTGGGGACACACGCGGCAACTCGTCCGTCTGTGCAACGGCAACAGCAACGGCACAAATAGCCGTCGCTCCCGTCATGAATAGGCGCAAGTTCATAAACTTATGGTTTTATTCGCACAAAGATAACAAGTTTTCGGTTTCCAACCCCTAACAGTTCTTTTTTTTACGTTATCTTAATAAACAGCAAATAGCCGTCAGCGGCCTTTTCCCCGCTAACGGCTATTTCCAATTATTGCTGTCCGATAAAACTTTTTGAGGCAAAACAAAATTAGGACTGGCACCTATTGCAGGAGTCAGTCCTTTT
>VSQE01000041.1 GCA_009775705.1 Prevotellamassilia sp.
GTTCATATCCTGAGCCGTCATCGGTGGTGCGGAGATTGAACGTTGCGGCTACGATTACATCGGCGTCGTGTTTTTTAGAGGACATATATACACCGTAGCTGCGGATGTTCACGATTTCGCCTTTCATTTCCGTTTCGGCCTGTTCCTTTGTCAGCATCCATTTGTCACGAATGCGGCCTTTTGTCTCATCAACTTTCAGCTCAACGGTCAGCGGTTTCACGTAAGCGTTGGACTGTACATCAAGCAGACGGGCCTGTACTTCTTGCATTTTATACGTTGTTTTCTGTGCAAAAGCCATATTGCCAAACACCGTAGCAAGCAGACTTATCAATACAATCTTTTTCATAAATTTATATTGTTTTAAAAAATTGTTATTGCAAATATAGGAGTATTAACGGCAGAAAATAATTAAAACGCGTATCTTATTCTATACGCGTTTTAATTATGATACACTATTTGCCAATATTTCTTTTGTGCCGTCGGATATTACATCGGATCCACGTCAAAAAACAGCGTGACACCCTTGCCTTCCGGCCGAGCCAGCAGCAGGCTGCGGGCGGCATTGAGCGTACGTCTCACTCCGGCAGCAGGGAGCGGAGGCGGTATTTTCAACATCATTTTCCTGATGTATTGCAATTGAATGCGGCCCACGGGCGGACGGTCCGGCCCCAGCAGGAGGGTTCCGAAATGGGGGCGCAGCATGTTTTCGAGCGACCGTGCGGCTGTCTCCACGGCGCGCTCGTCACGGTGCTTCAGGTAGATGCCGATGATCCGCACGTGCGGCGGATAGCCGAACATTTCCCGTTCCACCATTTGTGCGCCGTACATGGCTGCGTAGTTGTTCTCCGTCACTTGCCGGATGAGGGGCAGATCGGGCTGGCGTGTCTGCACCACCACCAGTCCGCGGCGTCCGCGGCGTCCCGCACGGCCGGCCACCTGTGCCATCATCTGGTAGGCCCTTTCATAGGCCCGGAAGTCGGGAATACCCAGCATCTGGTCGGCGCAGAGGATTCCCACCACGCGCACACGGTCGAAGTCCAGTCCTTTCGTCACCATCTGGGTTCCGATGAGAATGTCTGTCGCGCCGTGCTGGAAATCGCTCAGTATGCGCTCGTAGGAAGAACGTGAGCGAGTGGTGTCGAGGTCCATCCTTGCCGTTCTTGCCGTGGGGAAACAGGTCTGTACGGCCTCTTCGATCTTTTCCGTGCCATACCCCATGTCCCTCAGTTCCGTGTCGCCGCAGGCGGGACAGAGGTTCGGAATGTCGTAGGCGGCTCCGCAGTAGTGACACACCATCTTGTTCATCCGGCGGTGCAGTGTCAGGCTCACATCGCAGCATTTACAGCGCGGTGTCCAGCCGCAGGAACGACATTCCACAACGGGAGAATATCCGCGCCGGTTCTGAAAAAGGATGACTTGCCCTCCGTCGTCCAGCGCGGCCTTTATCTCCTGTATCAGACGGGGCGAGAAGGGAGTTTTCATCAGCTTCTTGCGCCGCAGTTCCTTGATGTCTTCCACGCAGACCTCGGGCAGCTGCACGTTACCGTAGCGGGTGGTCAGCTCCACCTTGCCGTATTTTCCCGACAAGGCGTTGGAGTAGGTCTCCAGCGAAGGAGTGGCCGTGCCCAGCAGGACTTTGGCCCCCGCGAGGCGCGCCAGCACAATGGCGGCGTCGCGGGCGTTGTAGCGCGGAGCAGGATCCTGCTGCTTGTAGGACATCTCGTGCTCCTCGTCCACGATGATCAGTCCCAAACGGCGGAAAGGCAGGAACAGCGAGGACCTCACCCCCAGGATGAGCGGGAAGGCTTTCTCCGTGAGCTGTCTTTGCCACAGTTCCACCCGTTCGGCATCGGGAAACTTGGAATGATACACGCCCATGCGGTCGCCGAAGACACGGCCCAGGCGGGTGGTAATCTGGGTGGTCAATGCTATCTCGGGCAGCAGATAGAGCACCTGCCTGCCGGCCTCCAGCTCCTGCTGTATCAGGTGTATGTAGACCTCGGTCTTTCCGCTCGAAGTGACACCGTGCAACAGACACACCTCCTTCTTCCGGAAGGCTTCTCCTATCCCGTCAAAGGCCGTTTGCTGTGCCCCGCTGAGCGGACGCAGCAGACGGCCATCCGGCATTCCCGCCGGTTTCAGCCGACCCACCTCGCAGCGATAGGTCTCCAGAATGCCCTTACGGCACAGGCTCGCCAGCGCCGCCTCGCCGCCGGGCAGCCGGGCCATCAGGTCGCGCCGCGTCACCTCTTCCAGCAACGACGGGTTGGCCAGCGTCAGCGCCGTGGAGGCGCGTGACAGGTCCAGATAAGCCAGCAGCAGGGCTTCCTGTTTCTGAGCTTTACGGAATTCACCGAAGAGAGCCTCTATGCGTGCCGCATCGGCGTAGGCCGATGTGAGCCTGACGCGGATTTCGTAACGGGGCCGGAACGTGCGGTTCAGCGCCTCATGCACCCTTGCCACGCCTTTCTCCACCAATCCGCGCACCGCCGTCAGCACGGGACCTCCGCCTGCCGCCTTTTGCAGCGAGGCGATGTCACGGGCCTTGTCGGCCGATAGCAGGGCTGCCACGTCCTGTTCACGCGGCGTGAGCGGGACACTTTCCGGGTCGGTCTCGGCATCGAGCACCACCATTGTCTCGCTTTCCAGCTTCAGACCCGACGGCAGAGCCGCCTTCATCACCTCGCCGGGCGTACACATATAATAAGAAGCCATCCAGTGCCAGAAGTCGAGTTGCGGGGGCAGCAGTATCGGGGCTCCGTCCGCCGCTTCGGCCACGTCCTTTACCGTGATCTCCGGCGGCGGGGCGGCGGCACCGGTGCGTACCACGATACCAGTATAGAATTTGCGTTTGCCAAAAGGCACCACCACCCGGCTACCCTCCCGGATCCGTCCTTCCAGTCCGGACGGAATCCGATAGGTGAAACACTCTCCCGCCGCCAGCGGCAGGAGGACATCTGCATATCGCGTCTTTTCCATCTGTGCAAAGGTACGGTTTAGATCCGAGACGGGAGATATTTGCCGCCTGCTTTTAGATTCCTGACAATATCCGCCCGTTTTTTACACCCTTTGTAAAAGTTTTTACATGCCTTGTAAAAACTTTTACAAAGGGTGTAAAAATATTCACAAAGCGTGTGGGTGTCACTGAAAAAAACATCGGTTTTTCCACGTCGCCCAACGGCCTCCCGTGTGTCTCACATAAATATACTACAATGAATCATCTTCTTAAAGACGGCAGTTCCTGCCGGCAAAATACCGGCAGGAACTGTTGTTTGGGAAATGTCGTATCGCTTCAGACGGCCTTTGTCAGTCGTTCCAAGAAATCGTCGGCCTCGTCCCGCGACAGGCACAGCGGAGGCAACAGGCGCAGGATGTCGGTGGAGGCAGCTCCGGTGAAGACGTGCTGTTCGTGTACCAGACGCGAGCGTATCTCCTTGACGGGATGCGCGAACTCGATGCCGATCATCAGGCCCCGGCCCCGCACGTCGGTCACTCCGGGCAGATTCAGCTCTTGCAGCCTTTCCATGAGGTATCGGCCCGTCTCGGCCGCATTCGCCACCAGATTCTCCTGTTCCATCACGTCGAGCACCGCAAGGGCGGCGGCACAGGCCAGATGGTTGCCGCCAAAGGTGGTGCCAAGCTGGCCGTAGGACGCCTCGAACTGCGGACCGATAAGCACGGCCGCAAGGGGGAATCCGTTGCCAATGCCTTTGGCCACGGTGATGAGGTCGGGACGGATGCTCAGATGCTGGTGGGCAAAGAATTTTCCGCTGCGGCCGTATCCGCATTGTATCTCATCGCAGATCAATACGGCTCCCGTTTCATCGCAGGCCTGCCGGAGTCCCTGCATGAACCCGGGCGTGACCATACGGATGCCTCCCACTCCCTGAATGCACTCCACGATGACGGCTGCTACATCTCCTTTTTGCAGCTCCGCCCTGAAAGCCTCCAGATCGTTCAGCGGCAGGAAGGTGACGTGGCCGCCAGCATTTACGGGAGCCACGATGCGCGGGTTGTCCGTGCTCTCCACGGCCAGCGAGGTGCGACCGTGGAAAGCTTTCCGTGCAGCCAGAATGCGCCGGCGGCCCGTATGGAAGGAGGCCAGTTTCAGAGCGTTCTCGTTGGCTTCCGCACCCGAGTTGACGAGAAACAGCCGGAAGTCCTCATAGCCGCAGACCTGTCCCAACCGCCGGGCCAGCTGCCTTTGCAGGGAGTTGACCACCGAATTAGAGTAGAAACCCAGCCGGGAGGCCTGCTTGCTCAGGCTCTCCACATAGTGCGGGTGGCAGTGTCCGATACTGATAACGGCATGGCCGCCGTAAAAATCCAGATATTCCTGTCCGGCCGTGTCCCATACCTTGCAGCCGCGACCTTTCGATATTTCAATGTCAAACAGGGGATAAACGTCGTAAAGATTCATTGTCTGTGTCTGTTTTTTCCGGCGGAAGGCTCTTTCCGCCGGAGGGGTGTATAGGAAAATATGGAATCCTCCGCTCAGAAAGCGACCGACTTGAGCAGCAGTCCGGCGGTCTCCTCCAGTCCGAACATGAGGTTCATGTTCTGCACGGCCTGTCCCGAGGCTCCCTTCAGCAGGTTGTCGATGCAGGAAGTGATAAGCAGTTTGTCGCCATGGCGCTCCGTGTGGAGGAGGCATTTGTTGGTGTTGACCACCTGTTTCATGTCGAGCGGACGGTCCACATAGTGGGTGAAGGGCGCTTCGGAATAAAAGTCCCTGTAGAGCTGTGCAATCTCCTCTTCAGGCCTGTCGCAACGCACCACTTCGGTGGCGAAGATACCGCGTGGGAAATCGCCGCGGTAGGGAATGAAATCCACCGCACCGTCGAAGGAGGGTTGCAGCTTGCGCAGGCTCTGCATGATTTCGGGCACATGCTGGTGGCAGAATGCTTTGTAGATGCTCATGTTGCCCGTGCGCCAGGAGAAGTGGGTGGTGCTTCCCGGTTTCACACCGGCCCCCGTGGCCCCAGTGATGGCGTTGACCGAGATGTCGTCTTCCAGCAGTCCGGCGGCGGCCAGCGGGAGCAGGCCCAACTGGATGCAGGTGGCGAAGCAGCCAGGATTGGCCACATGCTGCGCGCCGCGCAGCTGCATGCCGTTCAGTTCGGGGAGTCCGTAAACGTAGTCGTTGTCCTCGGCCGCCAGGCGGAAGTCCTGTGCCAGATCCACGATGCGCACATCGGCAGGGATGTAGTGCTCGGACAGGAAGCGTGTGCTCTTGCCGTGTCCGAAACAGAAGAACACGACGTCCACCTGTTCAAAAGGCAGCTGGTCCGTGAAGCGCATTTCCGTCTCGCCGTACAGCCCTTCGTGAACTTCGGTCAGCAAATTGCCGGCATTGCTCTCGCTGTTGACGAAAACGATTTCCACGGCAGGGTGGTTGAGCAGCAGGCGGCACAGTTCGCCAGCCGTATATCCGGCACCTCCGATGATGCCTACTCTGATAGTTTCATTCATAAAATCTGCGTTTGGGGACAATGGCCCACATTATTATATATAACAACATTCCGGGGAATCCTGCCGAAAATATCATCAGGGCGGCATATCCCACCCTCACCAGCGAGGGGTCGATTCCGAAATATTCGGCCAGTCCGCCGCACACTCCTGCAACGACGCCCTGAGGCGAGCGTGTGAGCTTTCGGGGCTCCCGGCTCCTGGCAGTCATCAGATTTCTTCCTGTTTGTGGTTGGCATGGAAAACGCGTAACGGCGTGGACAGCACCTTGATGAAACCTTTGGCGTCATCGGCAGTCCATCCCTTTTGCATCTCTCCGTATTCGCCGAACTTTGTCTTCACCAGATCGTCCGGACTGTCAACGCCGACCGTGGAGAAGCCCAACGGCCGGAGTTCCAGAATCACCTCGCCGTTGACGTGACGTTGGCTGCTTTCGAGCATGGCCTCGATGTCGCGCATGACGGGTTCGAGATACTGGCTCTCGTGCAGGAACATGCCGTACCAGTTGGCCACCTGATCTTTCCAGTACTGCTGCCATTTCGAGAGTGTGTATTTTTCCAGAAAGCGGTGGGCGCCGATGATAAGGACGGGGGCGGCGGCCTCGAATCCCACGCGGCCCTTGATGCCGATGATGGTATCGCCCACGTGCATATCGCGGCCGATGCCATAAGCCGAACCTATCTCCTCCACCTTGCGGATGGCAGCGATGGGATCGTCGAAGGCCTCGCCGTTGACGGCAAGGAGCCGGCCATGTCCGAATGTAAGGCGGAGCTGTTCCGTGCCGGTGCGGGTCACCTGTTTCAGATAGGCGCTTTCGGGCAATCCCTGTGTGGAATCCAGGATCTCTCCGCCGCAGATACTGGTGCCCCAGATGCCTACGTTGTAGGAATATTTCAGTTTCGCGAAGTCGGCCTTGAAGCCGTGGCCGTTGAGGTAATCCACTTCTTCCTGACGGGTCAGGGCACTGTCGCGGGTCAGGGTGATGATCTCCATATCGGGACACATCACCAGAAATGTCATGTCGAAACGTACCTGATCGTTGCCGGCGCCGGTGGAGCCGTGAGCAATGGCATCGGCCCCGATCTCTTTGGCATAGCGCGCAATGGCCATACCCTGGAAGATGCGCTCGGAAGATACGGAAACGGGATAGACGTTATTGCGCAACACGTTGCCGTAAATCATGTATTTCAGGCTTTTCTCGTAGTATTCGCGCGTCACGTCGAGCGTAACGTATTTTGTTGCGCCGAGCTTGTAGGCATTCTCCTCGTTTTCCTTGAGCTGTTCGGGGCTGAACCCTCCGGTGTCGGCGCAGGCGGCATACACCTCAAATCCTTTCTCTTTTGCCAGATACATCACGGTATAGGAGGTATCCAGACCGCCGCTGTAAGCGACCACTACTTTTTTCTTTGCCATAACGGGATCTCTTTATTTTATCTTGTCTTGTATGTTTCCGGATGGAGAGGCTCAGTTGCCTTCGGTCCTTCTCACGAAGTCGACCACATCCTGCGGCAGCTCCACGGGCAGCGGATCGCCGGGGTGCTTGGCCGGATCGTAGAGCATGCCGGTGCAGACGCAGTATTTGCGTCCCGTGCGGGCCAGCACGTCACAGTTGATGCAGCAGGGCCTTTCGGGGGTGCCGCAGCCTTTCCAGTATTCATCGTCCTGCGTCAGTTCGGCAAAGGGCACGGGAACATAACCCAGGGCCGTATTGATGCGCATCACGGCTCCGGAACTGGTGAGTCCGAAAATCTTGGCATGGGGCCAGCGCAGGCGGCTCAAGGAGAAGGCCAGCCGCTTGATGCGGGTGGCCAGATGGTGTCCGCGGAACTTGGGGACAACGATAAGCCCCGAGTTGGCCACATAGTGCTTGTTCTCCCAGCTCTCGATGTAGCAGAAACCCGCAAACTCTTCACCGCTGAGAGCTATGATGGCCTTGCGCTCCTTCATCTTGGTGGCCAGGTATTCGTGAGTTCTCGATGCGATGCCCGAGCCACGCACTTTGGCGGCGTCGGTGATGGTCTGCAAGATGGTGTCGACGTATTTTTCGTGAGACGCGTCGGCTACGATGACGTTGATTCCGTCGTTATATTCTTCCATGTTCATGAATTATGTCTTTATACAGTGTGGAGATTACAACATGACACTCTTGATGGCGGGAATGATTCCTGCCAGTTCGTCCGTGAGACGGCGGCGGTCCGCTTCCTCGTTCATGATGATGAGGATCGTGTCGTCGCCGGCAATGGTTCCGGCCACGCTCCCGAGCCGGTGTGCGTCGATGTCAGAGGCCAGACCGCCGGCATAGCCCGGGCGTGTGTGCAGCACGGCGAGATTGCCTGAGAAAGAGAGGGACAGGAATCCCGAATTGCGCAGATACTCGGGCACGGCCGAAGGACGGACCCTGCGGACGTACTGCGGATGTTCCGGCAACATGTATCTGAAGCCCGAACCGCTGGGCACTTTCGAAGCTTTGAGCGTGCGGAGATCGCGCGAAAGAGTGGCCTGTGTCACCCGATATCCCTGACGGGACAATTCGCGCAGGATGTCTTCCTGACTGCTCGTCTCCTTGTTGCTGAGAATAAGCCGCAACGATTCGAGGCGGTTGAGGCGGTCGTTCATGAAGTTCTTCTTTGTTTTGGATGCAAAAATATACAAATGTTTTTATTTATGCAATATTTATACCTGAAATATGCACAAATAGAATGTATATTTATACATTTCTCCGTTAAGCCCGTCCGGCTTCTTCGCGATACTTCTTGAGAAACGCGTCCATCATGGCCGCCCCTTTCAGGGTGGTACAGCCTCGGAGATAAAGGAAAACATAGTTAAGAAAGAGTTCAAGGGGGGAATATTTACGGAGGAAATCATGGCCGGCAGCATATTCCAACTGACGCGACACGATGTTGTAGACGATTTCAAAATTGATGCCCGGCAAAAACAGCCCCTGGTCCACGCCTCGTTGCAGGAAGTCGACGGCTTTCTGCACATGGGCAGTCCGTTGCTGCTCAATGAATGCCGAGACGCGCGGATATTTCGTCATCTCGTCGTAGAACAGGTGGGATATGTGCTTGAAATCATTCAGCTTTACCTCGAAATCACGCAAAAGCAACTCCAGGACATTGTCTGTGCTGGCGGCCAGCCGCTCCATCCGTTCCATTTCCTCCCGTGTGACGGTGGAGACACAGGTGAGCAACAGTTTTTCCTTGTCCTCGAAAAGCTGGTAGAGTGTTCGTTTGGAAATGCTGAGGCGACGGGCTATCTCGTCCATTGTCACACTTTTGATACCTTCTTCGCGAAAGGCCTTTATGGCAACGGCAACAACATGGTTTCTTATATCTGTGCGGGAAGCGGATTCGGGTTCGTTCATGGAGAAGAGTACTATAGCTACCTGTCTGTTTGCATGTTTGTGATAAGAGATGCAAAGTTACTACAAAAAAGTGAAATGCAGAAAAGATATAGTAATAGAATTGAGTAACAAGGGTTTTAGCCAAACTCCCGGTTATTTGTGAAGCCATCAAAATCACTGCCGGACCGCCTATTTTCAGAATGGCGGGTTTACTTGCTTGATATACTAAAACAACACCACTATAAATCATATCATTCATAGTGGTGTTGTTTTAACTAATAATTTCTTTTGCTACGGCTTTAAAGAGGCAAGCCATTTTTTTACCTTCTGTGTCATAGGCAATTCATAGAGAAACCACCAATCACTGTTGTTCGTTAATGCCGCCAAGTGATTGTGATGGTTTTGATCGGCAAGATATCCATCAGGGTTTTGCATGAATCTTGTCTGCGAATATACACTTTCCAGATTTGAACGCATCCATTCGAATTTCCGGCATATATTCTCAAGTTCCTGACGGGCTTGTTTTTTCTCTACATCTGTTTTTGCTTTATCGTATGCCTCTAAAGCCAAAATCATTTGTGCAGGATAATGGAAAAGATTATTGGTCTGCTGATATACTTCCAAAGTATACCTGTTTCTCCGTGCATTGGCTAATGCTTCCTGGATTCCAGCCTCAATTCTACGATATCTGTTTGTTTCATCTATGGCTTCACGTATTTTATCCGCATATTTTTCAGACCATTCTCCAGTTTTTTTATGGTCCGGCAAATCTAATAATTTGAATGTTTTCTGTACTCCCCAGGCTGGGTTTCTGGAACCGGATGTAATCAAAGCCTTATCAAAAAAGAAAGCTGATTTTTCCAATTCTTTTAAGAATCCCATTTGTTCATGCGACAAGGCAAATTCTCTTTGTCCATGTGCCGTGATAAATTCTTCGATATCTCTGCCTTGGGTATTCCAGCCGTATTCTGCTTGCGCGATGAATCCTCTCATGACTGTTTCCATGTGTGGTGAACCGTCATCCCAGGCAGTTGCCAATATACCACAAAGCTGATTTTTTTCCACTAATATGCTGAAATCTTTTATAAATTGAGCTCTCGAATTGTTTCTGGGCATAAAACATGAACCGCCTGTAGCTGCGGCTGTTGCAGCCATAACCTTCAGCCCTTTCTTTTGATACCAGTCTAACAGCAGCCGATGTGCTGTTCTTGTAGGGTCTTCATATTGCCACCGCATATAAATACAATCTTTGGGAAACATCTCTACAGCCTTATCCAGTTTTTCCGTATTCCATTGTTTCCCTACCTCTTCGTCTGTAATATTGGAGTTGTTTACCAATCTCCAAAGCCCTGCATATTTAATAGGCATATCATCCCAAAAAATAGGTACCCTTCCGTGTGCTGTGGCAAAGTCGCAGACTTTTTTGAGCCATTCCATTTGTAATTCAAATGCCGTTTTTCCCGTGGCCTTACAACGCTCGTCAATACCAATAGCTGTAATTTCATCTCCTCCGATGTGCAAATATTTACCGTCAGGCATGGCTTCTAACGCATCTTTGTACAGATCAAATTGCAAGTCGTAAGTTCGGGGATCTGACGGACAGAACTCCCAGTCGCTTGCAGGATTTTCACGCAATTCCCAATGATGTTTCAGGATATGTCCTGCATGTCCTAATCCTTGTACCAAGGGGGTTATTTCTATATTTCTTTCTTTCGCATATCTGCTGATTGCTCTTACCTCCTGTTTACTTAAGGCATTGGGTGCCCCGATTTCCGCATGTCGGCTGAATCGTAGTTTGTCATCTATCTCCCATATTATGGCATTTATCTTATATCGTGCCAATTTGTCTATCGTACGATAATAGTATTCGGTTCTGTCAAGATGGTGTTTGTTGTCGAAGTGGACCGCACGATAACCGATCTGCGGATAATCCGTTATTCTCATTTGTGGGATCACCAGGTTGAAGTCGCGGCTGTCTTCCATCAGTTGCTCTAATGTCTGGCATCCATAGAAAAGTCCTGCTTTTGTCTTGGATGAAATTGTGACTCCTTTTTTACCTATTTCCAACAGATAGCCCTCTTCGGATTCGGGCGCATTGCTGGTTGTCAGACGCAAGACAATGCCTTTCCCGGAATTTTTACACCGAGGCAAACTTCCGGTTAATGGCCCAAGAATTGGCATGGCAAACTCTCCTTCTGTAATGATAAAAGAGAGGTCACTTCCTTTCAGCCCGTTTTCGGATATGATTTCTATATTTTGAGGAAGTGGCAATATCTGGAATTTGCTGTTTAGGCTTTTAGCTGAAATAAAATGGCCCACAAGAAAAAATCCTGTGGCTACCAAAAGTTTCAAGAGAGAGTTGATTCTCATAGTATTTTATGTATTGTTAGCTTTGTGGAAATAAAGTATTCTCCGAAAGTGAATTATACCCCTTCGGAGAATACATTGGGTTAGAACTTGAAGTTAGGGTTCTTGGGCTCCGTATGAGACTGCTCCATTAATTGCTTTAGTTTTAGGACTATATCAGGATGTTTTTGCGCAATGTCGTTCTCTTCTCTAAGATCTGTTTCCAGATCATAAAGTTTCATTTTGTCATTTCCTTTCCGGATATTGTCAATGATTCCTTTCCATCTTCCCATGCGAATCGCTTTCAAACCGATTCTCGGATCCGGATACTCCCAATAGAGATATTCATGTTGCTTTTGTTTCTGGGGCTTTCCCAAAAGGGTGGGCAAGAAACTTATTCCATCAGTTGGCGGGCAGGGTATTTTTGCCATATCCGCCAATGTCGGCATCATATCTTGAAAGGCTGATATGTGGTCCGTAGCAGTTCCAGGCTTGATTTTTCCCGGCCAACAGGCAATTGCGGGTACGCGTATTCCGCCTTCGCGTACAAAGCATTTTCCCCACCCGTATTCAGATTTGAATGGGCCGCCACTGTTGAACCACGGTGAATCCGATCCGCCGTTGAACGTGGGCCCGTTATCGGAAGTGAACATGATAAAGGTATTGTCATATATTCCATCCGCTTTCAACTTTTCGATCAACTTTCCTATTTGCTCATCGAAATAGCTAATCATCGCCGCATAGGTAGCATGTGGGTATCTGCACGGCAGGTAACCGGCTGTTCCCGTGTACGGTTTTTCATCGCCAAACTTCTTTACATAATATTCTACCCAGCGTTTCGGGGCCTGTAGCGATACATGAGGTAGAGGGGTAGTCCACATTAGAAAGAACGGTGTTTTCTTGTTTTCTTCAACGAAATCAATTAATTCGTCGAAAATCAAGTCATTGGCGTATTCTTTTTGTGTAAACCGCGAGTAACTGTCTTCATTTAGGGGGTCTGATTTAGAAGTCAGTCTACTGGCATGAGGATCTATCACCTGATTATTCAGATATACCCGGTTTTCATTCTTATAGAGATAGGCCGGATAATAATTGTGGGCCTGACGCTGGCAGTTATAGCCATAGAAACTGTCAAACCCTTGCTTGTTGGGCGTTCCGTCCGAGCCGGGATATCCCAATCCCCATTTGCCGAAACATCCGGTTCTATAACCGGCCTGTTGCATCATGCGTCCCAAGGTCATAGTATTGTACTCCAAAGGGAACTGTCCTTCCAGATAAGGATGTGCATATACGGCAGCACTGTTGTTGACAGCCCCCCTGAAATCCATTTCGTCATTAGCCCGGATCTGCGCATGTCCGGAGTGCATACCAGTCATCAAGACACAGCGTGCGGGAGCAGAGACCGGCGAACCGCTGTAATGCTGGGTAAAGTGCATTCCATTATTATATAGCTGATCAATATTGGGTGTTTCAATTTTTTCCTGTCCATAACATCCTATCTCACCATAGCCAAGGTCATCCATGATGATGTATATGATATTGGGGGGATTGTTTTTCTTCGCTTGTGCTTGGACTGCCAACGTTAATGCTGATAGTCCGATTAAAAGATTTGTCGTTTTCATGGCTGTTATAAGTTTAAAATAATCAATGATTTTTATTACTGTCCACTAAAATGCAAACAGTTAAAAATCAGGCATATTTCAGTCGGTAAATATACGATAAAACTTTTATTCTTATTATTTTTTTACCTCTATTTCTTTTCGCGACAGATAATTTCAGGAATATTGTTTCAGGGAAATCATTCCCGCTCCGGGCTTTCACACACGCTCACCAAAAATGGCGGAACCGATGCGTACCATTGTGGAGCCTTCCCCGATAGCCATTCCGTAATCGCCACTCATGCCCCAGGAACACTTGGAAAACGTTGTCTCGCCTGAGAATACCGTGGAACGCAGTTCTTCAAAAAAGTCATGGGCCGCCCGGAAATCCGCCCTCACCCGTCCGGTATCGGACGTATTGGAGGCCATACACATCAACCCCTCTATGCGGACGTGACGTAAGGCACGCCACTCACCATCTTGCAAAAAACGGCGGCACTCCTCCATGGAAAAGCCGAATTTCGTCTCCTCACGCGCCACATGCAGTTGCAACAGACAGGGTATCACACGCTCCACCCTGCCGCCCTGGCGGTCTATCTCCCTGAGCAGCCGGATGCTGTCCACGGCATGAATCAAGGAAACGTAGGGCGCGATGTATTTCACCTTGTTCACTTGCAGATGGCCTATGAAGTGCCACTCAATGTCGGCGGGCAGCGACCTCACCTTTTCCTGCAACTCCTGCACCCGGCTCTCGCCGAAGACGCGCTGGCCGGCATCGTATGCCTCGCGCAGCACCCCGACAGGATGGAATTTGGACACGGCCACCAGAGTGACATGGGACGGAAGCGTCCGGCGTATCCGTTCAAGATTTTCCTGAATCTCAGTTTTCATCGCCGCTTTCCGAAGTTTGGAATTCGGGAGCGCCATCGGCCTTATAGGGGAAAATATCCATGATGGGTGTCTCGGCCATCGACGAGATGACATAATCCATCATGGATCCTTTCATGCCTTCGTCCAGACGTTTCACGGCCGCCCGCAGGTCGGCCGCCTGCACCAGAACGTTCTGCGAGGTCTTTTTCTCCACACCGCTCTTCTCGTCCAGGGTTATGAACGTGAGTTTGGCCTTGAACCAACGATCGGCAGACTCTTCGGGGGTCTCGAATAACTCGGCAAAGCGGGCACGCTTGATGTCGGAGACCTGAAACTCGCCAGTCATGAAAGGCGTGATTTCCTCGATAATCCTCTTTTCGGCCTCGGTGAAGTTGATGGCATCCACCAGATAAGGCTCGGTTACTTTCTTGACAAGACCGTTCTCCATCGTTTTCTCATATTTGATCTTGCACTCAAACCATTCGTTCATCATATTTCTGTTCCTCTGTATTTTTTATTGTATATGTAATTGCGCCGGCAAAGTTATGCAATTGTTTCCGCCCGCCGAAAGCGCTTTCCTGTTTTTTTCGGGCAAGGCCACATTGCTTTTCCCGCACACTATTTTCTTTCCCGTACGTCCAGTTTCAGGACGGCCGGCTGCAATCCTTCGGCCTCCACCACCAGCCGCAGAGCCCCCTTCGCTCCGGGACGTGCCTTGACGATGGCCAGCAGAAGCCCGTTGAAGGCGGGACGTTCCGGACAGGGAAAAGCCACATGGCAGGTAGCGTCTCCGTTGTCTGTAGCGACAATTTCGCCATCGCCCTCCACGCGGCAACGCACCAGCGGACAGGCATCGGGCACAACACGGCCCTGGGCATCGGTCACTGAGACGGTGACGAAGGCAAGGTCGCGGCCGTCGGATAGAATCCGGTCACGATCCGCCGCAACGGCCAGCCGCACGGCCGGCCCGGTGGTCTCGCGACAAGCCTCGCCCCACTTGCGTCCGTTGCGATAAGCCACCACCTCAATGCGGCCCGGCTCATACCGGACACTGTCCCACGTCAGGCGATACTCATACTTTCCCTTTTTTCGGCGGCCCTGCGACCGTCCGTTCAGGAAGAGTTCAGCCTCATCGCCGGAAGTATAGACACTGACAGGCGTCACCTGTCCCTTCCGGTCCGGAAAATTCCAGTGGGGCAGCACATGGACCGTAGGCACATCGGGCAGCCAGCGCGAACGGTACATATAATAACGGTCCTTCGGGAAGCCCGCCATATCAATAATGCCGAAATAACTGCTGCGCGCAGTGGGACGGTTCTTCTCCATCTCCTCCAGCTTTGCCCGTTCGGCGGCAAGTTCCTCCTCTGTCATCATCGAGGTATGGTTCAGCAGGACGGAACGGTCACTGTTGAAAGGAGTAGGTTCGCCCAGATAGTCGAAGCCCGTCCAGACGAACTCGCCCGCCACGGCAGGATATTTGTCAAGTTCCTCAAACTCACGGTCAGGCAGACTGGCCCAGCCCGGTTCGACGGTGTCGTAGGAAGTGACCTGATAGCGGCGCGGAAAATATTCGCCGCGCGAACTGAGCGTGGAAGCGGACTCACTGGTAAAGACTGGAATGCTTCCGTGGCCCTCTTTCCGGAAGAATTTCCCGTAGAAATCCTCTCCGCCCTGTACCCCTGCGGGGTAGTTCATGCCGGCCACGTCCAGCTGCAATTCGGTACCGTTCATGGCCGCCACTTTGGGAGCCGAGATGCCGAGCGTAACGGGACGCGTCGTGTCATAGCGCCGGATCACCTCACGCAGATGACGTGCCAGCCCCGTTTCGGGGCGATACTGCTCGGGAACTTCATTGCCCGTGCTCCAGAGGATGACGCTGGGATGGTTGCGGTCGCGGCACACGAGCGAACGCACGTCCTCCTCGTGCCAGCGATCGAAATGTACGCTATAGTCATCCTTATTCTTTCCCCGCCGCCAGCAGTCAAACAGTTCGTCCATGATGAGGAAGCCCATCTCGTCTGCAAGATCGAGCAGTTCGGGAGCGGGCGGATTGTGTGAGGTACGGATGGCATTGCATCCCATGCCTTTGAGCAGGGTGAGCTGGCGACGCAGGGCCGCTTCGTTCATGGCCGTTCCGAGGGCACCGAGATCGTGGTGCATGCAGACACCGTTGATGTTCACGCGCCGGCCGTTCAGGTGGAAACCGTCATCGGGCGTAAAGGCGATGGTGCGGAACCCAAAGGGCGCATCATACGTATCGACGATTTTGCCGGCAGCATCGCACACCTGTACCCGCGCCATATAACGGTTCGTCTCTTCCAGACTCCATAGGCGGGGCGACTTTACCCGCAGAGTCGTGCTGTCCGTAGCCGACGCGCCGGACGAAATGCGGACAGAACGCGGAGAAGATACAGCCACCCTGCGACCCGCCGTTCCATTGGCCTTCATGCGGTGCAGGCTGACGGTATAGGTAGCGGCGGCCTCGGCCGGGGTATGGTTTTCAAGGGTCACGCGGACACAGGCTTGGGCCTGCGTGGAGGAAACCTCGGGCGTAGTGACGAACACACCCCACTGCGCCACATGCAAAGGCTGTGTGCTGACCAGCCGCACATGGCGGTAAATACCGGCACCGGGATACCAGCGGGAACCGAGATTCTCCGTATTGAGCCGCACGGACAGCACATTGTCACCACCATAGCGGAGATGGGGCGTGAGGTCCACACGGAAAGAGCTATAACCGTAAGGACGGCTACCCACCTTTTCACCATTCAGCCAGATCTCGGCATTGGCCATAGCCCCGTCGAAATCAAGATAGAATCTGCGATTCCCGCTGCCGGCCGGCAGCCTGAAGTGCTTGCGATACCAGCCGATGGCGCGCCAGGGCAATTTTCCGGTATAACCGTCCAGATCGTTCCGGAAAGGTGCCTCCACACCCCAGTCGTGGGGCACATCCAGCCTGCGCCAGGCCGAATCGCAATACATGGGCGAAGAGGGACGCAGGCAGGGTTCTTCCCGATACGAGCCGTCGGCCTGCAATCCGAAACGGGCAAAACGCCAGTCGGCATCAAAACTCCGGACTTCGCGCTGTGCCCACAAAGGATTCAGGGCCTGCATGACAAGAAAAAGCCAGAACGGCCATACAATCTTACGGTAATTCATAGCATCTGTATTATTTCAATTTGAACTTTTACGGCAAAGATAGAGCGGATGAACACAATGCGAGTTTACTTGCACATGGCCCAATGCCCCTCTCGTATGCAAAATTAAGAAAAAACGGCTGAAAAAAAGCCGCTTCCAGAAAAAATCCGGAAGCGGCTTTGTTCAGCAATAGGTGGCGTTCCTTAGAAGTTCACCGTACCAAGATTGCGGTCAACCAACAGGCCGTCTATAGCCTTCAGGTTGAACTTGCCGGCACGACGGGCCTTGAACTTGATGGTGAAGAGGTCGTGGTCGCCTTCTTCGAGCAGGAAGTTGTTGCCGCGGTTCACGAATGTGGGATAGAGCGCCTTCTGTCCGTTGGTGTGCAGACGGTCGTAGGTGAGGTTCACCATCTCCTTCATGTCCGTGAGTTCAAGTCCTGCGAACTCGAAGTCCTTCGCGTCATACGGAAGGGCAAAACTCAGGCCGTTCACGTAGTGCAGTCCCTTGCCCGAGACTTTCACCTCGACGATGTCGCCGGCGGCGAAGGTCTTCCTGTTGGGCGTGAGAACCAGCGATCCGGCCACATGGTCGGCCGAGTTGCGCACACCGCCGTCCAGTTCCGTCGTGACAACAGAGATGTCGTAGGCATCGATCAGACCGTTCTTGTTCACATCGCCGATGCTCACATAGTCAAAGTCGCCGTCACCCTTGCGCAGACCGGTATAGTTCATATAGCTTGTCAGGTCGTTCTCGTCAATGCGCTTGTCGCGGTTGATGTCGCCCTGCAGGACGCTTTCCGTATCGGCCACCTTGTAGACATACATGGCCTTTCCGGAGCCGAAGTTGCCCACAGCCTCCGTCACGGAGAGTTTCAGGTAACGCGCCGAGGGATGATCGGCAAAGCCAAACGTCTTGACACTGCCGTCCTTCTTCCACTCAAAGGCCACCGGCTCGCTCCACGTCTGCTTGTCGTTGCTATAGGCCACCGTACCTTTGAGGAGTGTACCGTTGCCGGCATCCTCGCGGGGCAGGTATTCCAGTTTGTCGAGCTGGTTGACGCTGCGCAGGTCGATGATCATATCGAACGGGACAGCCTCGCCCTTGCCCCACTTGGTGTGCCATGCCGTCTTCATGTCGAAGTCGAAGAGACGGCTTACCGTCTGGCCGGGCTGGTCCTCGCAAGTCACCTGCGCACGAATGCCCTTCACGGCAAATTCAAGCGGATCGCTCTTCGTCGTACCCTTCACCTCGCTCCAGGCGGAATGGCCGTCCTTGTTCACAGCCCTCACTTTGAAGGCGTAGGTTGTCTCGGGAACCAGTCCGCCAAAGGCCAGCTGGCAGTCGCGGATCGTGGAATAGTTCATTCCCTTGAACTCGATCTCGTAATAGTCGGCACCCGGAACAGCATTCCAGGAAGGTGTCAGCGTATAGGCCTCCTCGGCAAACTGCACCTGCGGAGCCGTCAGCGCACCCGTCTTCGAGAGCAGGCGGTCGGCCGGAGCGAACTCAAAGCCTTCCACAGTCACTTCCATGGCGTTCTGCGTCACGTCCGTACGGCCCACTTTGACCAACAGCTGCGGATTCTTCACGATTTCCTTCTTGGCAAATTCGCTGCCGGGCGTAGCGAAGCGGTTGATGTTGGGTTTCTCATTATAGTAATAGACATTCGTTCCCTTCTCGAAGTCGGCCGGCGACGACACTGCCGTGAGCGCCACTTTCGTCTTGCCCACACGCACCGTCACCTTGCGCGGCTGCGCCGTCACGTTGATGCGGAACTCAGTCTCCTTCTGCGGTTCGAAACCGTCGAAAGCCCCTTGCGTGGGAGACACGTTCACCACGAGTTTGCCTTTTTCCACATCGCTCTCCACAAGGGTGCGTGTGCTGCGGCCGCTCAGGTATTCCTGCGTGGTACCGTCGTCATCATATTCCTCAAAAGAAGTATGGCCGTCGGCATAGATCTCATAGGCACGGTAGTCCTTGCGTATCTGCGAGGGGTTGTTGTTGGGATTCGTCATCGGGATGATACTGCCGCTCTTCACGAACACGGGCAGTTTCCACAGCGGCGCTTCGAAATTGTTGATGATGCGGCCACCCTCATACACATCGCCGTTGAAGTAGTCTATCCATTTTCCTTCGGGAAGATAAATGCCGTTGCAGATGTCGTTGCCGTCCTTGTCGGCCTTGGTCTCCTGATAGACGGGAGCCACGAGCATCGACGGCCCGAAAAGGAACTGATACTGGGTCTCCGTGCCCAGTGTGTATTCATTGGGATAGTCAAGGAACATGGCACGGATCATCGGCTTGCCGTCCACGGCCTCGCGGGCAATGCTGTAGGTGTAGGGCATCAGCTCCGACTTCATCTTCAGATACCAGCGGTTGATGCTGGCGGCAGGCTCGCCCAGCACTTCGGGATATTTGGGGTTGCTGCCCCAGCCGTCCATGTTCAGCTCCATCGGCGTGAACGTCTTCCACTGGAACTCACGCACGTTCACCGGAACATTCTTTCCGCCGAAAATGCCGTCCACGTCGCTCGTGATGTTCGGCTGTCCGGAAAGGCCGGAGCCGATAAATGTCGGGATATGGAAGCGGATGTACTCCCAGTCTCCACCGGTCTGGTCACCGCTCCAGATACCGGCATAACGCTGGGTGCCGGCCCAGCCGTCGAGCGAGATGATGAAGGGACGGGCGTTCGATCCGTAATAGGGCATGATCTCGCCCACATCGGCCACTCCGTTAAGTCCGAAACTGTAGCCCGCGCCCACCCAGGCCACGTCCGTCTTAAGCACACGCACACCAGCATCGCGCACTTCCTTCACGATGTCGCGCTGCAACAAAGCCTCCACACCCTCCTTCGGGTGCAGGTCGCTCTGGGTCCACAGGCCTATCTCCACGCCCTTCGAGCGGGCATAGTCGCCAAACTCCTTCAGGTTCCGGATGTTGCCGTCGAGTGTCCCGGTCTGACCGTAGCCGGCACCGTAGCCGTCGTTGGGAAGGAACCAGCCGAGCGGCATATCGTTGTTCAGATAGCGGTCGATGGCGGCACGGGCCGAGAACTGGTAATTGTTCTTCTCGCCATTCAGGCTCTCCTTGATGCCGCCGTTGTCCTTCTGGCTCTCCTTGTAGCGTTTGCCGTCTTCATAGAGCATGAAGCCGTTCTTATCCTCGGTCCAGTAGTCGCGGTTATAGGCATTGAGATGACCCTCGTAGAAACCGAATTTAGGCAACAGGACGGGATTGCCCGTGAGCTGATAGAAGTCATTGAGCAGAGGCACCGCGCCATCGTTCACCATGAGGAACACGTCCAGATAGTCCTCGTTGTGCGAGAGCAGCACCTGTCCCTTGTCGGTAGCGCCGAAGTCATAACGGCCGGGCTTGAACGTATGCCACAGCAGGCCGTACCCCTTCGTAGACCAGTAGAAAGGCGTGGGCGAAGCCACACCGCCGTCCACCCAGTTGTTGGTATTCTCGATGGCGATGGCCTTTCCCTTGTGCGAGAAACGGCCGTTCTGCACGCCGCCGCCAAAGAAGTATTCGTCCGCTCCAGCCTTGAAGGTCAGCGTGGTCTTTCCTTTTTCCAGAGCGGCCGGTGCCGTCTCCTCCACCACCACTTTCCCGGTGGCAAGGTCGCGCACGTTCATCAGTCCGGTCTTGCGGTCCACGGAGACACTGATCCGGGGAGTGGCGATCACCACCTCGCCGGCGCTCTTCGTCAGACGCACTCCGCCCGTAGCACGGCGCGCACCGCCGGTCAGGATCTGGGCCGGAGGAGTTGCCTTCGGATCGCGCAGGATGCCTCCCGCATCATCGCGGAAAAGGCGGAAAATGTTCTCACCGTAAAAGTCGAGCGTCACAATCTTTCCGTCTGCCAGGATCAGCTCCGCCGTAGTGGGGTTGATCATGCGCGCGTCGCTCACCAGCACCGCGTTCTGCACCACCTGCGTTGCAGGACGTACTGACGGAGCCGCCACAAGAGGCAATCCCGCACCGAGCGGCAAAGCCAGCGCCAGCGCGGCACACGTCCCCTTACTAAGTTTATGAATCTGCTTCATGGTACGATTTGTTGGTTATTTATAATTTAAACAGAATTATCTTACAGTCCGTTATCAAGGTCCAAAGATACTAATTATTTCACAAATCGCCCAACACACCGTCCAAAATTAAACGGGAGACCGCCGGAGAAGATTTTATTGAATAGATACATTTTTAAACCGCGCAATGACTTAACACTTTAGCTTGAAAGTCTCACCCGTCGAAACCTCCCACGCCCAAAAGATAAAAAGAAGTGAAGGAGAAGGAAATCCTAACGTTTTCTCATCACACCGGCATATAAATCGAGATTTATATCTAAATTTGCAAAAAACAAAAGAAGAAAATGGAACAAACTGGATGTAACTTACAAACCCAGCATACACTTATTAATGGTGACAGCCGGAATATGCGACTGATGCCCGACAAATCTGTACATCTGATTGTTACCTCGCCACCATATTGGCAACTGAAAGATTATGGCAGCGACGTACAGATAGGATTCAACGACAGCTATGAGACATACATAAACAACCTGAATCTCGTATGGTCGGAGTGCAACCGGATTCTTAAGGATGGCTGTCGTCTGTGTATAAACATAGGTGACCAGTTTGCACGTTCCGTCTATTATGGACGATATAAAGTCATTCCTCTAAGTAGATGTTGAAAATTAGTTTATATCAATTTTTTTGCGTATCTTTCCTCTAAAACGTATTTGGCATCTTTT
>VSQE01000042.1 GCA_009775705.1 Prevotellamassilia sp.
TCTGCAAATTGTGCAACTTTTTCATTTGTAAATATTTAGAATTTTAATTCAACCAACGGGTAACATAGTATCTTTTTTGAAAAAGATAGGACCTTTTTTCAACAAGATCGGATGTTTTTTTCACGTTAAGTGACGAAAAAAACCGCCCTTCAGGCGGCTTTTCAGGGTTCTTCTGCTTCGGTAGTGCAATATACAGTCTCGGCGGGCGAAAAGCAAATGTTAATTAACTTTCGTTTACGCTTGGACGGAAACGGCCCTTTTGCTTATCGCCGCTAAACGTGAAACGCCGCGGACGCTTCCTGCGGACTGCCAGGCAGGGTGATGCGGAACAGCAGGCCTCCCCCGTCGCGGTTCTCCACGGTGATGTTCCCGCCGTGGAAGGCCACGGCGTTTTTCACGATGGCGAGCCCGAGTCCCGTTCCGCCCGCACTGCGGGACCGCCCTTTGTCGATGCGGTAGAAACGCTCGAAGAGGCGGGGCAGGTGCTCCGGGGGAACTCCCGTCCCGTTGTCGCTGACGGTGAGGACAACTTGTCCGTCGGCGGCGGAGACGAGGTCCAGACGGATACGGGTGCCGCCGCTGTAGGCGATGGCGTTGTCGATGAGGTTGCTGAAGACGGATTCCAGCAGGGGGGCGTTGCCTTGCGCCACCGTGAGCGCAGGGAGGGCGGGGACGTGGTTTTCGAGGGCGATGCTCCGGCGGAGAGCGATGGGGGCTTTCTCCGCTACAGTCTCGGCGATGAGGTCCGTCAGGTTCACGGGACCGCGGACGATGGCGGCGCCGCCGTCGTCCATGCGCGTGACGAGCGAGACATCGGCCAGCAGGCGCCGCAGCCTTTCGGTGCCGGCGAGGCAGCGGCGGAGGAACTCCGTTCGTTTGCGCTCGTCCAGTTCCGGATGGGCCAGCAGCGTCTCTACACAGATCTGGATGGAGGCCACGGGCGTTTTCAGTTCGTGGTTGATGTTGTTGGTAAGCTGTTTCTTGATGCGCTGTTTCTCCTGCTGCTCGCGCAGGGCGGCGCGGTGCTGGCTGTCGCGGTCGGCAAGGGCCTGCTGCAGGCGGGCGTAGAGGCGCACGATCTGGCTGGAGATGTTGCCCAGCTCGTCGCGGGGGAAGGGCTGTGTGTCGGAGATCTTTATGCCCCGCTCCACGTCCTCGGCAAACCGGCTGAGGCGCACGATGTGCTGCCCCACACGCCGGGTGGCGAAGTAGCCGAGCGTGCACATGAGCAGGGTGATGGCCGCCATGGTCCACAGGAAGCCGTAGTCGGCCTGCAGAAGGGCGGTGAGCGACACGGTGTAGGGGACGGCCGTCCGCACCAGATAGCCGCGGGGGCTGCGGGTGGCGGAATAGAAGTAGTAGGAGCCGGTGCTCTCGCTGTGGCGGCGCACGGCATAGCCGGAGCCGTGGCGCAGGGCCTGGCGTATCTCTTCGCGGTCGGAATGGTCGGTGCGGCGGATGGAGCCGGCGGCGTTGTCGTAAAGGATGCCGCCCTTGTCGGAGATGATGCTGACGCGGATGTCGCGGAAGGGGTGGAACTCGTCCAGGTTTATCTCCGCGGGGGCGCGTCCCTCGTCCAGTTCGGTGAGGATATACGTATTGATGAGCTGGAGACGGGAGTTGACCTCGGCGGCCTTGAATTCCTTCTCGCGGTGGTACTGGAAGACGGTGAAGCAGCCCGTCAGCAGCGCCGAGTAGCCCAGCAGCCAGAGAAAGAGCCGCCGGTGGTAGGTCAGTCTATTCCAGGAAGCCATAGCCGTAGCCCGAGCGTGTGACGATGTTCTTGCCGTAGACGCCTATCTTCTGCCGGATGCGGGTGATGTTCACGTCGATGACCCTGTCGAGGACCACCACCTCGTCGGGCCAGATCTCGCGGAGGAGTTCGCCGCGCGAGAAAATCTGTCCGCGGTGGGAGAGGAGCTTGCGCAGGATCTCGAATTCCTTTCTGGGCATCCTGACCTCCGTGCCGTCGACGGTGCAGCATTTTTTGTCCGTGAGCAGGCTGAGACCCTTGTAGGAGACGCTGTCCGGATGGCGGCCGGCGGCCGGCGCGGAGGCGGCGCGTCGCAGGACGGTCCTGACGCGGGCCAGCACCGTCCGGAGCGAATAGGGCTTCGTGATGTAGTCGTCGGCGCCGAGGTCCAGTCCCTTTACCATGTCCTCCTCCGTGTCTTTCGCCGTACAGAAGATGATGGGGACATGGGCCGTTTCGGGGTTCGACTTCAGGATGCGGCCCAGCTGCGTTCCCGAGATGTCGCCCATCATGATGTCGAGCAGAATGAGGTCGTAGCGCGCCAGAGGGAGTGTCAGGGCCTGTTCGGAACTGTAGGCGGTGTCCACCTCGTAGCCTTCGGTTTCCAGATTGAAGCCCAGCGTGTCGCAGAGAGTTTCCTCGTCGTCGACAACAAGAATCTTTTTGGTCGTGTCCATAAATATTACAGATATGTCATGAGATGCTGCAAAGTTAGTGATAAAAGAGACTGCCGCCCGCTGCTGGACCGCAGGTTTAATAAAACTTTAACAGCCCCGGCAGGTTTCATGAAAACGCAATGATTCTGACAATTCCATGAAATAACGGATGGGGAATTTTGCGGCGTGAAATCAAAATTAATGACAAGCACGATGAAAATGAAAAAAGCAATGTCCCTGATGCTGGGCTTGCAAGTGGCGGGACTGGCCGTGTGGGCTGAGGGAAATCCCACGGACGGATTGTTGAAAGGACGCATTCTTGACAGGGAGAAGAATCCCTTGCCCGGCGCGGTGGTGGTTCTTGACGGTAGCCGGCGGTCCGTCCTGGCCGATGCCAACGGTTTCTATTCGTTTGCCGGCCTGGCGGCGGGACAGCACCGGCTGAAGGTTTCCTATCTCGGTTTCCAGCCAGTGGACAGGGTGGTGTCGGTGACAGCAGCCGGAGCCAGCGAGGATGTAGTCATGACGGATTCGTCGCGGGTGCTGAGAGAGGCGGTGGTGACGGGAGTCTTCTCGGGTCAGAAGAAGGCCCTCAACGCGCAGAAGAACAATCTGAATGTCACCAACGTAGTCTCGGCGGACCAGATAGGCAAGTTTCCCGATTCCAACATCGGAGACGCGCTGAAGCGCATCAGTGGTATCAATGTGCAGTATGACCAGGGCGAGGCGCGTTTCGGTCAGGTGCGTGGTACTCCGGCAGAGTTCAGTTCCGTGACAGTCAATGGCTCTCGAGTACCGTCGGCTGAGGGAGATGTCCGGAGCGTGCAACTTGACCTGATTCCCTCGGACATGATTCAGACCATCGAGGTCAGCAAGACCCTTATGCCTGATCAGGACGGCGATGCCATCGGAGGTTCCATTAACCTTGTCATCAAGAGCTCCCCATGTCATCTGACGGTAGGCGCTGTTGCCGGGACGGGATATAACTGGGTGAGTGGAAAGGGCCAGACAAATTTTGCTTTGACCGTGGGTAATCGCTTTTTCAATGATCGATTGGGACTGATGCTATCAGGCTCTTACAACAATGCCCCGGTTGGTTCATATAATACCGAATTTCTGTGGGAAAAGGATGAAGACGGGAAAATATATATCAGCGATTATCAGTTGCGGCAGTATTATGTCACACGCGAACGGCAGAGCTACTCTATGTCACTCGACTGGAAGTTCGACGATTTCAACAAGATATGGTTCAAGGGCATCTTCAACAACCGAAATGACTGGGAGAACCGGTACCGCATGACGCTGAAGGACATCTCTCCCGAAGGAAAGGCGGATGTTAGGGTACAGACCAAGGGCGGTTCCGGCGACGAGCGCGACGCCCGTCTGGAGCGGCAGCGCACGATGGACTTCACCCTGGGCGGAGAGAACCGGCTGGGCGTCTTCGACGTGGGCTGGAAGGTGGGATATGCGCGCGCCTCCGAGCAGCGTCCCAATGAAAGGTACATCGACTACCGCCTCAAATCGCAGCATTTCGTGTTCGATCTGACCGATCCGCGCCGGCCTTTCGCCCTTCCCGAAGAGGGATCTACCATGTTTCTGAACGATGATTTCTCGCTGAAGGAACTCACCCAGCAGCAGGAGGACATCGTGGAGCAGGACCTCAGGATGGCCTTGGACTTCAGGACGCGGATAGGCGAGCGGTCGAAAATAAAGTTCGGTGCCAAGTTTGTCAGCAAGTCGAAAGACAAGGAGATAGATTTTTACGAGTACACTCCCGTCAGCAAGAAGCAGTTCAATGCCGACGCCCTTGCCCACGCTGTCAGCCAGAGCTCCGGACGCTTCATGCCCTCGGCGGCCTATCAGGTAGGAACGTTTGTCAGCAAGGAATTTCTGGGTTCTCTGGACCTGGAGGACGGAAGCCGGTTCGAGAAAGCGCAGGTGGCCGAGGAACTGGCCGGAAACTATGACGCGAGGGAGAATGTGGCGGCCGGATATGTGCGGTTTGACACCCGCCTTGCCGAAAACCTGAAATTCATGGGCGGACTGCGTGTGGAGAACACGGCGGTCAGATATACGGGCCGCATTTATGACGAGGAGGCCAATACTGTGGTGAAGACCTCGCCCGCCACATCAGGCTATGTGAATTTCCTTCCCTCGCTGATACTCAAATGGGATGCCGGCAGGAACTTCCTCCTGCGGGCCGGATACAACCAGTCGCTGGCCCGCCCCAAATATTCCGCTCTGGTGCCCGGAGTGAGCATCAGACGCGGTGATAACGAGATCAAGATAGGCAATCCGGAACTCAAGGCCATTACCTCCCACAACATGGACCTGAGTGCCGAGTACTACTGGAATTCCGTAGGGCTGGTGACGGCCGGGGTCTTCTTTAAGAGGGTGGACGGCTTCATTGTCGAGGAAGTGGCCTACAACAAGGAATACGAGGGACATGTCTGGACAAAGCTGACGCAGCCCAGAAATGCGGGGAACGCCAACATCCTCGGCGTGGAGATGGCCTGGCAGCGGGACTTCGGTTTCATTGCGCCGGCCATGAAGTGTGTGGGCCTGTACGGAACCTACACCTACACGCATTCGCGGGTCATGGACTTCAACTTCGAGGGCCGCGAGGGCGAGACGGGACTGAGCCTGCCCGGTTCGCCGGCACACACGGCCAACGTCTCTCTGTATTTTGAGAAATACGGACTGTCGGCCCGCGTGTCGTTCAATTACGCCTCGGCCTTTATTGACGAGATGGGCGTGAACGCGTTCTATGACCGTTATTACGACTCGGTGAAATATATGGACCTCAACCTGGGCTATACCTTCGGCCGGAAAGCCAAGTGTACGGTCTATGCCGACTGCACCAACCTTCTCAACCAGCCGCTCCGCTATTATCAGGGCACCAGGGAGCGCACCATGCAGGCCGAATACTACGGCGTGAAAGTCAATGGAGGAGTAAAAATAAATTTCTGATCGGAATAAACCCCAAAAACAAATGGATATGATAAGAAAACTTGTATTTGCAGTTGTAGCCCTTTTCGGTCTCATGGCTCCGGCCCAGACCGCCAGAGGGTGGAAAGAGTGCGCCAAAGGCGATCTCAGCTTTATTGTGGCGAACGATCTCGGCCGGAACGGTTACTACGACCAGAAGCCGGTGGCGGCCCTGATGGGCGAGGTGGCCGGAGGCATCGGACCGGAGGCCGTGCTCGCGCTGGGCGACGTCCATCATTACGGCGGTGTGAGGAGCGTGTCCGATCCTTTGTGGACAACCAACTACGAATGGATCTATTCCCATCCCGAACTGATGGTGGACTGGCTGCCGGTATGCGGTAATCATGAATACAGGGGCGACACGCAGGCGGTGATAGACTACAGCAAGGTGTCCCGCCGGTGGAATATGCCCGGCAGGTATTATGTCCGGACGTTCGAGCATAAGGGAACGACGGTGAGGATAGTGTTCATCGACACCACGCCGCTCATCTCGAAATACCGGAAAAATCCGGAGACCTATCCCGATGCTCCGAAGCAGGACCCCGAGGCGCAGTTGCAGTGGCTTGACCGGACGCTGGCGGAGGCAACGGAGGACTGGGTGGTTGTCGTAGGCCACCATCCCGTCTATGCCGACACCGACAAGTCGGAGGCCGAGCGCCGCGACATGCAGCAGAAGGTGGATCCCCTGTTGCGCCGGCACAACGTGGACATGTATATCTGCGGCCACATCCATAACTTCCAGCATATCCGCCGGCCCGGCTCGGAGGTGGACTATGTGGTCAACACGTCGGGCTCTCTGACAAGAGTTCCCCGGAAGACGGAAGGCACGGTGTTCTGTAGCGATGCCCCCGGATTTTCCGTGTTGACGGCCGGCAAGAACACGCTCAGCCTCGACCTGATAGACAAGCACGGAAACATTCTCCATACCGTGACCCGCGGCCACCGGTAGCGGTGGCCGCGGGCTGCCCGCTCTCTCCCTGTGCCTCTGTTCCCTGACAGGAAGAAAGGCACCGTAAGGATCCTGCCCTCCGGTCGGGCAGGTTCTTTTTTTGTTTCTGCAAGAAAAGGTGACGTGTGTGGCTTGTCCCGTTAAAAAACTGTACGGGTTTGCTTGCAGGGGCAAATAAATTCTTAGCTTTGCAATTGCGGGCGATAGCACGGACGGGATTTGCGGATAAAAGTTCTTAATTGATATACAGTATGAAACCACAGGAATATAGTCGGTCGGTGGGCAAGTATGCGGACATCATTGCCCGGATACAGGCAAGTGCGCATGCCCTGCACGAACATGTGAACCAGACATACGACAAGGTGCATCCGTACGGTTTCCATCTTGACATGGTGGCCGATGCCGTCCGGAAGGATATGCCGTCTGTGACAACGAAGAAGACATTGTCCCGCTGTTTTTCGGCGCGTTCTATCACGACAGCATCGAGGATGCCCGTCAGACATACAATGACGTGAAACGTATTGCCGGACAATGGATGACCGGCCGCCAGGCCCTGATGGCTGCGGAGATGGTATATGCGCTTACCAACGAGAAGGGGAGGACACGGGCCGAGCGTGCCGACGACAGATATTATCAGGGCATTCGCGAAACTGCGTATGCTCCATTCCTGAAACTGGCTGACAGATTGGCCAACATCTCCTATTCCTGTTCCCGTTCCAATGAGAGCAATGAGCACATGAGGCAGGTGTACCGTTCGGAATGGCCTCATTTTCTGGAATCCATCACTTCGGACAAGACAGGTTTGTGCCATACTCTTCCCAAAGAGATGATTGACGAGATTGAGAACATGATCCTTTCAAGGTAGTATATTCCGGATTTTCCATGATGGAAGGTGTGGCGTGCGAAGGTTTTTCCTTGAAAAGTAGGGGAATGTAAAGGGAATTGCGTAATTTTGCTCCCTTGATAAAAACTGAAATCATGGAGATAAAGATAGTGAACCGCTCGCGTCATGCCCTGCCGGCATACGCCACGCCGCTGAGCGCGGGGATGGACCTGCGGGCCAGTCTGGACGAACCGGTGGTGCTGCGCCCCTTGCAGCGCTGCCTCATTCCCACGGGGCTGTCTATCGCCTTGCCGCCCGGGTATGAGGCTCAGGTGAGGCCGCGTTCGGGGCTGGCACTGAAGAAAGGCATAAGCCTGCTCAATTCGCCCGGAACCATCGACGCGGACTATCGCGGCGAGATAGGCGTGATACTCGTGAACCTCTCGGACGAGGACTTCACGGTTTGCGATGGAGAACGCATTGCCCAGTTGGTGGTGGCCCGTCACGAAACGGTGGAGTGGACACCCGTGGAAGAACTGGACGCGACGGAGCGCGGAGCCGGCGGTTTCGGACATACGGGCCGGAAATGACCGTGGCAATCTAAGGGAATACAGATAAACAGACGTATATAAATATGCGCTTCTTATTCAAAATAGCATTTTTCTCCTTATGGACCGGGGCGGTGCTCTCCGGCATCGTTCTGTTCGGGGCGTGTTCCTCCTCGCGGAAGGCCGGAGAGGCGGGGCCTGCCGTCAGGGTGGCGCGTCCGGAAGCGCCTGCGCTCCCCTACGAGGTGCAGAGAAGGTTTGACGAACTGTTTCTGGAAGCCGTCCGGCAGAAGGAAAAGGGCAACTACGATGCCGAGCACGAACTGCTGGAAGGCGCCCTGAGGGTACATCCCGACGCTCCGGAAGCACTCTACGAGATGGCGCTGCTGAAAATTTCGTTCAGCGGATCGGCGGACAGTCTCCGGCGGGCCGCAGGCGAGGAAATGCTGTGTCGTGCCGTGGAGTTGGCTCCCGACAATGAATATTACAAGGAAGCGCTGGGCAGCTATTATGCCCAGCGGCGGAGTTTCGACAAGGCCGTGGAGTTGTATGAGGAACTGGCGGCCGGCAATCCCTCGTCGGAGAACCTGTCGATGCTGGTGGGGCTGTATGAGGAGACGGACAATTATCAGGGAGCCATCCGGACACTGGAGCGTCTGGAAAAAATCGAGGGGAAGAGCGAGACCTACAGCGTGGAGAAATTCAAGATATACACGCAGATGGGTGACAACCAACACGCCTACGCCGCCATTGAGGACTTGTGTGCCGAATATCCCGCGGACCTGCGCTACCGGGTGCTGCTGGGAGACCTTTACCGGCAGAACGGCTACAACGAAATGGCACTCGCTATCTATCGCGATGTGCTCACGCTGGAACCGGAGAACAGTTTCGCCCAGCTCTCGTTGCTGGCCTATCACAATACCTCGGGCGAGGATTCGCTCTATAACGACCTGGTGCGGAAAGTGGTGCTCAATCCCCAGACGCGCCCCGAGGCGAAAGTGGAGGTCATGAAAAGTTTCTCGGCCGACAATCTGCGTCGCGGAGAAGACAGCACGCGGGTGCTCTCCCTTTTCAAGGAAGCGCTCGAACAGCCGCAGGAGAGCCGTGAACTGGCCGAACTGTACGCCTATTACATCATGTCGGTGAAGATGCCTGTCGACTCGCTGGCACCAGTCATGCGCCGCATTCTGGACATAGAACCAGACTATTCGCGGGCGCGTCTGCAACTCTTGCAGATTCTTCTGCGGAAGGACGATATGAAGGCTGTGGCGGAGCTGTGCCGCGACGGCCGTATCTACGATCCCTCGCAGATCGTTTTTTATCTCTACGAGGGTCTGTCACTGTCCCGTCTCGGACGTGACGGAGAGGCTGTCCGCACACTGCGGCACGGCACGGAGCACGTGGACGAAGGCTCGGATGCCGGCGTAGTGTCGGATCTGTATGCTACGTTGGGCGACCTGCTGCACGAGAGCGGAGACTGCAAGGCGGCATACACGGCCTATGACTCGGCCATCACCTACAACAGCGAGAATCTGGTCTGCCTGAACAACTATGCCTATTTCCTTTCGCTCGAAGGTCGGGAACTGGACCATGCGGCGGGCATGAGCAAACGCACCATCGAGGCGGAGCCGGAAAATCCTACCTATCTCGACACCTATGCCTGGATTCTCTACAGACAGCACCGCTACACGCAGGCACGCATCTACATAGACCAGACTTTGAAATATGCGGCCGGAGACGCTTCCGATGCCGGACTTTACGAACATGCCGGTGACATCTACTTCCGTTGCGGCGAGCGGACGCAGGCCGTGGCATTCTGGCGGAAGGCGCTCTCGCTCAGCGATGACGCGGAGCAGCGGGCCGTCCTGAAAAGGAAGATCCGGAACCGCAGGCCGTAGTCCGTTCTCTCATTCTGATTTTATCAACCATCAACTCTTTGAACCGATGAAATATGTTCTGAATTTAGTTTTCCTGTCCGTACTTTTGCTGATGGCTTCCTGTCACGGCTCGCGGCAAGTGCAGTCTCCGACTTCCGTTCCGACGGATCCGGCGGTGCAGAAGGCGGATCTCTATAAAAAGCAGGTGGCCGCGACGGCCGTGACCGCGCGGGCCCTGACGGCCCGCATCAAGATGGACATCAACGCTGCGGAACGCAATGTCTCCGTTGGCGGAAGCCTGCGCATGAAGCGTGACGAGGTGGTTCAGCTCTCGCTTACCTTCCTCGGGATGGAAGTGGGCCGCATGGAGTTCTCGCCGGAAAACGTGCTCATCATTGACCGCATCAACTCCCAGTTTGTGCGGGCCACCTATGATCAGGTAAGTTTCCTGCGTCAGGCCGGTCTGGATTTCTATGCCTTGCAGTCCTTGTTCTGGAACGAGCTTTTCGTGCCCGGCCAGCATAAGGACGAAGTGCCTTTGGGACGCTTCCGGGTATCCTCGGCCGGCTCGCACACACTGCTTTCGCTTCCCGATGCGCCGAAACTCGAATATTCCTTCCTGACGGTCACGTCCACGGCCCTCATCGACCGTGTCACGGTGCGCGGAAAGGACGTCTCGCAGAAAGGGGAGCTGGTATGGCGCTACGGAGACTTCACGGCCTTCGACGGAAAGAAATTCCCCTCCACGATGTCCGTGGCCGTCACCGGGCTGGGCAAGGATGCGGGCTTCACGCTCAGCCTGAGCCGCCTTGGAACTTCGGCCGACTGGGAATCCCATACGAAAGTATCAGCCAAATACAAGCAGCGCAATGCGGATGACATACTGAAACGGCTGTTGTCCATGTAACTATCCCGATGAAACCATCTACCCGTACTTTGAGAAAAACGATGCATACATTCCTTCCGGACTTCCGGATGCTGCGGAGCCTGACCGCATGTGTCCTGCTGTTGTTTGCCGTGCTGGCCGTGCCGGCACAGACGAACAAGAAGATCAAACAGCTCCAGTCGCAGCGCAACGAGTTGAAAAAGCAGATCGCCGAATCCGAAAAAATGCTCCGCAGCACCAAAAAGGACGTCCGTTCACAACTGGGCAATCTGGTCGTGTTGAACACGCAGATCGGCGAGCAGCAGAAATTTGTGGAGGGCATACAGAGTGAGATCTCGCTTCTGGACGGCGACATTTCCGTGCTGGAGAAGCGTCTGGACAGTCTCGGCCGCGACCTTTCCTCCTGCAAGGCCAAGTATCAGCGGGCCGTGATGTATATGTTCCGCAACCGCTTGACGCAGAGCCGGTGGATGTTTGTGCTTCAGGCAAAGGATTTCCGTCAGATGTACCGCCGCATGCGTTATGTCACCGAATATACCAAGTACCAGCGGGTGCAGGGAGAGGTCATCCGGCGCAAGGAAGAGAACGTCAAGGCACGGCAGGCCGAACTTCAGGCCGCCCGCAAAGAGAAGGACAAGCTGCTTTCCGAAGGCCGGAGTGAGCAGCAGAAACTGGAAGAGCGCAAGCGCGAGCGCGAAACCCTTGTGGAGCGCCTCAAGGGAAAGGAATCGCAGCTCCAGGCCTCTATCAACCAGACCCGTAAGAAATATTCCAATCTGAATGCCCGCATAGATCAGCTCATACAGCAGGAGATAGCGGCCGCCGAGCGCCGGCGCAAGCAGGCCGAGGCCCGTCGCAAAGCCGAGGCCGAACGCAAGCGGCGCGAGCAGGCTGCCCGCGAGAAAGCCTCGCGCTCCGGTGCACGGAGCCAGGCGTCCCGCGGAAAGTCCTCCTCACGTTCCTCTTCCCGTTCGGAGCGCACCGCCGTTCCCGATTTTCAGGCCGCCGACAACGCCGACCGCGTTCTTTCCGGCAGTTTCGCCGCCAATAAGGGACGCCTGCCTGTTCCCGTCACCGGTCCTTACTCCATCTCCAGCCGTTACGGACAATACAAGGTGGAGGGGCTGCGCGACGTGCATCTGGACAACAAGGGTATCAACATCACCGGCCGGAGCGGAGCGAAGGCACGGTGCGTCTTTCAGGGCGAGGTGACCGCGGTCTTCGCTTACGGCGGAATGTACAACGTGATCGTGCGCCACGGCAGCTACATCACGGTCTACTGCAACCTTTCCTCCGCTTCTGTGAGGCAGGGGCAGAAAGTCTCGGCCCGCCAGACGCTGGGTAGCATCGCTCCCGATGCCGCCGGCAACTGCACCCTTCATTTCCAGCTCCGGAAGGAAACCTCCAAGCTCAATCCCGAAGCGTGGATTGCCCGCTGAGACAGGGGTGGGGCAGGGCAGACAAACGGCCCAAAACGGCCCAAAAGACGTGAAGACAGAAAAAAAACTGTGTTTTTTTGGTCAATTTGCTGAAACTCCGTATCTTTGCGCCGCTGTTTCAGCAAATCAAACCATTATTTAATTTCATTACACAATGTATTTAGATTCTGAAAAGAAGAAGGAGATCTTTGGAAAGTACGGACAGTCTAACTCGGATACCGGTTCCGCAGAGAGCCAGGTAGCTTTGTTTTCTTACCGTATTTCCCACTTGACGGAACACATGAGAGCCAACCGTAAAGATCATATGACCGAACGCTCTCTCGTTAAACTCGTAGGTAAGCGCCGCGCCCTGCTCAACTATCTCAAGGAGCGTGACATCGAGCGTTACCGTGCCATCGTGAAGGCTCTCGGCCTCCGTAAGTAATCCCTTTGTCTCCCCTCCTTCCGTCGGAAGAAGAGAGAGGGGAAGGAACACAACCATTGACAGACGTCCCGCAGGTACCGACAGACACTGCGCGGCGTCTGTTTTTCATGCCGGTCCGTGGCATGAGGTTTCCCCGAAGCCCGACGAAATAAAAAATACGTATTTTTGCCCGGTCCTGTCCAAAAGAAGGGAGGGCATCAGAAGCAATGAATCCCCAAGAATGTAAGATATTAGTGACAGGAGCCAGCGGCTTCATCGGGAGCTTTCTGGTAGAGAAAGCTCTGGCGCTTGGCTTCGAGACGTGGGCCGCGGTGCGGCCCGCCAGCAGCCGTCGCTATCTGACGGACCCGCGCATCCGTTTCGTCGAACTCGATCTGGAGGACGACAGCCGCCTCAGGCAGCAGCTCTCGGACCATGTAGGGCGGAACGGGGCCTGGGACTATGTGATACATGCCGCCGGCGCCACCAAATGCCGCCGCGCCGAAGATTTCTTCCGCATCAATACCGGCGGCACGGAGCGGCTGGCCCGTCTGCTGGTGGCGACGGCGGCCCTGCGGCGCCGTTTTGTCTTTATCAGTTCGCTCAGCGTGTTCGGCGATGTCTGCGGGAGCAACATGCAGCGCGTCATCACCGGTACCGACACGCCGCGTCCCGACACGGCATACGGCCGTTCCAAGCTCGAGGCCGAACGCCGGCTGGCGCGGACGGAAGGGCTGAAGGACTATGTCGTGCTGCGTCCCACGGGAGTTTACGGACCCCGCGAGCGCGACTATTTTCTGATGGCCCGGAGCATCAGCCGCCATGTTGATTTCGCCGTGGGCCGCGAACGGCAGATTCTGACCTTCATCTATGTGCGCGACCTTGTCGAGGCCGTCTTTCTCGCTTTGGAAAAGGGCCGGAGCGGACAGGCCTATTTCCTCACCGACGGCCATGTCTACTCCTCGCGCACTTTCTCCGACCTTCTTCAGGCGGAGCTCGGTGTGCGTACCGTTTTCCACTTCACGGCTCCGCTGTGGGTGTTGCGGGCGGTGTGTCTCGTGGCCGGTCGGGTAGCGGCCCTGCTGGGGAAAACCTCTACACTCAATACCGATAAGTATAATATCATGAAACAACGCAACTGGCAATGCGACATTTCGCCGGCCTGCCGCGAACTGGGATATCGGCCCGTATGGCCGCTCGAAGCCGGTGTGCCCGAAGCAGTTGCCTGGTATAAGAAAGAAAAATGGATATAGACATTCTGCAACGGCAGCCGCGTTATGGCGGGCTGTTGGGCATCGAGAAGGTGACGGTGGCATACGTGCTTTTCACGGCCTTGCTCATCCTGCTTTTCGGGTCGGACATCCGCGAGCCGGTGCGCCTGCTCACGGGGCGTGCCCTTGTCCTGTCCGGCATGGCCTGTACGGGACTGTTCTACCGTCTGCGGCCCTGCCGCGCCACGCGCTTTCTGCGCAACCTCTACCCCCTGACACTCCTGGGCTACTGGTACCCGGACACCTACGAGTTCTGCCAGGTCTTTCCCAATCTGGACCATCTGTTCGCCACGGCCGATCAGCGGCTGTTCGGCGGCCAGCCCGCCCTGACCTTCGCACAGGTGCTGCCCGGAAAGCTCTGGAGCGAGTTGTTCCACATGGGCTACTTTTCCTATTATCCCATGATTTTCATCACCGTGCTGGCCCCCCTCGTCACAGACCGGCGGCTCTTCGAGCCTACAGCCTTTGTCGTGCTCACGGCCTTCATGCTCTACTATCTCATCTACCTGTTTCTGCCTGTGGCCGGTCCGCAGTATTATTTCCGGGCCGTGGGGCCCGAGGCGGTGGACAGCGGACTGTTCCCCCATCTGGGCGATTATTTCCGTTACCATACGGAGCTGCGGCCTTCGCCCGGTCCCGACGGTTTTTTTCGCGAGATGGTAGAGCAGACACAGGCCAGCGGAGAAAGGCCTACGGCGGCCTTTCCCTCCTCCCATGTGGGCATGAGCACCGTGCTCATGCTCCTGTTGTGGCGCAACCGGCGGTGGCTGGCTTGTGCGGCGGCTCCTTTCTATGTATTGCTGTGCTGTTCCACCGTCTATATAGAGGCCCATTATCTGGTCGATGTCTTCGGCGGTCTGCTCACGGCCGTCCTTTTCTACCGGCTCTGTCTGTGGCTCTACGGCCGTCCCTTCTTTGGCGGCGCCCGGTCGGAACCGGAACCGACAGCCAAGAATTCTATCATTAATCGTCAATAAAAAATAACCTACATGAAAAAGACATTTCTCACGCTCCTTCTGTCCGTGCCGTTTGCCGTGCTGACGGCCCAGACTCCCGAAGGAGGCATCTCGCCCGAGATGCTCGGAAAAATCCGTGCCGCCCGGCCTGTGACCGATGCCGACCGCGCGCTGCGCAACGCACTGGCGGGCAGCAGCATCAATACGCTGGCCACCACGGCGGTCAATCCTGCCGCCACCGACACCTGGTTCTCGCACAAGGTGGACACCAAAGGCATCACCGACCAGCAGCAGAGCGGCCGTTGCTGGCTCTTTACGGGAATGAACGTCATGCGTTCCAAAATGATCGGCAAGTTCGGTCTGGGCGAGTTCCAGTTCTCGCAGAGCTATAATTTCTTCTATGATCAGTTGGAGAAGTCCAACCTCTTCCTCCAGGCCGTCATCGACAATGCCGACAAGCCGATGAACGACCAGCTCGTGGAGTGGCTCTTCAAGAATCCCCTCTCCGACGGCGGTACCTTCTGCGGCGTGCAGGACATCGTTTCCAAGTACGGCCTTGTGCCCGCCGAGGTGATGCCCGAGAGCTTCAATGCCAACAATACGTCGCGCATGGCCTCGCTTCTCTCCCTGAAGCTGCGCGAGTACGGCCTTGCCCTGCGCCGTGCCGCCGAAAAGGGCGAGAAGAAGAAGGACCTCATGAAGCGCAAACAGGAAATGCTGGCCACGGTCTACCACATGCTGGCCGTCTGTCTGGGCGAGCCGCCTGCCGAGTTCACGTGGACGCGCCGCGACGCCTCGGGCAAGCCTGCCGACACGCGCAAGTACACCCCGCAGAGTTTTTATAAGGAATATGTGGGCGCCGACCTGAAGAACGGCTACGTCCTGCTGATGAACGACCCCACCCGTCCCTACCACAAGACCTATACCATCGACATGGACCGCCACTCCTACGACGGTTCCAACTGGACTTACATCAATCTGCCGATGGACGAGATCAAGGCCATGGCCATTGCCTCGATCAAGGACAGCACGATGATGTATTTCTCCTGCGACGTAGGCAAGTTCCTCAACAGCAAGACGGGAGTGCTCAGTCTCGACAACTATGACTATGCCTCGCTGATGGGCACGGATTTCCCGATGGACAAGGCCGACCGCATCCGCACGTTCGCCTCGGCTTCGAGCCATGCCATGACGCTCATGGCCGTCGATCTCGATGCCGACGGAAAGCCGGTGAAGTGGATGGTGGAGAACTCCTGGGGCCCCACTTCCGGCTACCGCGGTCATCTCATCATGACCGACCGCTGGTTTGACGAATACATGTTCCGCTTGGTGGTGGAGAAACGTTTCGTGCCCGCCGCCACGCTCGAACTGCTCAAGCAGAAGCCGCAGGTTCTGCCCGCATGGGACCCGCTTTTCGCCCCCGAACAGTAAGCCGGCGAGAGGCCTGATAAAAAGCGTGAACGGAATTTTTCAGAAAAATTCCGTTCACGCTTTTTAATACCTGTCTTCAATGTTTAACTTTTGGGTTTTTCGGAAAACGAACGGGAACGGACCTTTTTTTCACAACATAGTATCTTTTTTGAAAAAGATAGGATCTTTTTTCAACAAGATCCTATGTTTTTTTCACGTTAAGCGCCGAAAAAAGCCGCCTATCGGGCGGCTTTTCAGGGTTCTTCCACTTTGCTGGTGCAAATATAATACTTCAGGAAGCGAAAAGCAAATGCCGTTTAACCTTCGTTTACGTTTGGTGCCGCCGGCCTGTTTTGTTTATCGACGCCAAACGTGAAACGCCGCCGGCCCTTTTTCCTTCCTGCTCCGCTCAGATTTCAGACAGGCGTTGCAACAGGATTTGCAGTCCGCGCGAGGCCACTTCGCGTATCGTCTCTACGGGGCGCGATGCCGGCACCCGCACTTCCTGGGGGTCGATGAGCCAGACGGGAGAGCCGTCCGGAACGTGGCGCACCAGTCCGGCGGCGGGGTAGACGTTGAGCGATGTTCCGATGATGACGAAAAGGTCGGCCTGCGCTATCTCGTCCGCCGCTTCGGCCAGCCGGGGAACGGCCTCGCCGAACCATACGATCCAGGGGCGCAGCAGGGAGCCGTCACCGGCCAGCTGTCCGTGGGCCACGTCCGGATGCTCTTCGGAGAGACGGCGGATGTAGCACGGGGCGTCGGGCGTGCGCGAGGAGCATACCTTCATCAGTTCGCCGTGCAGGTGGATGACGTGCGAGGAGCCGGCCCGTTCGTGCAGGTCGTCAACGTTCTGTGTGATGACGGTCACGCGGAAGCGTTCTTCCAGTTCCGCCAGAATCCGGTGTCCCTCATTGGGACGGGCCGCTATCAGCTGGCGGCGAAGTCCGTTGTAGAAATCCGTAACCAAAGCCGGATCGCGCTCCCATCCCTCGGGCGTGGCCACCGCCTCCACGGGATAGCGTTCCCACAGGCCGCCCGCATCGCGGAAGGTCTCGAAACCGCTTTCGGCGCTCATGCCCGCGCCTGTCAGCACCACCAGTTTTTTCATAATCTTGTCTTTTTAGGGAGTCACTGTCGCCTATCTTCGGCAAAGTTATGAAAAAAGGCGCTGGCGGCCCTGCTTTATGAAATAAAAATCGTACTTTTGCCCCGGTTTTGCATCTTATAAAAAACTTAGAAACATATCATTTATGGAAAAACTCAGCTACGCTTTGGGCATGGTGATAGGCCATAACCTGAAAGGCATGGGAATCAGCAGTCTCGATACGACCGAATTTGCCCGCGCCGCGGAAGATGTCCTCAAAGGAAACGCCACGGCCCTGACCGATGCCGAAGCACAGAAAATCGTTACCGGATACCTCGAGGCTTGCGAGGCCGAAAAAGGAAAGGCCGCCCGCGAGGCCGGCGAGAAGTTCCTGGCAGAGAATGCCCGGAAGGAAGGCGTGACCGTATTGCCCAGCGGACTGCAATATACCGTGCTGGCCGAAGGCAAGGGCCGCAAGCCCGCCGCCACCGACAGCGTGAAGTGCCACTACGAGGGCACGCTCATCGATGGCACCGTCTTCGATTCCTCCTATCGCCGCGGCGAGCCGGCCGTGTTCCCCCTCAACGGAGTGATCCGGGGATGGACCGAAGGCGTGCAGCTCATGGCCGAAGGCTCCAAATACCGCTTCTTCATTCCCTATCAGCTGGCCTATGGCGAACGCGGTGCCGGTGCCTCCATTCCGCCCTACGCCGCTTTGGTCTTCGATGTGGAGCTGATTGAGATTTGCTGAGGAAAAACTCAATACACAACCAAATAGCAGACAATAAAAACAAACAGGAAAATATGAAAAAGATTATTTTGGCAACAGCCGTTGCCGCTACCGCACTGCTGAGCGCCTGCAACAACGGAGCGCCCAAGGCCAACCTGAAAACGGAAGCCGACACACTGAGTTACGAACTGGGAATGGCCGTATCGGCTCCTGCCGACCAGCTGGGCAACTATCTGGCACAGACCGGCAGTGACTCCGCCTACGTGGATGAGTTTCTCAAAGGTGTCAGGGACGGTGTGACCGCTGCCGAGGACAAAAAGAAAATGGCTTATTACATGGGTGTGCAGAGCGGTATGCAGATGAAGATGCAGATGTTCGCACAGATCGAGAGCCAGATCTACGGAAACGATTCCACCAAAAAACTCAGCGCCAAGAATTTCATGGCCGGTTTCTCCGCCGTGGTGAAGAACAACAGCACGCTCAAGGTGGACGGAAAAATCATTGACAAGGACATGGCAGGCACGTTGCTCAACCAGCGCATAGAGGAAATGTCGAAGGCACGTATGGCCGAGGAGCATGCCGCCGAGAAGAAAGCCAGCGATGACTTCATGGCCAAGATGGCCAAAGAGGCCGGCGTGAAGCGTCTGGACAGCGGAGTGCTCTATAAAGTGCTGAAGGAAGGCAACGGAGCCATTCCCGACGAGAAGGCCACCGTCGAAGTGCTCTACGAAGGCAAGCTCGTAGACGGCACAGTGTTCGATTCTACCGACCGCCTCGGCGGCAAACCCGCGGAGTTCCCCGTAGGCAGCGTGATCAAGGGATGGACCTCCGCACTCACCCACATGCCTGTAGGCTCCGAATGGGAGATCTACGTTCCCTGGGACCTCGCCTACGGAGAGCAGGGCCGCGGAAACATTCCTCCCTTTGCCGCCCTCATTTTCAAAGTGCAGCTGGTGGGCATCAAATAAACCCGATTCTAAAAAAACTCATATACCGGATATGAAATTCAGAAACGTCTTGGTCATCGCGCTTGCCGTTTGCTGCGTCGGTGCCACAGGCCGTTCCCGCAAAAAGGTGAAGCCGGCCAAAAAGAATGCTGTCGAGGCGGTGCGGCCCGTACCTGCCGATTCGTTCAGCTATGCTATCGGGGCTGTTCAGAGCGCCAGCCTGAAGCAGTACCTCATGATGCGCGAAGGGGTTGATTCCGCCTATCTGGAATACGCCGCCAAAGGACTTTCCGCCCAGCTCAGCGAACAGCAGCTCAAACAGCAGCTGGCCTATGCCGCCGGACTGAGAATAGCCCTCATGAACCGCGACCAGGTGATTCCCGCCCTCAACAAACAGGCTACGGGAAAGAGCGATACCGTCTATGTCAATTCCGAAATTTTCAGTCGCGCCCTCTGCGACGGTTTGCTCGACCGCCTCACCATCATGCCGGATTCTGCCGAGCGCATGGCAGAGCGTCAGCAGAAGTTCGTTGCCTCGCAGGCCCGTGAAGCCAATCGTGCTTGGTTGGAGGCCAACAAAAAACTGAAAGGAGTGGTCACCACGCCTTCCGGCCTGCAATACCGCATCCTCTCCGAAGGGAAAGGTGCCGTTGCCCCCGCCGACAGCAGCGAAGTGGAGGTTCACTACGAAGGGAAACTGATCGACGGAACAGAGTTCGACTCTTCCTACAAGCGCAACAAGCCGGCCACGTTCCGTTGCAACCAGGTTATCAAGGGTTGGACCGAGGCGCTGAAAATGATGCCCGAAGGTTCCGTGTGGGAGCTTTACATCCCTTACGATCTGGCCTACGGCGAGCAGGGCAACCGCAACATCCCCCCCTATGCCACCCTGATTTTCAAGGTGGAACTGCTGAAGGTGAAGAAATAGAGCATACTGTGTCCGCGTTGTAAAGACCGGAAAGACAGATGTATACGTAAACGCGGGGCCGCACCGGTATAAGGATGCGGCCCCGCGTCATTACATATCCTCCAGCGTAAGCAGACGGGTTCAATTTTGATAGCTGTCAAACGAGAGCTTTTGTATGAGTTGCAGTTCTTTGATTTCGGATGTCCGGTTGTAAAATCTCATAAGAATGGATTTTTTGTAATCTCCGTAATAGTTACGGAGGTCACAAAATTAGCAAATACTATCGAATGGGGAAATAATCTGTTTGATATTAATGAATTATGGGATGTATTTTTTTCTGCATGGTCTGACATCCATCAGGATTTTGTCCGCTGTTATTTCTTTCCGTTCTTATTGAATTTCCATGTCTGTAACAGCATGCGGCCCCTCTTAGGCTTCGGTCCGGATGGATATGGAAACTGCCGGAGAGGGTAGATACACTCCTCCGGCAGTTTGTTTCAGGTTTTGTAGGGAGGCTTTCTTCAGGGTATCCCCTGTTTTCAGCGCACACCCTCCATTTCTGTCATCTTGTTATTTTGCCATTTTCTTCACGCCACCCTCGATGTAGAATCCGTGGGCGGGTTTTTCGGAAAGGCGCCGGCCGTCGATGCCGTAAAGGGCAGACCGGTCCGAAGCGGGGAGAACTGTTGCAGACGAGATTCCCGTATAGTCATCGTGGCGGTAGAGCACTTCGCCGTTCACCTTGCACTCCAACAGTCGCAGTCCGCTGCCGGCCATGTCGAAACGTCCGTTATTGATGGGACCATACCAGGTGCCGATTCCTTCTATCCACGACATACGGGCCTGTTCATCTTCTTCGCGTCTTGGATCCATAGGGTTTTTGTCTTGGATGAGGATTTCGCGGAAGTCCTGTCCGCCATACGAGAAGGTTCCCGTGCTGATCACCTTGCACTCCCTTTCCCTCCACATATCCATGTTATAATAGTTGATGGTTTCGGATTCCCGGGCTGTGAAGTCATAAATCATGTGGACCTCTTTGTCATTCCGGCAATATACTTTTCCGTTCTCTTCGCGCAGCAGTGCCACCAGTTGTGTGGCGGTCTTTTCCGCGCCGTCTGCCCGTATGGAACTATGCGTCATGCGTTTCCAACTTTCACCGTCAATCACGGTGTCGCCGGAGATGGTGTAGGTTTTATAGGTAAGCGGAAAGTCGGGTTCCACCACGACGATGTTAGGGGTGTATTCCACCAGCCACGTTTTACCTTCTTCTATAAAAGAGCGTAACTGTGCGTTGGCCGCCAGCAAGGAGACCGATACTGTGAGGAGTGTAAAAATTCTTTTCATAATACAACTTTTTATAGGTTATTCAATATTATGTGGTTTTGTTGTTTTCGGAAGGATCCGTGAGGGGATTGACGGAAAATTGGTACCGAAGATGTTTTTCTTGTCTTGATGTCGGTTTTTTCCAAGGGATGGTTCTTCTTTCCGATGTGATTTTTGCTCTATGTTACTTTAAAACAGTTATTACAAATTTAGATAAAAATCCTGAGATTTTTACACCGGCAGAATAAAAAATCAAGGCTGACGCCTTGATTCCCGT
>VSQE01000043.1 GCA_009775705.1 Prevotellamassilia sp.
GAAATCGAAAATGTTCTCCTCAGACCTCTCTACAAGCCGAAATTTGATATTTTCAAATTTTTGTCATGTACTTAGGGTTATTTGCTTTAGATTTTATACCTTTGCAACAGGAAACAATCCTTACCACTATCAGAGGATCCAAATTGGATCGCCTGACACTGGATGGCTTGCCGAACGTAAATTTACAATATTTGAATCATATGAAAAAAGTTATTTTAAGAATTTTCACGGTTACGGCGTTTCTTGCCACAACCAGTCCCGCCTACTCACAGTTCAACATAGCGAAAGCCATTGGCGGAACCGCAAAAGCCGTAAAGGCATTTACCATTACAGATGCCCAGATGGCAGATTATGTGAAAGAGTCTGTAGATTGGATGGACAAGCACAATCCCGTGTTGCCTGAGAACGATCCATACACACAGCGTCTGAGAAAACTCACTGCCGGCATTACCGATGCCGAAGGCATACCTTTGAATTTCAAGGTTTACAATGTAGTAGATGTAAATGCTTTCGCATGCCCCGACGGCAGTGTGCGGGTGTTTTCCTCGCTCATGGATATCATGAATGATGACGAGTTGCTTGGAGTAATCGGCCACGAAATAGGCCACGTGCTCAAGCGCCACTCAAAGAATGCTTTCAAGAATGAATTGCTCACAGGAGCTCTCAAAGACGCAGTGGCTTCTGCCGGCGGCAAAGCGGCAGCACTGACTGAGTCACAGCTCGGCACTCTTGGGCAGTCGCTCGTCAGTGCGAAATTTTCGCAAAAACAAGAAAACGAAGCCGATGACTGCGGCTATGATTTTCTTGTATCCAAAGGAAAGAATCCGTGGGGCATCGTCATGTCATTTGAAAAACTGATGAGCCTCGAAGGAGGATCCGGCAGCAAACAGAGCTACATACAAAAAATGTTCTCTTCACATCCTGAAACCCAAAAACGCATTGAACACATGAAAAAACGTTGCGAAAAAGACGGCATAGCACGTCCTACGGCAACAGCTGGAAAAGAATAACGATTACCAGACAAAAAGATATAGCCCCGTAGACGGACTTATAAAAATACTGCATTGTAGCAACCAATTACAATGCAGTATTTTTTTGGAAAGTACCGTCTTTAGAAAAATGCTCCTTGTCAGTCCCCCTTCTCTCCGTTAAAAAGAGTACCTTTGCCTGTCATTATCACAAACCTCATGCTAAGCAAGAACAAATTAAAATACATCCGCTCACTGGCACTAAAGAAAAACAGAGATGCCGAACAGGTTTTTCTGGCCGAAGGCCCTAAAATAACAGAGGAACTGGCCAGCCATTTCACTTGTCGTCTGCTGGCGGGAACGGCTGAATATCTGTCAAAGAGGTCTCATATCGAAGCCGAGGAAGTTTTGGAAATCAGCCCAAAAGAGTTGGAGCAGGCCTCACAGCTGAAAAGTCCGCACGATGTGCTGGCTGTATTCAGACGTGAATGTACAGGAGCCTCCCCTTCACCAGCTGATGCGGCAAACATGAAAACCCTGTCACTCGCTTTAGACGATGTCCAAGACCCAGGAAACCTTGGAACCATCATCCGGCTGGCAGACTGGTTCGGTATCGAAGACATCTATTGTTCGCTTCACACGGCCGACGCCTTTGCCCCAAAAGTTGTGCAGGCCACAATGGGTGCCATCGCACGTGTACGCATCCACTACGTCAATCTGCCGGATTTCCTGAATAATCTGCCGGAAGGAACTCCCGTCTATGGAACGTTCCTGGAAGGAGATAACCTCTATAACGAACAACTCACAACCAATGGCATATTGGTTATGGGCAACGAAGGAAACGGCATTTCCAAAGAGACGGAACGTTTCATCACCAACCACCTTTTCATCCCGAACTATCCGGCCTCTCGACAAACAAGCGAAAGTTTGAACGTAGCCGTTGCTACAGCCGTTGCATGCGCAGAATTCCGCAGACAATCCTTCTTCCAAAAACCATGAATGCACAGTCTTTGTTTCCGTCCGCACTCGCTCCGGACTCATGCCTTATATCCTGCATCATATTGTGCTCCACAATGCTGATCAGCTTGATTGCCTTATGGCGGTTCCGCTGGCGCGACTACCTTATTCCCTACTTACTTAACTGTAAAAACAAGAGATCGCACGAAACGGACACCGCCTCAAAGGAGCTTCCTAAAATCAGCATCATACTTCCCGCACACAACCAGGCCCATTTTCTCGAAAAAAATTTGCCGCTGCTGCTGGAACAGGACTATCCGGCTTTTGAAGTAATCGTTGCAGATGAAGCTTCGACAGATGAGACCGCAGATGTATTAAAGCGTCTGGAAAAGAATTATACGCACTTGCGTCATACTTTTGTTCCGTCCAGCGCCCGCTATGTCGGACGGAAGAAATTGGCGATCACATTAGGAATCCGCGCCGCCCGTTCCGAATGGTGCCTGCTGACTGAGCCGGACTGTCAACCGGTAAGCACCCGATGGCTGCGGTATATAGGCAACCGGATGAATGACGGAACGGATTTCATTCTCGGATATGCGACCTATCTGAACAATGACAGCAGAACCGCACGAAGGGCCATCTATGAACGCCTACGCTATCAGCTACGCTGCTTCCGCGCCGGCATAAACGGCAAAGCCATCGGAGCAGACGGGTGCAACTTAGGAATCCGGAAAAGCAGATTCATGGAAATGCAGGGATTTGCAAAAAGTCTTGCCATTCCATTCGGGGAAGCGACTCTTCTGACAGATGCACTGTCCGGACAGAAAAATACCATCGCTGAATTGCATGACGAGGCCATGACAAGGCAAGAACTCCCCCAACGGCACATCCTGCTAAACGAACGGATCTATCACCAGGAGACACTCCGACATATCAGTGGCAGAGGACGCCTGTTCCGCCTGCGCGAGAGTTGTGCCTCCTGGTTTACATGGATTTTCACCTTTTCAACTATCTGCTACGTTGCTCTCAGAACCACCACATTCATAGAAACACCGGTATTCCCCCACCCGCTCCTGTACACGGACGCCGCCTTCCTGCTATTGCTCGCTTTCGCCCTGATCATTCCGGTCATCCTGTTGAGGAAATCTACAAACAGTATGGGAGAACGCCCTTTCGGAGCTACACTTTATTGGTACGCACTAATTCAGCCCATCCGTAATCTATTACAGAAAATCCGTTGTTACCGTCACCGCAAAGAATTTGTCCGCAACCTCGGATAAATATACAGCTTCATCGCGCCAACATCCTGTTCAGGCATTATCCGATACTGAAAGACGCCTATCATCTTGCGATGGAACTGCGCCGCATATTCAATCAGAAAATCTACCCGACAAAGGCATTGCGAAAGATGAATAAATGGTATGAGAAAGTAATGGCCTTGGGCAACATATACTTCCGCTCTGTTATCAAGACATTCAAGAAGCACGCACCGACGATACTCAATTCCTTCCGACAACGCTCCACCAACGCATCTGCCGAAGCCTTCAACTTCAAAGTCAAAATATTCCGCTCACAGATGCGTGGTGTCCGTGACCGTAATTTCTTCATCTTTCGACTCGTCAAACTCTACGCCTGAACTTTAACACTTCCACCCAACGGTTTGAACATATACACCGGCATTTCGGATTGACCCCAAATAATATCCCTATACATACATTTCCAGTCTTCTGACTATGATGGCTCGCAAAACAGCCCTTAGAACGCCCAAAAGGTCCTTTATCTTCCGTAAGACAATACACTTTTACAGATATGCTATAAGCCAATGAAGGCATCTCACAAAAAAGTTTTCGGCTCCCCATTGTCCCATCTCTTGCCCCACAAACATGTCGGCTTCTTATTACGCGCCGGTGTTCAATCTTCTGTTTCCCCGGTCCGCAGAATCATTGTAGTCGCCCCAATCGTTATGATGGCTCCATCCTGTATCTGTACGCGGTCCCTGTCTCCCAGAATGTTATTCATCAGATAGGTTCCTGTTCCGGAAGGTGCATCCTGAAGAATATATTGTGTTTTATTCCCGCCCTTCCCAGGTTTGACCGTTATGATGCAATGCGTTGTGTCTATACTTGGGTCAACTGTTTTTATAGCCGCATTGGCTTTTGTCCCTTTGACGAAACGACCGACAATATTTTCACCTGCACAAAGAGGTATTTCCTGTTTATAGTGAAAAGCATTCTCAATCACGACAAGGTTGCCATAGGCAGGTTGCTGCGGCACTTCCTGCTTTTGAGACAAGCCCGTACGAATCTTGAATTGCTTGCGACATGCCTCACATTCAAATATCAGTGTCTGCCCTGAAGTATAATTGGTGTCGTCAAAGATTATAGGATTGTCACACTTCGGGCAGCGAATACGTTTCATGGACAATTTATTTTGAAATTATGACCGGAAGAAAATCTGCGTGAAGAGACAAACTGATCTACAGAAAGGCTATTCTTTAAGTTCCATCACCCAAGCCTCTGCAAAATTCTTGTCTTTTCGCAATTCATTCAGCGCTTTATATGCTTCTTCCTCTGTTTGAAAACTATCATAAATAACGCGGATCATTTTTTTCTCAATACTGATCCGGGCATGCTGATAGCCCCTTCCACGCAATTGCTCAATGTAGGTCTCCGCACCTTTCCGGGCAATGGAACTGGCCAATACGATGGTATATGTTTCCTGAGCAGGAACCATACTCTTCTCACTGGTAAGCATAGCATGATTCTCCTCCTCTCTATCATCTGTTGCTTTGAAATTTTGTTCCTTGTTTACAACCGGTTTCCGATTGACAGGCTGTATGGCTTTAGGTACACCGGAAGATACTTCAGGCAGATGCGGTATAATACTGCAAGCCTCGTTCTGTCTGGTATTGGTTATATTCACCGTGGGAGTTGCCCAAAGAAAATAGAAAAATACGGCACATACAGCAGCAGCTACATAATTGACAAGTTCCCTGCTGATGCTCAATGTATAATTTCTTTTTGAATTGCCCCGTATTACCTCGTCTGTTGCAGGAACCGTCTTTCCAGACGAACCAACTGTTGCAACAGCCTGTATGGAGAACGAGTCAAAACCATATAATTCGGGAGAAACAACACCAGCCTCACAGGGAGAGAAGTCATAACTTCCGTCTATACGGAGAATGAGTTTCCCAATGTTGTTGAGTTCAAACTCTCCGGAAGCCTGAAGCTGCTCCTTTACCTGCGCCACGGCTTCCTCTATCAATCTGATTGTTTCAGGATAGCTCGTATCATAGGCCTGCATGTAAGATTGTATCAAAAGACCATCGTTGTGTTTCAGACGCGGGTTGAAACCTACGCTGCGGTAAGGGGGCAAAAATATCTGTTCTTCAGAAATATATCGCGCGGGCACATATTGAGTAACAAATCCTCCCAACTGGGGGACTATCACACAATTGTGCTTCAACAACAGATTTTCGATGTGTCGGGACAGTTCAATCATACTGCAAAGATACCCTTTTTCCCGAATACAAAGCCATTTCGCATCGAGAATTTAACATTATCTTTTTTACAAAAAAAGCGTATGATTTCTAAGTTTCTGTAAATTAATTACAAAACTAATATTACTCAATATTTGTATTTCAATCCTTGCTTTTACCCTCTTGCTCCTAAGAATCTATTCAGACGAAGAACGCCTTTCAAGTTCGGGCAATTGGATCACGGTTCCTGTTTTTATGTAGTCGGGATCGCTGATATTGTTATGCACAATGATATATTGAACAAATCCTTTACTTCCATAGACATGCTCGGCTATGGTACGGAGCGTTTCCCCCTTATCAACCGTATAAGTGTCGCGCGTACCGATTATGGCATATTTTCCCCCTTTTATCTGCCGGAAAGATGTAGAGGGACTGAGCGGCGTAGTATCTTTCTTACTCTCGGTCTTTTCATCTGTTTCCGGAACTATATCTTTTGCAATTTGCTGATTTACCGTATCTGTCCGAATTGTGTCTGTTTGTTTTTTCACGGTCTGCGACTTCTGCTGTACGATGGTATCAGAGACAGATACTTCAGGCTGCATGCCGTAATGCATCATCTCGCAAGGGCAGAACAGCCGATAATATCCGGCAAAATAACTGAGAACCATCAGAATAAAAACAACAAGCAGAATGGCAACGACTTTCCACCAGTTTGTCTCCCGGCGTACTTTCTTTTCCGTATATATATAGTTCAGGCGTTTTTCTTCCGGCTGATTTTCCGATGAAAGCAAATCTTCTTTCGGACAATCTTCCTCAGAAATCGTATGCGACTGGGAAGCAGGTGTTTCTGCGTTCGCCTCTATCTCAGGAACAGCAATATCCTCACGAATGATGTCATCGGCCTCAGAAGAGACTGGGATTTCAGGCTCTTCCACGGTCTCTGCCTCTGAATTATCCATTTCGGATTGTTCAGTTTCCACATGGCAAGTTTCCTCTTCAGAATGATTTTCCTCGTTTTCTTTATCTGGGATAACGGATTCTGTAAAAGCGACTGACTCTGACTGTAATTCGTCATCCTTATCAAGCCCAGATGCCTCCGGCTCTTTCATTTCGCCATTCACAAGTTCCAAGGCATCAATATCGGTTCCTTCATTAATTACAACCGTCTGAAAATGTGAAAACGGACGATTCACCAGATCCTTCAGTCCGCTTTCCGGCACGAACGTTATTTTGGAATGTCCATTGATCTGGAATCTTTCCCCGGTATTGATATTTATACTTTCCCTGTCTCCGACAGCTACTAACTTAAAGGTGCCGAAATTTTTGATCTTGACAAACTTGTCCTGTTCCAGTCCCTGACTGATGACATCGAAGAAAGTCCGGATAAAAATTTCTGATTTCTTTTTGGTCAGTTTTTCTTTATCCGCAATAATGTCGATCAAATCCTGTAGCTGTAATTTTTTTTCCATGGAAAGAAGATTCTTCAGAGTTTCAGTTTATCTTTCAGAATTTGGCTGGCTTTAAAAGACAAAACCAATTTGGGAGGAACCAGCATTCTTTGTTTCGTTGTGGGATTGACAACAATGCGCTCCAGTTTTTTTCTGACTTCAAAACTTCCGAATCCCTGTATTGCCAAAGAATCTCCGTCACATAAGTTTTCGGCCAGTTCCGCAATAAATGAGCCGGCAATTCTTTGTACGTCTTTCGCATCCATATCCAGACGGGATGCCATGGCACTTATGAAATCTTTATTATTCAAGAGAAAATTGTTTAAGTGTTTTCTACTGCACCGTACAAATCATATTCATCGGCATGGGTTACGGATATATTGTAAAACTCGCCAACCTGAAGAGTATTTCCGGCTACGGGAACCAGAACCTCCCCATCAACCTCGGGGGAATCAAATTCAGTACGTCCTATGTAATATTCGCCTTCTATACGGTCAATAACCGTTTTGTACGTCTTCCCTATTTTGGACGCGCACACTTCGGCCGAGATGTTCTCTTGCAAAGACATCAGGATATCCAGACGTCTCTGCTTTACCTCTTGGGGAACGTCATCCTTGTGATTGTCGGCGGCAAATGTACCTTCCTCCTCACTATATGCAAAGGCTCCCATACGATCGAAACGGACTGTACGCACAAAATCCAACAGTTCGTTGAAATCTTCTTCTGTCTCGCCGGGGAAACCTACCATCAAAGTGGTACGAATACAAATTCCCGGCACTTCCTTCCGCATGGCTTCAAGCAAGTCCAATGTTTCCCTTTTGCTGATATGCCTGCGCATACGTTCAAGAATGGGATCGCTGATATGCTGCAACGCTATATCCAGATATTTGCAGACATTGTCGTTTTCCCAGATAACGCGCAACAGATCCATGGGGAAATGGGTGGGATATGCATAATGAAGTCTTATCCATTCAACTCCTTGGATTTTAGCCATCCGTTCAATCAACTCGGGCAACCGTTGCTCCTTGTATAGATCCAGCCCATAATATGTCAGTTCCTGGGCGATGATCTGGAATTCTTTCACTCCGGTCTGAACCAGGCTTCGTACCTCGTCCAGTATGTCTTCTATCGGACGGCTTTGATGCTTGCCGGTTATGATAGGAATCGCGCAATAGGAACATGTTCTGTCACACCCCTCAGAGATCTTTATATAGGCATAGTGGGAAGGAGTTGTCAGCACGCGCTCGTTTTTTATTGCCTTGTTAAAAGAGGAATGAAGTTCTTCGAGCAACAGACTCCAATTGAATTTACCATAAAATTTGTCCACCTGAGGTATTTCCGCCTGCAACTCGCTCAGATAGCGCTCGGACAGGCACCCCATGACATACAAATACTTAAGATCCCCCTTTTCTTTTAATTCACAAAGAGAAAGAATCATATTGATACTTTCCTCCTTCGCGTCACCTATAAAACCACAGGTATTGACAACGGCAACATCTCCGTGCGTACACTCGGGATTGTGGTAGACCGTAAAACCTTTTTCCTCGAATTGTCTCATCAACTGTTCCGAATCTACAAGATTCTTGGAACAGCCCATGGTTATGATGTCAACAGAATGTTTCTTCATAGGATTCTCCCTATAAGTTCTTACTGTCATTAAACAAAGACTCCACAAAATCCTTTCCGTTAAAAGGTTGCAGATCTGTAACTTTTTCTCCCAACCCGATATACTTGACAGGAACTTTCAACTGATGGGAGATACCGATCACGACACCGCCTTTGGCCGTCCCGTCCAATTTCGTAACAGCCAAAGAGGTAACTTCCGTAGCTTTGATAAATTGCTTTGCCTGTTCAAAGGCATTTTGTCCGGTAGAACCGTCTAATACGAGAAGAACCTCATCCGGAGCCTCGGGTACGACTTTCCGCATCACGTTCTTGATTTTGGTAAGTTCATTCATCAGGCCCACTTTGTTGTGCAAACGTCCTGCCGTATCTATAATCACAACATCGGCATGGTTTGCTTTGGCGGAACTAACGCTATCAAAGGCTACGCTGGCAGGATCACTGCCCATCTGCTGTTTCACTACGGGAACACCGATCCGTTCTCCCCAGATGCAAAGCTGTTCCACGGCAGCGGCACGGAAGGTGTCGGCGGCCCCCAAATAGACTTTTTTCCCGGATTTCTGGAATTGATAGGCCAGTTTCCCTATTGTAGTTGTCTTACCCACTCCATTCACGCCGACCACCATAATTACATACGGACGGTCTCTATCGGGAATGTCAAACCCCTCCTCATCGTCATTTCCGCTCTTGGTCAGCAACGATGTGATTTCCTCTTTCAGAATTTTATGCAATTCCGACGTCCCGACATATTTGTCTCTTGCCACCCTTTCTTCAATCCGGCGAATAATCTCCACGGTGGTTTCGACTCCCACATCTGAACTTATCAGAACATCTTCAAGGTTATCCAGCACTTCATCGTCAACTTTCGACTTTCCGGCAATAGCGCGGGCCAGTTTGTTGAAGACGCTGCTCTTGGTTTTTTCAAGTCCGTTATCCAGTACTTGTTTTTTTTCTTTTTTTGTGAAAATGCTGAAAAAGCCCATAGTGAAATCTTTGTTGCAAACTTACATAAAAAAAATGACAGTTTCTTCCTTTCCGGAATAAAAAACCCTCCGGTTTGGGAGGGTTTATGCTAATATTTACAGAATGCTTTAAATTCTTAGTTCTTAAAGAAGTCCTTTACGGCTTCGTTGGGTACCATCTGCTCATCAAAGATATAAGCGCCGGTCTTGGGGCTTTTCACCATCTTGATTACTTTGGTATAGGAGCGTCCGTCCGTCTTACCGGTCTGGAGCGTTGCGACTGTTTTCTTTGCCATGACTCAGGTTTTATTTGATTTCTTTGTGGATAGTCATTTTTTTAAGAATCGGGTTGTATTTCTTCAACTCCAGACGTTCAGGCATATTCTTACGATTCTTGGTCGTAATATACCGAGAAGTTCCGGGCAGCCCGCTTTCTTTCATTTCGGTGCATTCAAGAATTACCTGCACACGATTGCCTTTTGCTTTCTTTCCAGCCATTGTTCCTACTTATTAGCCAATTACTTTAATGTTTTTCCAGTCGCAATATCCCTTGGAAACCGCGTTGTTCAACGCAGCATCAAGTCCCACCTTATTGATCATGCGTAAGCCTGCCGCGCTGATTTTCAAACTAATCCAGCAGTCCTGCTCCACATAATAGAATTTTTTAGTAAACAAGTTTACGTCAAACGTACGCTTTGTACGGCGCTTCGAATGCGAAACATTGTTGCCTGTCATGGCTTTTTTTCCTGTAATTTGACAAATCTTAGACATTGCTATCTCTCTTTATTAATTTCTCTATCTGTATTTTGTTCGGGGTACTCCCGCATACGGGGTGCAAAGTTAATTATAATTTTTTATAACCCAAACATTTCCCCTAAAAAATATTAGGATTGCTCAGTACCTTCTTCCTGTACGCATTCCTTCAGATAGTCGCGTAACATATGCATGGCAAGTTTCGTGGCCGAAGCAAGGTTTTTATCTCTTCCATTGTCCTCTTCAATCATGCGGGTCACAATACGGTCGCTATTGCCTACCGCAATCCAGATGGTTCCGACAATTACCCCGCTTTTGCCTCCGTCCGGACCGCCGGGACCGGCAAATCCGCTGATAGCAACGGCATAGTCCGTATGAAACAAGTTATTGGCACCAACAACCATCTGGCGCACAACCTCCTCGCACACAGCCGTATTCTCTTCGATAACAACCGGATCCACCTTCAGAATTTCTTCTTTCACTTCGTCTGCATAGCAGATAAGGCCGCCTTTGAAATAGTTGGAACTTCCCGGCACAGCAGTTATAACGCTGGCAATACGACCGGCCGTACAGCTTTCGGCCGTACAAAGAGTTTTGTGGTCCCGCCACAACATTTCGTTGATTTCTTTACTTACGAGTTTCAGGTCTAATTCCATAGGTTTCTGTATCTTATTTTTATGGTTCGTATTTTCTGTTATCAAATAATGGTCCGGGAATAGGCGCTCTTTTCGAGCGGACAAAATTCACCATCTATATATTTATAATATCCCGTAATGGCAATCATCGCAGCGTTGTCTGTGGTATAGCTGAATTTGGGAATATAGATTTTCCAGTTTCCGGCTTTCTCCTGTGCCCTGAACGCTTCCCGCAATCCGGTATTGGCCGATACGCCTCCCGACAAAGCGACATGACATATTCCGGTTTCCTTTACCGCCTTTTTCATTTTTTTCATCAGAATGTCCACAACAGTCTTTTCCAGCGAAGCTGCCAGATCCTCCTTGTTCTCCTCTATGAAAGCGGGATTCTTTTCAAGCTGGTCCCGTAAAAAATAGAGAAAAGACGTCTTCAGGCCACTAAAGCTATAGTCAAGTCCCGGAATGTTGGGCTTGCTGAATTGGAAGGCTTCGGGGTTACCCTTCCGCGCCAGGCGGTCGATAATAGGACCTCCGGGATAGCCCAATCCCATCACTTTGGAACATTTGTCCATGGCCTCCCCGGCCGCGTCATCAATGGTTTGCCCCAGAATCTCCATACGGTTATAGGCAGACACTTTTACGATCTGTGAATTGCCTCCGCTCACGAGCAGACACAAATAAGGATACGGTGGAACCGGATATTCGTCCGAGGCCTCTCGAATGAAGTGAGCGAGAATATGACCTTGCAGATGATTGGCTTCTATGAGCGGGATCCCCAACGAAGCGGCCAGCCCCTTGGCAAAAGACACCCCAACCAGCAAAGAACCCATCAGGCCAGGTCCCAATGTGACCGCAACAGCCGACAGTTCCTCTTTATCAACACCGGCCTGCCTGAGAGCCTGATCTACCACCGGCACGATATTCTGCTGATGGGCACGGGATGCCAGCTCGGGAACAACACCGCCGTAGGCCTCATGCACGGCCTGTCCGGCTGTCACGTTGCTAAGCAGGATGCCATCGCGCATGACGGCGGCCGAAGTGTCGTCACAGCTGGATTCTATGGCAAGAATATTTATATGACTCATAATCTGTAAAACCTAAGCATCGGAATATAGAAAAATCAGTGTGACAGAATCTCCAATCCGTTTTCCGTCATCAGGAACGTATGTTCCCATTGTGCGGAAGGCAGTTCGTCTTCCGTCACGACGGTCCAGCCGTCTTCTTCATCTATAAAGACCTGCCAGTCGCCCATATTGATCATGGGCTCTATCGTAAAGACCATGCCGGGAACCAGCAACATGCCTTTACGGTGTGTATTATAATGGTCTACTTCCGGATCTTCATGAAATTCAAGCCCCACACCGTGACCACACAAATCACGCACCACACTGAATCCGTGTTTATGGGCATGCTGCGCAATGGCCTTTCCTATGTCGCCCACAAATCCCCACGGACGGGCAGCGGAGGCTCCGACATCCAGACATTCCTTGGCAACCTTCACGAGTTTTTCTTTCCGAGGAGAGGTCTTGCCAATAATGAACATGCGGGAGGCATCACTGAAATAGCCGTCCAGGATGGTAGATACGTCAATATTGATGATGTCACCTTCTTCCAGAATTTCGTCCTCAGAAGGTATGCCGTGACAAACCACTTCGTTTATGCTCGTACATACGCTTTTCGGAAAACCTTCATAATTGAGCGGAGCAGGTATGGCACCGTGACCGGTTGTATAGTCATAAACCAGCCGGTCTATCTCAGCGGTGCTCATTCCGGCATGTATTTCCTTTTCAAGGAGATCCAACACTCCCGTGTTTACAACTCCCGAGCGACGGATGCCTTCGATTTGTTCGGGTGTCTTGATGAGGCGGCGGGTGGGGACAAGCTCTCCCCTATTTTGAAAGTCAAGGATTCTCTTATCCAAATCTGTCAGTTCCTGCCCATGGGGAACATGCCAATTCTTTATTCTTTTTTTGAGCATTCCGTAGATTATTAAATCTCTGCAAAGATACGATTTTTTACCGAAATATCTCCTTTCGAAAAAATACATTTGCAGAAACCTGCCACCAATCCTTTTGCGTTTGTCAGGATGCCCCATAATTGTATACAAGCCGAAAGGCCGTATCTGCCTTCATTGCAGTACGGCCTTTCGTTTCAAGTATATGTCTGTCTGATCTTATTTCAGGCAAACAAGGATGTCTTTCTCTGTTTCGGATGTCTGAATCTTGTCCTCGCGCAACAGCCAACCCAAACCGAGATACAAATCCTTCTCGTTCTTTGCTTTCGTTGCTTTTTTGAGATCCTTACCGGCAAGTTGTCCGTTTTCATTGAGAACTTGCCAAATTTTTCCGGCAAGTTCTCCGGCTTTTTCTTGTAACATAAAACTTAAATTAAAAAAACTTACAATAGCAGTCAAAGACTGTCACTCCGACTAACACGGCGCAAAGGTATAACTTTTTCAGCAATAAAAAAAATTTCACCAGCTTAAAGTCCTAAAATTCACCCGTTTTTCAGCGAAAGGGAAGAATTAAAAACCTTTTTTCGTAATTTTGTTGTAATTTTGCCACATACATTTTATAATTCAAGTCCCATGATTTCCTTTCTCATCCCAGTATTCAATTATAATTGTACGGAACTGGTACGCGGACTTTCCGAGCAGGCCGTTGCCGTAAAACGGCAGGAAAATCCCCGGTTCGATTTTGAAATTGTTGTGACCGATGATGCCTCGACCAACGAAACCCTGAAGAGCACAAACCGCCTTGCACTATCTCAAATTGCAGGTTGCCGCTATATTGAACTGAAAAAAAATATGGGCCGCGCGGCTATCCGCAATTTTCTGACAAGACAGGCATCGTTCGAGTTCCTGGTGTTTATAGACTGTGACGCGGAAATCTGTAGCAAAGATTTTGTTCTAAGCTATTGGAACGACCGCGACAAAGCGGACATTATATGCGGATCGCTGAAAACTCCGGCCTCACCTCCTCCCCCGGGATGTGAACTGCGCTATACCTACGAGAAAGCTGCCGACCCGCGCCGGTCCATCTCATACCGCCAGGCGCACCCCTTCGGGTGTTTCACGACTTTCAACATTATGATAAACCGAAAGGTTTTTGACAAGGTTTCGTTCGACGAGCGCTGCACAGAATACGGATACGAAGACGCCTTGCTGGGCCTGATGCTGGAACGTGAAAATTTTTCCATTTACCATTCGGGAAACGCACTGGTACACGGCGGCGTAGACAGCAGCACGTCTTTTCTGGAAAAGACCGAATCGTCCCTGCGCACTCTGCATCAGCTGGGAGAGCCTATGCAAAGTTATGCAGGCACATCGAGAACGGCAAGAAAACTGGAAATCCTGAGAATAAAAAAAACGGCAGGACGGCTCTTCCTCCTGTTCAGGAGCAGGCTATACAGACAACTGACAGGCCGGCATCCGTCTGTTTTTCTTTTCCAACTTTACAAATTGGGGTATTACTGTACTTTGTAAAGATATTGCCGACCTGCCTTTTCCGATTCAGAAAAAAGACCCTTCGCCGTTTCACGTTTAACATCGATAGGCAGAAAGAAGGCTCCGGACAATATGCAAACAAACGTTAATTAACATTTGAATTCCGTCTCCCAATATATTATATTTGCACTACCAAAGTAGAAGTACCCTGAAAAGCCGCCTGAAAGCGGCTTTTTTTCCGATACTTAACGTAAAAAAACATCCGATCTTTTTCAAAAAAGGTCCTATCTTTTTCAAAAAACATACTATGTTGTGAAAAACAGGTCCGGTCCCACTTGATTTCCCTCCAGCCCCGAAGTTAAACTTTATATATACATGTTAAAATCTGTATATTATTTTTTAGAAAAAATTTCACGGAACCCCTTTTTACCAGAGACTGATTTTCCGGTTTTTTATCACCGGATTCACCGTCAATGATAACATGCTCGTAACCGGTATAAGTTTGCCGTGAAACACTCGCAAGAGTATGGGCCAGTCCTTTTCCTTCATTGAGATTAACGGTCACAATACTTCATTTCAAATCTTCCGTTTTTGCCTTTATCCAATTTAGCCCCCTACACCTCCGTCCGGCCAGAAGGTGGAAAATTGTTTTTCGTATACATTCTCAGCCTTTCCTCTTCTATAACTTCACCTCTATCGCCGCCGGATATATTCTTCGCGGATCATAAAATACAGACAGGCTCCGTGCCATATTGCGCCGCGAACATTGCGGCCGTCCCTGATACACCTTACGCCCGTTCACAACCAACGTCACCTCCTTCTTCAAATCGACCAGACGCTCGTCCAAATATAAGGTAAAACTGGCGTGGCGGGATGGAGTGTAGGTCTTCCTGAATTTCATCTCTATGCCCCAGACACTGTCTTTCTGAACAGTGCTGTAATGCACATCATCGACTTGCAGGCGAATCAGATTCCCTTCGACCGTCATATCGTAACGTGTCCGCAGAGAATCGCACGGACGCTCATGAATCACCAGATTGTGAAAACCGCGCCGGTGCAGGCCGTCCATCTCGAAATCTTCCCAAGTGATGTGTTTTGACAGCATATCCCGCCTGAATGTTTTCAGCCAGACGGTGGTAGGCTTATAGTCTATGGCATGGCCACGTCCGGGAATCAACTCCACACGATGTATGAACTCATGCGGATGAGCTTCGGACAAACTGTCGAGTTCCTCCTTGACATACCGCGTCAGCGTATTTCTGTAGAAACCGGAGTCTTCCGCACCGGTACGCAAACAGAAGACCATATTCCGGAGATTGTCGGCCGGCGCGTTTTTCAAAGGCTCTCCACCGGCCATCGGCCCCGCCGCAGCCCAATAGTCTGCATAAAAAGATGCCAGCCGCTGACTACCGTACCCTCCCTCTGAAATGCCGAATACATACAAACGGTCAACATCCACATCGTCCCGCAAAAGCACCTGTCTCAACCATTTTTCCCAAACGTACTGTTTACCCTTCTGCCACCAACGATAATAGGCCCCTTCATTGGGAATGCGGGGAACAAAATATAAAGAAGGGGCATCGTCAAAAGCACGACAGAGACTTATTCCAGCCGCCCATTCATGCTCCCGCGGGCCGGAACCGTGCAGATACAGAAAGACAGGAAAACCGCCGGATGGCTTTTCTCCTTTTGTTCCCCAATAGTATGACATACGGGCTGCCGGCTCCAGGCTGTCGGGAATGGACCACTCTCCGCTCCTTTCAGGCGAAAGGTCTCCGGTCTCCATCAATTTCTCTTCCCGGAAAGCGGCATTGGCCCGTTTCCAGGCCGTCCATACCGCTGCCCGCTCACGGGCAATATTTCCGATACGGATTTTTCCCTCGGAAAGTTCGCTTCGTCTTTCCCCGCTAAGACTTCTCCGGAAAAAATCCTCCAGTTCTTTGTCCTGAGCCTGCGCCATAGACACTACAACAAACAACAATGTAAAAACACAATAGTATCTCATTTTTTCTATGATTTGTCAAAATCCACACATTCTCTTACTTCACGCCTGTACTCAGTGGGAGGCATCCCTAAATGGGCTTTCACGTATTTTCCGAAAAACGACAGATTGGGAAAATCCATCGCCAGTGCTATTTCCTTGATGCTCTTGTCCGAATACTTCAGCTGTCTTTTTATCTCCCTCATGACAGCATCGTTGATCAACGTTGAAGCTGTACGCCCCACAACACTCTTACACATCACCGACAGGTACTTGGGAGTAACAAAAAGCCGATCGGCATACGAACTTACCGACCTGGCCTTTACCTTGTCCGTTACCAGCATTTCAAGAAAACTACGCACCAGCCGCTCTCCCTGACGAAAAGGTTTCGGTTTTTCTTCAATAAAACGACACAAATAGCCCAAGAATTCATACAGAATGGCTCGCAATACCGAATACAGCACTTCCTGATTGAATTTCTTCAAGGGATGTTTGATGCGTTCGTCGATCAGCCTGATATAATTTGACAGCTGCCGCACAGTCACCTTATCCAGATGAAGCACCGGATGCTCGCTCAGATAAAAAGCGGTGTCCAACAGATTGCTGCTCCCTATGACCAGTTCCTTCATCAGCTTGATACTGACAAGTACCACACCACCCATAAATCGGGGGCTCAGCATAAACTTGCTGATGACGGTTGTAGGCGCACACACCACCAGATCGTTGGCTGTTGCTTCCAGTTCCTCACCATTCACTTCCAACCTCATGCTCCCGTCAATAACCAACAGATAAGCCACCATATCTTTTAACGGGACAGGAGATTCGGGCAGTTCCCTAAAATTGCTGATCACAATCAGGTCGCCGTCATTATAGCACTCGGAATAGTTCCCCAGCTGTTCATTTATAGACAATTCCCGTTTTCTATCACTCGTCATAATTCCTATATTTGCCTGCAAAGATAAGACATTCAGATCATCCGGAATCTTCCAAAAAACAAGAATAATGTTCCATTTTTCACTTGATGAGGAAAAACTGTCCGGAAATATCAGGATCATGCCGAAAAGAAGGTTTCAGAAAAGTACAATGTCCCGCATATTCCAAAAAGGGCGGGACATCGCTTAAACATTACAACGGAACTCCTTATCGCCCGCTCCGTCGTATCAGGCCACGCAATTTCTCGTTGAAAGCCGTCGCCGACATCAGATCCTCGATCGTCACATGCATGCGATAGCACCAGTACTGTTCGGGATTGGCCGGATCATTGATCTGCTCTTCCTTCGGATCGGGGCGGCAAAAGGCTGCGTCAATGGAGAAGAAATCCTGCAATCCCAACAGGCATAGCATAGAGGGACTGGCCAGATGATCGCTCACCACCTGTTCGCACAAATCCGGTGTAGCATCCATCGGTGCAGGTCCAGACCTTTTCAAAACCGTATGCCAATATTCCTGTGCCCTTTCCCGATCCTCCTGCCACCAAAGCCGCAAGGGTGGCATGTCGTGCGTGGCAATCGTAGTCACACTCAACCAGGGATTCTGCCCAAGGTCATCAAAACGCACTCCGTAACGTTTGGGCATCCGCTGAATTTCAAGTGTCAGGATATTCATATGCCTAAGCACTTCGGGAACTCCGGGAGGCACCATTCCCAAATCCTCGGCACAAGGCAAAAGAGGAGACTCTCCCACCACGGAAGGCAACTTTTTCATAGCCTCCTCAGCCCAAAACGCATTGTGACGCACATAGAAAAAGTCATCGTACAACCTGTTGAAAGCCCGACGCTGTTCCTCGTCCAACAATCCGAACCTCCATGTCTCCTGAGCGGCAATACGAGGATGGTAATGCCGGGGAAGTTCCTTGTCTTCAATAAATAAGATGTCTGCCACAATATCCATCAGAATATTGCGCAACGGACCTTCAGGCAGAGCCGCCATCAGTTTCCTCTGCGTATCAAACTCGGGCCTCAACTCATATCTGCCGTCCTCCCTCTGGTAAAAGAAGCGCATAAGTCCATGTCCTCCTACCTCCTCAGCCAACTCTTCCAGCCTCCCGATAGTCAATCTCGGACGACAAAGTTCATCTACATTTTCCGTAAAGCCGAACTTGAAAATTTCTTCCTGAGTAAGCGGCAAAGCAGGCCTAAAGTGTCCCAGCAATCCGTAAATATGATCGTAAGGAATCTCCCAAATCCGGAAAAATCCCAGAACATGATCTATGCGGTAAGCGTCAAAATAATCGGCCATATGCCGGAAACGCCTCCGCCACCAGTCATAGTCATCCTTTTGCATTTCGTCCCAATTATAGGTGGGAAATCCCCAATTCTGCCCATGACGTGCAAAAGCATCGGGAGGCGCCCCCGCCTGTCCGTCAAAATGGAACAATTCGGGAACAGCCTCAGCCGGAACACAGTTGCGTCCGATTCCGATGGGTATGTCTCCTTTCAGTATCACTCCCAGTTTACGGGCATGCTCATGCGCCGCCTGCATCTGCCGATGGAGCAAGAACTGAACGAACGAATAGAACTTTCCACACTTGTCCTCACGCTTCCTATCTTCCTTTTTAATACGGGCAGCCGTACGTTCACAAAAACTCGTATAAGCTCCCAACCAATATTCATTTTCCTCACAAAAATTCCTGAAGGCTTTCGTTTTCAATATCTGACCCGCGCATTCTTCATACAAATCGTGTAGAAAATTTATTTTTTCCTCGAATACAGCCTCATAATCCACCTCCGGCAATCCGTTCAACGCATCCCTACGCCCTACGTAGCGAGCATAGGAAACCGTATTCCTCCACTCCTCCATATCCAGATATATCGGATGAAGCGCAAAAACTGAAATTCCGCTGTACGGGTACGAATCTTTCCATGTTCCGCTTGTAGTAGTATCGTTCACAGGCAACAGTTGGACAGCTTTCATACCCGTTGAGGCAGCCCACGTGACAAATCTCTTCAAGTCGCCAAAATCTCCAATCCCAAAACTTTTCCTGCTACGCAAAGAAAATACGGGTATCACAACCCCAGCTCCTCTCCATGCCGGCAATTGCAACCGCGGCATATCATCGGTCCGCATAGCGGCCTCGTTTTTTTCTATCTTCAATATAGGCAAGCGTCTGTTGTCGCCCTCTTCCCATATAAGCCGAAGAGGATCTTTCTCGTCAACAAGTACATATTTATACTGTGTACCATTTTGAAAATCACATGAATTTAGCGAACAACTCCATTCATACACTCCGGTTCTTACCAAAAGACAGACTGCATCTGACCTCCAGTTGCCCAACATAGACGAACCGCCCGAAACACCCCATCTATATCCCTCGGGAGGAGGAGGGGCCACCAGACGAAGCCGATACGCAGCCGTAACTTCCTCCTCAGGCAAGCAACCCTTATATACACATTCCGTAAATGCTGAACTCCACAGAACAGAGGGCAAAGGCCGGTCGGTCCACACATCACTCAACAATACATATCCGCGATGTCCGAGCTTCAGAGTACGTCGCAACGCAGGTTCCTTTCGGATAACATCTCCGTTTCCGTCAAGCACTACATAGATATATTCAATTTCTGTCCGAGAAGATACCTCCAACGTTCCCAACCACGATTCGCCGTCCTGCGAAGCCAAAAGAACCCTTCCCCTTTTTTTGCCTGAAAGAAGAATATAATCAATACCAAGGTTTTCACCCCAACCCGTCCTATAATATATATGAAATCTTAAATGCGGCACGCGCTTTTTCTTTTTAAGGTAAACAAAATGTGCCCCAACAAACCAAAACCATGAAGCACCTATCAAAAACAAAAATAAAGAAAAAAAAGAACTTCTTCAATCTTTCATAACCATATTTTTTCAAACGCCGCTTTTTTAATATCCTTAGGAAAAAAAGTTCCCCAATATTTTGGAAGCATAATAATAAGTCCGTATATTTGCTCTCATAAAGGCTATATCGGTTAGATTGGGATACTCATCAATAAGAATCAGAAAAACCGAGAATGTCGTTCTGCTCAATGGCGTGCCGATATGCGCTCAACCGTAGGGTCGGATTACAAAGACAGGACGTCGCTCAAATCCTATTTTACTCGGAGTTTCATCACATCACCGGTATGGCCTTTTTCATATTTTCTCGGGTCAGTCCGAAAACGGCGCATGGTAAAAAACCTGTGTTTAGGCGTAAAGATTACATAGTCTGAAAATGAAAAATTTAGAGTCGTTCACTCCGTGTAGTTTAGCTCGGAATGCTTTAATTTTAGAGTTCATGAATTCGGCAGCGGCATTTGTGGAGCGATTGTCAAAGAAGTTTATTATCTCATCGGAGTGCTCGTAAAAAGTAGCTGCAATTGTGTTGAAAGACTTGAAACCGGAGTCGGCAACACGGTTGTACCATCGGGCAAGGCTGAGTCTTGCACTATCAGCTGTTGAGTTTTTGTTGGAAAATATTGCTCTGAGATGCTGCGACAGCCAATAAGCCTCTTTGAGATCCGGATAGAGCGCGAACATCAGGTCAATGCGTTCTCTTTGTGAGGCAGTCCACTTCTCGGGCGACTTAAACAGGGCATAGCGTCCGCGGGCAAGCAGCTCCTTGAGGGTGTCTCCGTTTGAGAGGCGCTCGGGAAGATACTTCCTTCCTGACAACTTTGCCCGTTCACGCGCCTCAGTGTCGGCATTTATAGCATCCCAGCGATGATTTATCCGTATCTCCTGGACGGCTTCAAGTGCCAGTTTCTGAACATGGAAACGGTCGATGACACGCTTTGCACGCGGGAAAGCATAGCGGCATATGCGGTGCATGCTGTCTGCCAGATCAAGCGTTATCTCTGTCACTTTATTGCGCAGACGGCTGTCAATCTGCCTTAATGCATG
>VSQE01000044.1 GCA_009775705.1 Prevotellamassilia sp.
CCGGCTACGGCTATCTTAATCTCGGAAAATGAACGCATGGAATATTACGGTTTTTAGGAGTTGATTATACAATGATTATGAAATAAGGTCGCTCACACTCACGCTTTTCACCATACTCTCCCACGAATGACGGGCCACCGTCATGTTGAGGGTGAAAGGCAGGTCCATGAGACGGCCTATCTTGTGCAGATTGCGGTTGATGCGCTGAAGGGCCAGCACATGCTGTTTCCATTTCTTCTCGGGGTCCGTCTCGGTGATAAAGGGAAACAGATAGGGTGTTCCGGGGGTCCGGTAGCGGTCGGCTATCTCCCTGAGCACCGGTTCCCAAGGGATGCACACCGGCCGGCCCGCAGTCTGTCCGGAATAGACCAGTGCTCCATCCCTGATGTTCTTCTTTTCCAGATAGAGCAGGTCTCCGCCAGCCATGCCGCGGGCATAGACGGCAAAAAGAAACATGTCGCGGGCCAGAGGGACGGAACGGCGGAAAGCGCTCAGATCCAACCGGTGCAGCCGGCGCAGCTCGTCGAGGTTCAGTCCGGTGCGGTTCTTCTTGGCACGATAGCTCAGATGCACCTCCGCAAACGGATCGGCCTGCACAGCAATGCCCTGTGCCACGGCCTGCTCGTAGACCTTTTTCAACCCGCGGATATAAGCGGAAACAGAATTATAGCTGAGGTTCCTGTCCTGCAACCAATGCTGATAGGCTTTCATCAGCCCGGAATCAAAATCCCGGAACGCCACTTCGCGGGCATCGCCCAGAAAGCGGAGAAAACTGCGGAGAAGAACTTCCTGTTTCCGGGCCGCATCATACTGATCCTTTGCCCTCATCCTCTCGATAAAACCGGAGGCGTAGGCCACAAATCCCTGTTCGGCAGGTACCATTCTCTTGAATAATTATATTATGGTATGTTCCAAAAAATTATCTGTGCAGCCAGACAGTCCGCAAAAAGCGCCGCCAGATGGCCAGGTGCGTAGTCGTACTGACTTCGCGACAAATTCTGATGCCTACGGCCACCAGCGCGCGCACCGCCTCTTCTATCTGCGGATGCTCCATGAGCGGCCTGCCGGGCCGCAGCGTCACGTTTTCCACTCCTACGGCAAGCACCTTCATCGTCACCGTCTCGTCCGCCGGCATGCCCGTGCGGAAGGTAAGTCCTTGTTCCAGAGCCTTGACGGGAAGGGCATCCGTCAGGACCTGATAAAGCGAAGGCGCGAAATTGACGAACGACTCCAACTGCCGTTCCGCCTGTCCGCCCTCTGCCGGCCGGCTGCCGGATCCGAGCAGACGGTTGCGCGCGCTGCGGGCCGTCAGGAAATACTCGTCTAAAAAAGCATCCCAGTTGGCAAACACGATGTAACGGCCTCCGCCTTCTTCGCGGATACCCACATGGGCGTAATAGGTGACCCGTTCCGTCCGCTCCTCGCGGCTGTCGGGATAGTAGGTCTGTTCGCTGAAAGTCTGCCGGACGATGATTTCCGTGAAACCGGGATGCGGCAGCACGGCATAGTCCCTCTCCCCCTGCGGCTCGGTGCCGGCTGTAGGCGTGAGAAAAGGCCGCAGCACCGGACAGCGCCAGTTGTCCATATAGGCAGGGCACTCCTTTACGTACCGTACCAGATAAAGAATCTGGTCCGCCTCTCCGGCCGACACGCCGGCAAGCGCCTTTCCCAATCTCTGACGGCCACTCTGGCAAAGCGAATGGCAGAGCTGCACCAACGAAGGCTTCCGCACCAACTGTTCCACCACCTCGCTCAGGATGTCGAAGGTCTCCTCCATGTGTCCGCAACCCTGTATCAGCCCGATCAGCAAATCGGCGGCACGTTCCTTTTTAGTGGCCAGGCTCTGGCGGTCGCCCTGCGCGTTGTGCAGGCGCATCACGTGGAAGTTCCAGATGTCGGGAATGGCCACGGCCATGTGCGAGCGGCCGTCCAAGCTCTCCATGTTGAACACCAGCCGGCGGTTCTTGTTGAAACGGGCCAGATAGCCGATGCGTCCCGCCAACGGGCCGTCCAGCACCTTCACCGTCTCGTTCGGCTCGTTGGTTTTGGGATTGAAGGCATAATCGGAATACGGACGTTCCAGCACAATCACCTGATCGGCATAGTTCTCGTTGAAATCTCTGAAAAAGCGCATCTGCGCCTCCGGAACCGTCCAGACCACCGGTCCGTCGGTCCTTTCCCTCCTGCGGTCGTAGAGCACGATGCCGGCGGGATAGTATTTCTTCACGAAATCGTGAACGGCCTGATAGGTGGAAAGAACAAAAACATATCCGGCAAAGAGCGGGGCATCCTTCTGGCGCCCCTCCCGCATCACCCTGACCGTTGTGTGCGTGGGGCAATACACTTCCAGAATGTTTCTCACCTCATGCTGACGGGCCACCAGAAGATCGCGCAGCTTCACTTCCTGATTAGGCTGTGTACGGATTATGTGCCACCGGAAATCCACCTTTCCGGCACAATCGGGAATCGTCACGGTAAACAGACAAATACGTAGAGACAAGGATATTCTTTATGCTCCTCTCATGACAATCGCATGAAAGTTACAGCCACTTTGATTTCCAAAGGTATAACGACAACGCCCCGGAGATACCTCAGCATAATGCGTCTGTCGTTTTTATGTGGTTGCTTGCGCCGGAACAGACCGGCCTTATTACGATTCTACTCATAGTCATTCTATGCAATCAACACACAATTACGACCTCCGTTTGAAGGCCCGATGCCCGTCCGTTGTATAATGTAAAACGGTCATCTTGTGGCAAAGATACATAAAAGGACTTTATTTTTAGAAGTTTTTACCAGTTATTTTAATATGTTTTTTTGCCGAATACTGCCGGATGTTTGCAAAAACGAAGTTTTTACCCCCCCATTTAATATTGATTATCAATGTATTATAAATAAGATGACCGTTTTACATTATACAACTGCCACACATGTAAAGCAATGACATTTTCGTCAGAATCGATTTGTTGTAGAAAAAGCCGCCGCCGCCACGGCTCCAGGTTCAACAAATCCGAACCAAACAGCACACCTATACGCCATTGGCTCCCCGCTATATTTTCACAAGTCAGAAGACAGACTGAAATACTACCGGGCATTGAAAACATGGCACACGCAGAACCGGCCGGAGGCATTCCTGACGGTAATGGCAAAAGCTGAAACCGAATCGCTCAAACGGTATATCTCCATATTTGGAAGGATAAGGGACAGACTCCACCGCTTTTCAGCACACGTGTTTTTTTTGAAGCGGCAAACGGCTGTTTTGAGGCGGAAAACACATCCGGCAAACCACCACCGAATTTACAGTTATTTAATATCCGTCCGGAAAGTTTAACTTTGAGATTTTTCGGAAAACGAACGGAAACGGACCTATTTTTTACAACATAGTATCTTTTTTGAAAAAGATAGGACCTTTTTTCAAGAAGATCCTATGTTTTTTTCACGTTAAGGGACGAAAAAAACCGCCCGTTAGGCGGCTTTTCAGGGGTATCTCTTCGTTGCCGGTGCAAATATAGCACTTCAGAGAGCGAAATCCAAATGTTAATTAACTTCCGTTCACATTCTGTCCGGTATCTCTATTCCTGAATCTGCTCTATCATGAGCCTGTTTGCACGGGCCACCGCCGCGTTATCTATCGAGGAGAGATAAATCTGCGTGGTCCTCAGACTCTCGTGCCCCATGCCGCGGCTGATGACCGACAGCGGGAAGCCGGCATCGCGCGCCAGACTGGCCCACGTATGGCGCGCCACATAGGTGGTGAGCGGCATCGGGAGATTCACCATCCGGGCTATCTTTCTCAAACCGCGGTTCACCTTCCTTTCCATCCTTTCGTATTGACGGCGCTCCGTCCCGTCGGAGCGCGTGATGATGGGCAGAAGGTAGGGACTGCCGGCCGTCAGGTGGGCATATCCGTCCACGATGTCCTGCATCGCGTTTTCCCAGACCACCTCCAGCGTCTGCCGTGTCTTGCGGCGGCTGTACCTCACCATCCCGTCGCGCAGGTCCGACTTCCGCAGATAGGCCATGTCCACAAACGGCATGCCACGCATGTAGAAACTGAACAGGAACACATCGCGCGCCAGCAACAGCGAGGCATCGGCCGAGAGGTCCAGGCGCCTGATGGCCTTGACATACCGGAGCGGAAGGGCCCTTTTGGCGGTGCCTGCCACTCCGGTAAACACATGGCGGAACACGTTCCTGTTTTCCGTGAGCCCGGCCTCCACAGCCCGGCGGTACAGCGTGCGCAACGTGCGCAGGTAGCAGGACGAGGAATTGCGCTTCAACCCGCGCGCCACCAACCATGCCTCGTAGCGTTCCATCATGTCCGCCTCCAACGCCTCGGCGGCGATGTCCTCGCCCTGCCTGAAACGGGAAAAACTCCGCAAAGCATTGACATAAGTGCGCGCCGTGCCCTCACGGCCCATCTGGCGCTTCCGCTCCGCCTCGCTCCTGACAAAGCCGAAAAACGTCAGGGCCGCAGGCAGCCGCTCCAGGGCACACCACAGGTCATCGGCCGTACAGTCCGCCTCCGCCCGTTCCATCCGGACCATGACGGCGGCCATCCGTTTCTGTTCCCACTCCGCCATGGAGCGGATCAGGCGCAACCGCTCCCGCCGCTCCGCCGTGCCACAGACGCGCACCGCCGACAGTTTCTCACTCCATTCCACGGGAAAGACGCGATAGTCCGTATGCAGACACCGCACCGTCCGCCGGTGGGTCAGCTGAAAGTAGAGCGTTCCCGCCTCGCCCGCTACGGAAGAAGGCCGGAATTTCAATTTAAGTGTAGCCATAAGATAAGAATATGAATTAATGTATATGAATAGGACGGCCCGCCATCAAAAAAAAGCCATTCCCGATTGTCATTTGTCAATTAAAATATATCTTTGCCCTTAAATTTGCCCCAATAAATAAAAACGGAAAAAAGCGAAAAAACATAAATACCATGACAAAGTTCAAACGCATTCTTCTCAAACTCAGCGGCGAGAGCCTCATGGGCGAACAGGGCTACGGCATTGACGTGAAACGCCTCAACGAATACGCCGCACAGATAAAGGACGCACTGGCCGAAGGCGTCCAGATAGGCATCGTCATAGGCGGCGGTAACATTTTCCGCGGACTGAGCGGCGCCGGAAAAGGTTTCGACCGCGTCAAGGGCGACCAGATGGGCATGTGCGCCACCGTGATCAACTCGCTGGCCCTCAGTTCAGCGCTCGGAGCCATCGGCGTGAAGAGCCGCGTGCTCACCGCCATCCGCATGGAGCCTATCGGCGAGTTCTACTCGAAATGGAAAGCCATCGAAGCCATGGAACGCGGCGAAGTGGTCATCATGAGCGGCGGCACGGGAAACCCCTACTTCACCACCGACACCGGCTCCAGCCTGAGAGGCATCGAGATTGAAGCCGACGTGATGCTCAAAGGCACCCGCGTTGACGGCATCTACACCGCCGACCCCGAAAAAGACCCCTCGGCCGTAAAGTTCAACGACATCACCTACGACGAGGTGCTGGCCCGCAACCTGCGCGTGATGGACATCACCGCCACCGCCATGTGCAAGGAGAACAACCTGCCCGTCTACGTCTTCAACATGGACATCCCGGGCAACCTGCACCGCGTGCTCGCCGGCGAAGAGATAGGAACCTTCGTACATGCCTGACAACGCTCCCCGACCACGAAAACCCAAAAACGTTTTAACAAAATGACACTCATAGAACAACTCATCGCACATGCCAAAAACGACAAACAGCGCATCGTGCTCCCCGAGGGAACCGAAGAACGCACCCTCAAAGCCGCCAACCAGATCCTGACCGACGGCGTAGCCGACCTTATCCTCCTCGGCAACCCCGAAGAAATACACGGCCTCGCCAAGGAATGGGGACTCGGAAACATCAGCAAGGCCACTATCATCGACCCTGCCAACCATCCCAAACAGGAAGAATATGCCCAGCTGCTCTGCGAACTCCGCAAGAAGAAAGGCATGACCATTGAGGAAGCCCGCAAGAAAGTGCTCGACCCGCTCTTCCTCGGCTGCCTCATCATCAAGTCCGGCGATGCCGACGGCCAGCTGGCCGGAGCCCGCAACACCACCGGCGACGTTCTCCGCCCTGCCCTACAGATCATCAAGACCGCTCCGGGCATCACCTGTGTCAGCGGAGCCATGCTGCTGCTGACCATCGCCCCCGAATGCGGCGACAACGGAGTGCTCGTGATGGGCGACGTGGCCGTCACCCCCGTTCCCGATGCCAACCAGCTGGCCCAGATAGCCGTCTGCACCGCCCGCACCGCAAAGGCCGTGGCCGGAATAGAGCCACGCGTGGCCATGCTGTCGTTCTCGACCAAAGGTTCAGCCAAACACGAAGTGGTGGACAAGGTGGTGGAAGCCTTCAACATGGCACGCGAGATGGATCCCTCGCTCGTCATCGACGGCGAGCTACAGGCCGATGCCGCGCTCGTTCCCTCGGTAGGCGCCTCCAAAGCTCCGGGCAGCCCCATCGCCGGAAAAGCCAACGTGCTGGTAGTGCCGAGCCTTGAAGTGGGCAACATCGGCTACAAGCTTGTGCAGCGTCTGGGACACGCCACTGCCGTGGGCCCCATCCTGCAAGGCATTGCCCGCCCTGTCAACGACCTGTCGCGCGGCTGTTCCATCGAAGACATCTACATGATGGTGGCCATCACCGCCAACCAGGCCATCGCCGCCAAGGAACTGGAAAAATAAGGACAGCAACCCCATAGAAGCAAAAGTTCTCCCGACGAACATCCGCCTGCTGCGCGATTCGTCGGGAGAACTTTGCATATTCGGGTCCTAAAACTTGCACGGAAAGAAAAAAATCTTTACCTTTGCACCGTTTCCTCCGCACGCCTTGTGCGGAGGAAACGCCTTCGGGGTGTAGCGCAGTCCGGTTAGCGCACCTGCTTTGGGAGCAGGGGGTCACAGGTTCGAATCCTGTTACCCCGACAAAATTTGCGGCAATCCTCCTGTATTCGGGAAGATTGCCGCAAATTTCGTTAAAAAAAGAGGAAGAGAATGTTAAGCCGGAGAGAAATCAGAACACAGCGGCAGCGAGTTCCACTCCTAAACCACGGACTACGGCCAAAATTTCCTTACGCCGCGCTTCGGAAGGACACTTGATTCCGTTCACATACTGAGCAAAAAGACTTTGACTGATGCCAACCCGACGCGCCACTGCAGCGATGTTGATTTCGGGATGCGAAAGGAAAAAACGACTCATGCCTTCCGGCTCAGGCTGTTCATATTCAAAACTCTCAAAGGAAACATCCTCGTCAAGTTGCGGCCAATGTATGCCATCGAGACCCATCTCATACCGTGCCCGTTCACTGTCTGAAGCGGTACGCAGACGGCGGTAATAAAGAAGAGACTGCCACAAGGTACGGCCATCATCCGTGAGGCCGTAGATACGGTCATCAGCAAACCAGATACGTGTAATTTTCATATCTTGCCTCCTTTCAATCTATTTGCCCAAGAAATATTCATTCCACTTTTCGATGGCCAGTTCCTTATTCTCCTCCAGCACGGATTCAGCAAGACGAAGATCTTTAGGCTTGAGTCCCTTGTTCTCCACCAAAACGATTCCTTCGGGCAGTACATTGAACTTGGCCGTTCCGTCCGCGCCTTCCACGTGCACATGGATAGGTTCATGCTCTCGCGAGAAAAAGAAAAAGCGCAGACAAACAGAAAAATCCTCCTCAGTTTCCATTTGACATGACATACCGGCAAGTACCCCGACAAGTATCCACTATCTTCAATTTTATTTAGCACTGCGGCCGAAGGGCCTTTTCTGTTTTTTGATTACCTTTGCACGTCGAACAAAAAAATCATGCTTATGACCTTCAGTTACATCCTGTCCCGTCTGGACATCCAGCAAATAGCCAGCACGTTCATTGTTCTGTTCGCCGTGCTCGATGTGTTAGGCTCCACTCCCATCATCATTGACCTGAAAACCAAAGGGAGGCCCGTCAACGCCACCCAGGCCACGTTGCTGTCTACCGCCCTGCTGCTGGGCTTCTTCTTCGCGGGCGACGTGATGCTGCGGTTGTTCAACGTGGACATCGAATCGTTTGCCGTGGCCGGATCGCTGGTCATCTTCCTCATGTCGCTGGAAATGATTCTGGACATCGAGATATTCAAGAACACCGGCCCCATCAAGGAGGCTACGCTCGTCCCCGTGGTATTCCCGCTGCTGGCAGGTGCCGGATCGTTCACCACGCTGCTCTCGCTGCGTGCCGAATATGCCAGTCCGAACATCCTGATCGGCCTGTTGCTGAACATGGTGTTCGTCTACTTCGTGCTGCGCGCCACGGAGAAGATGGAGCGCATCATCAGCCCGAGTGCCATCTACCTGCTACGCAAATTTTTCGGCATCATTCTGCTGTCCATCTCGGTACGCCTGTTCACAGCCAACCTCCAGTCGCTGCTGACGAACCTGCCGTCGTAAACGCAGGTTCTCAGTCCTCAAGCACTTCCTCAATACCGATGACGTAGACCGTATGGAATCCGCCGGCCTCCGGGCCGTACCAGCGGGCCAGCGTCTCCTTGTCCAGAAACTCCTCGGGCCGCATCTCCGTGCGATAGAGTTTGCGGCCCACAACCGTGAGACGGGCCTGCGAGAAGGTGACACATCCGCCGGCAACGAGAACGGGCGTAAGTCCGGCCTGCGCCACCTTGTCGCAGTCGCGGCCCGAAAGCGTGCCGCACAGGCTGAGCGCCTTGCGGTGGCCGTCTCCCAAGAAAGCAAGCGTCAGCCGGTCGGTCTCCTCGATAAACTGGTGCGTGTAGCGCTCGGGACGCACGAAGATGAAAGCCACGGGCCGGTTCCACAGCCACCCCAGACCACCCCACGATGCGGTCATAGTATTGAAATGATCAGGGGTTCCGGCAGTGACGAGCATCCATTCCTTGCCGATGATGCTGAAAGTGTCTTCGCTGCCCAGGCGGGCGATGTCTGTCTGTTTCATACTTACAATTTCTTTTTTAATTCCGCATTTATATTTTGCCGCGAAAAGAGTGTTTCCTTTCCCGCAGCAAAGATACTGTTTTTTCCGGAAAGGCCATTGGCCCCGCCACTCTTACATTTCCAAGCAAATCATGGAAAAATATAGGTCTCGCTGTCACAAACCGCCGTTTCATGTGTCTTAACATATAGACAGAGGGAAGAAAACCGCTATGTTACCGTATGTTAAATCGGGGGGGGATAATTTCTATATCAGACAAATACATTACCTTTACAGAAAGCTGGCTGAACTCGGCAATTTGCAAGTAAACTTGCATTGCACTCATTGGCACAATCTTTGTAGGCAATACAACCCGACCGCACCCACCGAGGCTTCTGTTCCACACAAGAGAATCATCTTTTATTTAACCTGTAACAACCTGAACAACAATGAAAAACAAGCTATTGCTAATCTCCATAGGCCTGCTGACGGGGATGCCGGTGGCGGCACAGCTGAAGGCGCACTACGGCATTTACGGAAACGTGATGAACTCCGTCACGCGCAAAGACCTCATAGGCGCACGCGTCTATCTGGAGCGGCCGGACGGCACAGTGACGGATTCGTGCCAGATTAATTGGGGAAACCGGGTGGGAAACCGGGATGCCGTATACTCTTTCTACCTGCCCAAACAAGGCGGACACTACCGCCTGCGCTGCGAGGCGGACGGCTACGAGACGGAACTGCTCAACATAGACAGCATCCCCTTCACAGGGCGCAATGCTTTCCGCCATACAGGCGACATACTGATGCGCCGCCGGCAGAAAGAACGTCAGCTGGGAGCGGCCACCGTGACGGCCTCGAAGGTGAAGATCTACACGAAAGGCGACACCATTGTCTATAACGCCGATGCCTTCCAGCTGGCCGAAGGGTCGATGCTCGACGCCCTGATCCGTCAGTTGCCGGGTGCGGAACTGAAGGACGACGGACGCATCCTGGTGAACGGCAAACAAGTGGAAAGCCTGCTGCTCAACGGCGATGATTTCTTCAAGGGAAACAACCAGGTGATGCTCGACAACCTGCCCTCCTATATGGTGCAGAACGTGCAGGTGTACGACAAGGACGGCCGCCTCTCGAAGTTTGCCGGCAAGAACATGGGCGACCGCGAACTGGTGATGGACGTGAAGCTGAAAAAGCAATACAGCATCGGATGGATTGCCAACGTGGAAGGCGGCTACGGCACGGAAGAACGCTACCTGGGCCGCCTTTTCGCCTTGCGCTTCACGCCACAGTCGCGCGTCTCCCTCTACGGCAACATGAACAACCTGAACGACAACCGCAAGCCGGGCGAGAACAGCGAATGGACTCCCGAGAAAATGCCGCTGGGACTGGTCACCACCAAGACGGGAGGACTGGACTACCAGGTGAAGGACCGCCTGCAACACTACGAGGTGAACGGCAGCGCCAGCGTGAACTATACGGGCGGCGACTTCTACACACGCACTTCGGCCGTCAGTTTCCTGCCGCAAGGCGACACCTACCGGTACGGAAACAGCCGGCAGACCAACAGCAACCTGAGCGTCAGCACGCAGCATTACTTCGAATACAAGTGGAGCAACATGCAGGAGACCAGCATTCGTCCCAGTTTCAGTCACCGCCGCTGGAAAAATCACGGAAACAGCCTCTCGGCCACCTTCTCCGAAGATCCCTTCCCCTTTGCGGGCACGGGACTGCTCGACAGCATCAGCCGTCCCGACGCAGGACCGCTGCTGCGCCGGCTCGCCCTGAACCGTTATCTCGCACAAAGCAAGGGTGAGGGCCACACCACCAGCGCCAATGTGGGTATGTATACCTATCTGAAGCCTAACAACTCCGACATCATCATTTTCAACGCCTGGACAGACTGGCAAGAAAGCCGCAGTGACAACTTCAGCCATACGCTCTACGACTATCCGGCCGCGGGTGGAACGCTGCCCTCCGACTTCCGCAACCGCTGGTCCCATTCCTCGCCCGACCGCGAACTGACATACGGCTTCAAGGGTGACTACTACTTCTGGTTCCCCAACAATCTCTGCATCACACCCGGATATTCGTTCAGCCAGGAACACACGGACAAGGATTACGCACTGAACCGTCTGGAACAACTGGACGGATGGGCAGAAGGCTCAGACCATCCCCTCGGCGCACTGCCCTCGGAAGTGGATTTCACACTACGCACACTCGACTTGCAGAACAGCTACCGCCACAACCAGACCAACACATGGCATCAGGTCAACCTCTATTCCAAATGGGAGGGGAAGGGCGACAGCGAACATTCCTCGGGCTACTGGCGCGTCAGCATCAACCTCCCGGTACGCTTTGCCCGTTACCGTATGACCTACTCCCGCGCCGGAAAGGACCTGAATCCACACCGCAACACGGTATTCTTCCAGCCGCATTTCAAGTTGGAACGCTACTGGAACAGCTGGAACAGCAATCTCACCGCCGAATACCGCCTCTCCGCCACTGCCGTAGACCTGACCGATCTCCTCGACATCGAAAGCAACTCAGACCCCCTGAACATACACACCGGGAACCCCGCACTGAAAGACACCAAGACGCACAACATCAACGTCAGGATGAAGCACAACCGGCCCGACAAGCAACGCTTCTTCAGCGGCAGTGCCGGCTACCGCCTGAGGAAAGATGCCAAGACCATGAGCTTCACCTACGACCGTGCCACAGGCGTACGCCGTTACCGGCCCGACAACATCAACGGAAACTACATAATCTGGGGCAGCGCGAACTATACCTTACCCCTCGACCACAAACGCCGGCTGACACTCAACACCTACACCTATGGCGAATACTCGCACAGCGTGGACCTGATTTCCACCACCACCGAGGCCCCGCAGCGCAGCACCGGAAGAATCACCTGGATCACCGAGACCCTGCGCCTGGACTACCGCATCCGGAAAGTGAAAATCGGCGCAAAGGGCTACCTGGGCTATAACAACGTGCGCTCCTCGCGCGAGGACTTCGGCACGCAAAACGTCTACGACTTCAACTACGGTCCCACACTACAGGCCGATCTGCCCTGGGGCATCCAGTTCTCCACGGACCTGACCCTGTACTGCCGCCGCGGCTATGACGACCCCGAAGCCAACACGAACAATCTGGTGTGGAACGCGCGCCTCAGCAAACGGGTGCCCAAGGCAAACCTCACGTTCCTGATAGACGGATTCGACATGCTGGGCAAACTCTCGAACCTGACGATGACCATGAACTCGCAGGGACGCACCGAGACCTACCGCAACGTGATTCCCCGCTACTTCATGGCACACGTCATCTACCGTCTCAACATCAAGCCTAAGAAAAAGCCGGGCGAATAAGCCCTTCGTCAACGTGTTTCCTAAAAAGGAACTATAATAAACCTAAAACGCCAGCCTGCAAGGATTAACTTGTAAGCTGGCGTTTTTTCATAAGAGATGTTCTCACTTCACGGCGCTGAGACGCAGTTTGTACGTCAAGGGCCGCTCGGGCACGCAGTATTGTGGCAGCGTACCCACGTCCTGACCGCAGGAGGCGTTGCCTATACCGCGTGTCCAGGCGTCAAGATGAAGCACCGTATAGGGGCGTTCCTTCAGCTCCCACGTATGGGCGGCGTTCATCAGGTCGGCATCGGTGTAGCGCAGGGCCGAGAATCCTACGTGCCCCTCGGTCTCGATTCTGAGACCGAAACCCTTGCCGTCCGAGAGAACCAGTTCACGCAACTGCTCACGGCCACCAGTAGTCTGCGGCTTGATATAGCGTTCAGGCATATCGGCCACCGTCGTGCTGTAACGGCCGGCCAGTACTCCGTCGCGGCGGTCGCAGGTGTTCTCCCACGGACCGAGGGCGTAATAGTCCACACGGCCGAGGGCGGAATCCAACGCGCAGACAAGGCCGGCGCGGCGCAGGTGGGCGGATTTGGGAAGGAAACGGGCCTCCACATCAACGATGCCCTGCGGATAAATGGTGTAGTCGATTTCCGTGTCGCACAGTTTGCCGCGGCGCACGGTCTTCACCACCGTGTTGCCGCCCTCGGTCGTAACGGTGCAGGTGCCCTTTTCCTCCAGTCCGTTGGAGGTATCGCCGAAGCGGTCGTTCTCTATCCAACGGTGATTGTCGTAGAGGAAACCCTGTCTGTCGGCAATGACCTCACGGCCCTTGAAGGCAAGCGACGTGAGCCGGCCGGTCTGCGGGTCGAAGGCCACCGAGACGTTGTCATTACCGATACGTACCTCATGCAGCGCGCTTGTCTGAGCCAAAAGAGCTTTCGTGTCGCTTTGCAAGCGAGGCAGCGGACCGCGCTCCGTAAGGGTGAACTGGCGGGCGGCCACCTCATGACCGGCGGGAGCATAGTTCTGCGCCTCACGGCAAACGACATGCAGGTTGAGCAGCGTCTCCATGCCGGCGGCAGCAGCCTTCTTCAGCGCAGCCTTAGGCAGTTTGAGCAAGAGCGTCAGACTATCGCCGGGAGCCACGGCACCGAGTTTCACGGTTTTGGTGCCCACAATGTTTCCGTCGCGCACCACCTCGTAGCGCAGGTCAAAGGGAGCCAATGTCTGGAAGGCATAGCCGTTGTACAGACGCACACCGGCCGTATTGTCCGAGGGGTCTACGTTGGTCAGGGCGAACTTCACGAACTGGTGGGCGGCTTTCACCTCCTTCAGTTTGGCGCTCTCGTGGCGCGTGGCGGGCAGGATGCCGTTGGAGCAGAAGTTACCCTGATGCGGGCCGGGGAAGTCATAGCCCGTATGCAGACGGAACAGTCCCTGCTTGATTTCTTTCGGCTCGTAAATGGCCTGGTCCACCCAGTCCCAGATACAGCCGCCGATACACGATGTGCTGTTCTCGATAATGTTCCAGTATTCCGACAGATTGCCCACAGCATTGCCCATGGCATGGGCATATTCGCAGATAAACATGGGCTTGTCCAGTCCGGAGGTGTTCTTGTTCATCCACGCCATGCCAGGATACATCTTCGAGTAGAAGTCAGAGAATCGGCCGCCACCGTAGGAGCCGTTGGAACGTGTGCCCTCATAGTGGACGGGCCGGCTGTCGAGCCGCTTGGCAGCATCGTAGCAATAGCGGAAGTTCTCACCGTTGCCGGCCTCGTTACCGAGGCTCCACATGATGACGGAGGGATGGTTGCGGTCGCGCAGCACCATGCGGTCGATGCGGTCCGTGAAGGCCGGCACCCACGAGGCACGGTCGCTGATGCTCTGGTTGGCATGGTCCTCCAGGTCGGCCTCGTCCACGACATACAGCCCGTAGTGGTCGAACATGGCATACATGCGCGCCGCGTTGGGATAGTGGCTGGTACGGATGGTGTTGATGTTGTTCCGCTTCATCAGCAACACGTCGCGCAGCATCGACTCCGTGCGCACGGCGCGGCCGTAGAGCGGATCGCTGTCGTGGCGGTTCACACCTTTGAAGAGCACGCGCCGGCCGTTGATGTAGACCTGCGAGTCATGGATGCGGATGTCGCGGAAACCGTACTTGGTGGAGAAGGCCATCTCCTCGTTTCCGGCTTCGTCCTTCTGCACGACACGCACGGTATAGAGGTTCGGAGTTTCGGCCGTCCAAGGCAGCACATCCTTGAGTTCAAAAGGCACGTCTATCTTTCCACACTTGACGGCGCCGTGCTCGTACTTAGCTACACGTTCGCCCACCTTGCGGCCGGCCGGGTCGTAAACCGTGACAAGCAGCGACTTGTCGCCTTTCAAGTCATCGCGGTTATCAAAATAGAGGCTCACGTTGAGCTTCGCGTTGCGGTAGCCGTCGAACAGCTGCGAGGTGATATAATGGTCGCGCACGGCCGTGCGGGGCATATTATATATATATACATCGCGGAAGATACCCGACATGCGGAACATGTCCTGACACTCCAGATAGGAACCGTCCGACCAGCGGAACACCTGCACGGCCAGCCGGTTCTCTCCCTTGCGCAGGTAGCGGGTCAGGTCGAACTCGGCCACGTTGTTCGAGCCTTGCGTATAGCCCACGTACTGCCCGTTGATCCAGACAAAGGCAGCGGAATAGATACCGCCAAAGTGGATGTAGGTGCGGCGCGCGTCCCAACCCTCGGGCAGCGTGAACGTGCGCACGTATGAGCCGACGGGGTTGATGCCGTAGTTCTTGCCGCCGTCGTTGAAGCCCGGACGGGCCTTGATGAAGGGCGGAGTATTGGAATGGGGATATTCCACGTTGCAGTAGATGGGGCGGTCATAGCCCTGCATCTCCCAGTTGGAGGGCACGGGAATGGTGTCCCATGCCGACACGTCGAAGCCCTCCTGCCAGAAGTCCTGCGGACGCTGCGAGGGTTCGGGAACGAAGTGGAAGCGCCACGTGCCGTTGAGACTATGGTAGCGCGAACTCTGCGGCACGGTCCAGGGCGTGGCGTAGTAAGCGGCATCGGCCAGCATCTCCTGCTCCGTGGCATAGGGCAGGAAAGTAGCCGCACCCGGCTCCTTGTTCTCGGCAAAGACGGTCTCGTCCTCCCAATAGGGCGATTTGATTTTGGGCTTCTCCACCTGTTCGAAGGTGAACCACGCCTCGCGGTCCTTCGCGTCATAGGGCACAAGGCGCAGACGACCGTCGCGCAGGGCATACATCTTGCCGGCCTTCCGCTCCGAGGCGGAAAGGATGCGCCAGGCCCCGTCCTGTCCCACCGGTTCGAAGCGGAACTGCGCGTTGTTCCATACGCCCTCCTGCGCGGGCCACTGCAACAGGTAGTCGATGGCGGCATTGTCACCGCCGTCATCGAAATGCTGCGTGTAGAAAGCGTTCTCCACCACGCGGCGGTCCAGGTCGAGCATCTTGACCGTCCAGTACTGTCCGCGGTTGCCGGCATCGGCCTTCTCGCCCACGATGCGCGCGTTGTTCTCGCCCGAATCGCCATTGCCCAGCACCAGTTCGGGATGAGCCACGGAACGGATGCGGTAGGTCAGCGCCACGTCGAAGCCGGCCTTGTCGGCCTCGGCGATACGGAAGCGCGCGGCCTTGTCGGCGGCCGCCTTCGCCTTGGGCAGCAGTGCCACGCTGCCGTCGGGCCTCACTGCGGCGGCCATGTCGGACCGGTTAGTCGGGACGAGCAGGACAGTACCGCCCGCCGCCGGCTCCGTCTTCCAGAGCTGCGCCTCGTCCGACCCGTTGTTCTCGCCCTGCTCCACACGGTCGCCCTCGGTGCGGACGGCCCGGTTGCTGAAGGGGTTGATGATGCGCCACGAACCGGAAAGTTCAGAGAGCGTCCAATACTGCGACACGTCCGCCGCATCAGGCGCCGCCATCTGCAACTTGCCTCCGGCCGTCATGCCGAGCGCCTTGCCCGACCTGTCGGCCTGCGAAATAACGCGGTAGAGACTGCCTCTCACATAGGCGTCTTGCGCCCAGCCTGCACCCGCCGCCGAAAACAGCAGCAGCATAAGCAGGCAACGAATTTGCTGAATCTTACAAGACATCATGTTTTTTATATTAATCATTTAAACAATTCATTTTCTTTCTCCCTGTTCCGTCCGCTTCCACGAAGCATCCTTCAGGAACAGCCCCGGGACACAAAACAGAAAAGCGAGAGAAGTGTTCTCATAGTCAGAATGCTTTTTATACAAATTACGACAAATATACAACAAAAAAACGAAGCGCGACAGCCCACGAAGACAAATTGACATCACCGATGTTTTTTCCGTCCGTAACGTGTCTTCCGCAGGAACGGCGAAAGCGCGTAAGCGGGAGAGAATCCCACTCCCCGGAAATCTCTTTTTTTAAGAAAAATAAAGAGGGGAAGATGGGGAGAGACACAAAGTAATTTCGTACTTTTGCAGAAACGGGACAAACCGACAGAACATTATCCATAACTTTATAAACAAACATACGACTATGGCTTTTTTGACCAACGACAAACTTGTGATTGTAGGAGCTGCCGGCATGATCGGCTCCAACATGGTTCAGTCCGCCCTGATGATGGGCCTCACCTCGAACATCTGCCTCTATGACGTGTTCTCGCCCGAAGGTGTGGCCGAGGAGATGCGCCAGTGCGGCTTCGGCGATGTGAACATCACGGCTACGACCGATGTGGCCGAGGCTTTCAAGGATGCCAAATACATCATATCCTCGGGCGGCGCTCCCCGTAAGGAAGGCATGACCCGCGAGGACCTGCTGAAAGGCAACTGCGAGATCGCCGAGCAGTTGGGCAAAAACATCAAACAGTACTGCCCCGATGTGAAGCACGTGGTAATCATCTTCAACCCCGCCGACCTGACGGGTCTGGTAACCCTGCTCTACTCGGGCCTGAAACCCTCGCAGGTAACCACCCTGGCCGCTCTGGACAGCACCCGCCTGCAAAGCGCGCTGGCCAAGAAGTTCGGCGTGATGCAGAGCGAAGTGACAGGCTGCGCCACCTATGGCGGCCACGGCGAACAGATGGCCGTATACGGATCGGCCGTGAAGATTGCCGGACGCCCGCTGACGGACATCATCGGCACCGATGAATTCCCCGAAGCCGAATGGGAACAGATGAAGAAGGACGTGACGCAGGGCGGCGCCGCCATCATCAAACTGCGCGGCCGCAGTTCCTTCCAAAGCCCGTCCTACCTGAGCGTGGAAATGATCCGCTCGGTGATGGGCGGCGAGAAATTCCGCTACCCCGCAGGCACATTCGTGAACAACGAGAAATACAGCCACATCATGATGGCCATGGACACCACGCTCGACGCTACGGGCTGCCACTACGTGATGCCCGAAGGAACTGCCGAGGAGCAGGCCAAACTGGATGCCAGCTACGCCCACCTCTGCAAGATGCGCGATGAACTGGTGACGCTGAACATCGTTCCCGAAATAGCCAAGTGGAAGGAAATCAACCCGAACCTGTAAAAAGGACCGACATTTCCACGAGATACATCCTCCCGTTGCCCCACGGACAGCGGGAGGATTTTTTAATGGATACCGGAAAGCGGCACGGCCGCTTTTCACTACTTCCGGCAAACCGCAAAACAGGAAACACACGGTCTTTTTTTTACAAGGCATGTAAAAACTTTTACAAGGCGTGTAAAAAAATTTACAAGGCACGTAAAAACTTTTTACACGCCTTGTAAATTTCCCGTCAACAATACTTTTTTATCCGGAACAGAGCGGAGCGGGGAAATTACCCCAGGGAGATCCGCTCCACGTCCACTTCCTTCTCACGCATAAAGAGAAGGGCGCTCTCGCGGAACTTCTCCGGACTTTCGGTGGTGAGGTAGCGGCTGCGTCCTCCCTTGCCGCACCGGCGGTCCATATCGGGGTGGCGGCGCAGATAGTCGGCCAGACTGGCGGCCACATACTCGCCCTGAGTGACGATACGCACCCCGGCAGGAGTATACTTCACGATCTTCTCCATCAGCAGCGGATAGTGGGTACAGGCCAGTATCAGCGTGTCGATGTCCGGATCCGTGCGGAGGATGCCCTCTACGCGCTTCTTCACGAAATAATCGGCCCCGGGCGAATCGAACTCATCGTTCTCGACCAGCGGGACCCACATGGGACAGGCCTGTCCCGTGACGGCAATCTCGGGATGCAATTTATGAATCTCCATCTCGTAGGAACGCGACAGAATGGTTCCCGTCGTCGCCAACACGCCGACATGACGGGAACGGGTGATGCCGCCGACAGCCTCCACCGTAGGCAGGATGACTCCCAGCACACGCCGGGTGGGGTCGATGCGCGAGAGATCGTTCTGCTGGATGGAACGCAGGGCTTTGGCCGAAGCGGTGTTGCAGGCCAGTATCACGAGATTGCACCCGCGGGCAAACAGGGCCTCCACCGCCTGAAGCGTATATTCATAGACCACCTCGAAGGAATGGGAACCATAGGGCGCACGGGCGTTATCGCCCAGATACAGATAGTCATACTGCGGCATGAGCTGGCGTATCTGACGCAGAATAGTCAGTCCGCCATAGCCGGAGTCGAACACACCGACAGGCCCGGCAGCGGAAACTTTCGTGGAAGACAGGCTCATGGCTTGACGGCATTCAGTTTTTTGATGACAAAAGGAGCGGCGTTTTCCGACACGGAGGGATGCAGAAAGGGAAAAGTCTCCATATCGGTATTGACCACACACTCGTAGCCGCGTTCCCGTCCCACCTCGGCAATAGCCTTGTTCAGACGCTCACGGATGGGACGACGCATATCAGCCTCCGCACTGACAAGCAGACTGTCGGCCGAGCGGCGGAAGGCCATCCCCTTCTCCATGGCCTCCTGCAAATCGCGCTGGCGCTTGAGAAGAATGTTCTGCGGAAAGTCCTTCTGCCCTTGCAGAAACTCCGCAAACATACGCCGAAAAGAAGTCTCGTTATAGAGCGCCTCGGCCTCGTACTTCTTGCGCAGGTTCTCCATCTGGCTCTTCATCTCGGCATATTCAGGCATGGAACACATCAGGCTGTCGTAACTCAGATAGCCGTACTTGATTTCGGTCTGGGCCGACGCCGCGAAGGCCACCAGGCTGAAGAAAACAACTGTTAGATACTTTTTCATGTGGCAGTAGGTGTTTTGTAGATATACAATATATATATGCTGCAAAAGTAGTACTATTTTTTGAATGGGACAAACAAAGGCTGCGGGTGTCCGACAGGATTTGCAAACCCGAACTTACAAATTTTCGGTTTGTTGCATAAAATTGCCAAAAATGAATTAATATTTACCTGTCGCACAAGGAAATTCTTGGCTTTTTTATGTCGGACAAAAATCTTTTTCCGTACCTTTGCTACGGTATAGGGAAAGCGGGCAAGCGTCCCGACCTGTCCCTCCGCAAAAAATCATTCATTAATCATTCTATAAAATATTATGGCAACATTAGATTTGACTAAGTACGGCATCACCGGAGTAACCGAAGTGGTACACAATCCTTCCTACGAGGTTCTTTTCGAGGAGGAAACCAAAGCCGGTCTCGAAGGCTACGAAGCAGGTCAGCAGACCGAGCTGGGCGCAGTGAACGTAATGACGGGTATCTATACGGGCCGTTCCCCCAAGGACAAGTTCATCGTCATGGACGAGAACTCCAAGGATACCGTATGGTGGACTAGCGAAGAATATAAGAACGACAACAAACCCGCCAGCGAGAAAGCCTGGGCAACCGTCAAGGAAATAGCCCAGAAGGAACTGAGCGGCAAGCGCCTCTTCGTGGTAGACGGCTTCTGCGGTGCCAACAAGGACACCCGCATGGCTGTCCGCTTCATCATGGAAGTGGCCTGGCAGGCTCACTTCGTTACCAACATGTTCATCCGTCCCACGGAAGAGGAACTGGCCGAGTTCGAACCCGACTTCGTAGTTTACAACGCCAGCAAGGCCAAAGTGGAAAACTACAAGGAACTGGGCCTGAACAGCGAGACGGCAGTCGTATTCAACATCACCAGCCGCGAACAGGTAATCATCAACACATGGTACGGCGGCGAGATGAAGAAAGGTATGTTCTCCATGATGAACTACTACCTCCCCTTGAAGGGTATCGCCTCCATGCACTGCTCCGCCAACACGAACGAGAAGGGTGAGACGGCCATCTTCTTCGGCCTCTCCGGAACCGGAAAGACCACCCTCTCCACCGACCCGAAACGTCAGCTCATCGGTGACGACGAGCACGGATGGGACGACAACGGCGTGTTCAACTTCGAAGGCGGCTGCTATGCCAAAGTCATCAAACTCGACAAAGAGAGCGAGCCCGACATCTACAACGCCATCAAGCGCAACGCCCTGCTGGAGAACGTTACGGTTGACGCCAACGGCAAGATCGACTTCGATGACAAGAGCGTAACGGAAAACACCCGCGTTTCCTACCCCATCAACCACATCACGAACATCGTGAAACCTATCTCGGCCGCTCCCGCTGCCAAGAATGTCATCTTCCTCTCGGCTGATGCCTTCGGCGTATTGCCTCCCGTCAGCATTCTGGACCCCGAGCAGACGAAGTACTACTTCCTCTCCGGCTTCACCGCCAAACTCGCCGGAACAGAGCGCGGCATCACCGAGCCCACGCCTACCTTCTCGGCTTGCTTCGGCCAGGCTTTCCTTGAACTGCACCCGCCCAAATATGCCGCAGAACTCGTTAAGCGTATGGAA